>CALUTB010000067.1 GCA_944323575.1 uncultured Mailhella sp. | reverse complement strand
TGTGCCCACACGTTCTTTTCGGCCATTTGTCTCGCTGCCATTGTCATCTTTTATATTTAATGAGTCCTGAACCTAGTTCTGGCATAACAAGATGCCGCTATCGGTAAGAGCGAATGAAGAACACTACTGGTTCATCATCGCAGGCAACTTTCTGCCCTGTCAGCTATAAATAGCGAGATGATGCAGGAAAACTATGAGCCGAATTTCTTGATTACCCATTCAAGAATATCGTTCTTCTCATAGTAAACCTTAGAACGAGAAATAGAAGACTTTTTTATTCCTTCCTTTTTCTTGTCTGCATCATTGTTTGCCATCGTCTTAGTAGAAATAATTACTCCACACAAAGCAAGCTTTTTGGAAAGAGATGCTCTTGTTTCGTAATCACTAAGACTAATGGACAGTTTGGAGTAAAGTACCGATGCGGTCATATTACACCTCATTTAACAATTTGAGGTTGTAATCCTGACTCTGCAAAAGAAATTTAGATTTTTATGACAAATTTTTCAAGTAAATTTGTAAAAATTAAAATATGTATATATATTAGTATGTTATCATATATAGAATCGACAGAAGAGTAGCTTTTGTGTCTCCAGAAGTGCAAGTACATATCGATGAGTGACTGAAAATTTTATTTAATGAATGTTTATAATTTGATTACATAGTTGTTATCAGAATTATTTTATAAAACTTATACTGTCATATGCTAAAATTACAGATAAAAAACGAGGATATGGTATTTCCATGCCCTCGTCATTGTATAATAAAATTCAGTATATTTCTCGTATAGTTAGTCAAGACTCGTTATAAGTTATTCCTCCAATATTTTGATAGCTACGCGTAATCCTTCAGGAGAGAGATGACTATAGCGTTGAGTCATGACTATACTTGCGTGCCCCATAAGCTCTTTGACTTCGTAAAGACTTACTCCACCACCGACAAGCCATGAAGCAAATGTATGTCTAAGGCTATGAAAACATACCCTCAATCTTGGATCGGATATGTTTTTATTGAACAGTTCATCAGCTATACGCTTGAATGTATGTGAAGGTTTAGCCATCCTGTTGCCATTTTCATCAGGAAAAATAAGGTTTCCGCTTCTGTTCTCATACCGTTTTGAGAGTACGCTGTAGACGTTTTTTGTCATAAACGCAAATCTGTTGGCTTTTGCCTTGGGGTCTCGGATAAACAGCTGGCGTTTTTCAAAGTCGCAATCAGCCCAGGTCAGTGCCGTAATCTCACCAAATCGTAGCCCACACTCCATGGATACGATAGCCATGTCATGTATGGTTGGACACCGGTCTTTCAGGTTTTTCAGCAGTTCATGGGCTTCTTCCTTGCTGAGATACCGTTGCCTTCGGTTGTCCTTTTTCGGCAGCATTACTTTCTGTGTGGGAGAAGGTGTGCTGACGATTCCTTTATCCATAGCTTTCGTCCATATCTGAGAAATGACAGCCATTGCGTATTTGATGGTCGCTGGTGCTTTTCCCTTTTGGATCATTTTGCTTTTTAGGCTTTCAAGATCATCCTCCGTGAGTTTTGCAACCGGGATATGTCCGATAGCCGGTTTGATCCAGTTCTTCCAAAGTGCTTTTTCTGACACCATACTGGAGTCGGCTTTATGCAGCTGAGACGGGAGATAGGTGTTGGTCCAGAAGTCAGAAAAAAGAATCTGGTTCCGCTGTTTCTGAAGCTCCTCTTCTTCTCTGGCCTTTCTTTCCTCTTCAGCGATATCCCTTCGCTCCCGTAATGATCTGGGTCCTTCTCCGAGACGTTTGGCTTCTTTCAGTCGAGCCAGTTCCACCCGGGCTTTAGCCAGAGTGATTCCTTCTGAGGCCCAACCAAGAGCTTCCTGATACATTTTTCCATCAACGGCAAACCGGAGCACAAAGTAGGTGTCCGGTTTGACGCCATGCTTTCTTGTAGGATGTTTTTTGCACCGGATACCTTTTTCGAGTCGTATCCAGGTTTCATCTTTGCTCATGCTTCTAAAACCTCTTGCCCTAATCAAGTTCCCAAGATAGAAGAGTTGTGCCAGTTTTGTGCCAGTTTTTCAAATCCAAGGTAAGTTTTTTATGAAAACCGCCATTTTGTAATATATTGAAATTATACATAAAACTTGATAAGGCGGTGTTAGAAAAGAGAGGAAAAGAGGGAATGGCATTCAAGAGGCCAAGAGTTCAATTCTCTTCATCTCCACCAGAATTTCAGCCGCCTGTGTAAACAGGCGGCTTTTTTCATATATCGGGGCAACTTCACGGCTCATTCAACCCTCCCTTTTAGGCGGATGCTGTTCGGGCGCTGTCGTCAAGGCTTGCGACGCAACGTAGCCTCGAAGTGATGATCCTTAAAATAGAGCTGAAATTTTCTATTCTGGAGCAGATACCATGACGCCCGATATGCGTATGGATGACGAAATACTTTCTCTCTGTCCGGATTTTCGGCTGGGCTGGCTGACGTACGAGGCCGAACCGAAGGAATCGGGCGATGAGATCCGGGCGGCCTTTGAACCCGTGCTTGCCGTTCTGCGGGAACAGCTGGAGCATACGCCTCTGGCGGAGATGCCCAATCTTGGAGAATCCCGGAAGGGATACCGCGCCTGCGGCAAGGATCCGGGGCGCTGGCGCGTATCGTCCGAGGCTCTGTATCGTCGCATCCGGCAGGGAAAGGACATTTACCGTATCAATACCGTGGTGGACGTGAACAATCTGGTGTCTTTGGAAACGGGCTTTTCTCTGGGGTCGTATGACAGGGATCATCTGCAGGGTACGGTAACGCTGCGTCGTGGTCTGCCTGGGGAATGCTATGCCGGTATCGGCAAGGGTAACGTGGATCTGGGATATATGCCGCTTCTGGCCGACGCGGCCGGACCCGTCGGCAGTCCCAGCAGCGATTCCACGCGGGCCATGGTTACTTTTGAAAGTCGCAGAATTCTGACGGTCATCTATTCTTTTTCCGCCCGCAGACATCTGGAAAAGGCTCTGGAACTGGCGTGCGGGCGGTTCAGCCGGCTGGCGGGAGTCAGCGCACTTTGTTCCGGAATACTGGAGAAATAGGTCATGAAGGCAGATCTCAGCAGTCGCGGTTTCCTGATAGGTACGATTTACTGCGTACTGGCCGCTCTGGCATGGGCCATTATCGGTCCGGTTTCCCGTGTATGTTTTGCCGAGGGTATGGATCCCGCCTCGGTAGCCTTCTGGCGTATGACCATTTCCGGGTTGTGCTTTCTTGTGCATGCGCTGCTTCGCGGAGGGCTGAAGGTTTCCGGGCGGGATTTTGTAAGCATGGCACTTTTCGGCGCCTTCAATGTTTCTCTCGTCATTCTTTCTTTGCAGATTTCCATTCAGAAAAGCGGCGGCGCCATCGCCATCATCCTCATGTTCACGGCTCCGGCATGGGTGGCGCTTTTTTCCCGGATTCTGTTCCATGAGGCGATCAATAAGGCGAAGCTCGCCGCGCTGACGTTGGCCATGATGGGCACAAGTCTGGTCTGCCTGTCCGGCGGCAGTCTCGGCGGCGAAGTCTCTTATATCGGCATCGGTTGCGGACTTCTTTCCGGATTTACCTACGCCTTTCAGTTTCTTTTCTTTGCATGGTACAAGGACCGTTATTCCACTCAGGCATTGTTTGCCTTCACGTTCCTTCCTGCTGCACTGGTGCTTTCCTTCTTCGCTACGTTCAATGGCCTTTCGCTTCATGCCGTAACGGCCCTTTTCATTCTCAGCTTTGTATCCACTTATGTTTCCTACTTTTTGTACGGTCAGTCGCTGCGGCATCTTTCTCCCGTGCAGGCCGCCATTCTGGGAAATCTGGAACCGGTGGTCAGTACGCTTCTGTGCTGGTGGCTCTGGAATGAAAATTTTTCCTTCATTGGGTGGGTGGGCTGTGCGCTGGTCATCGGATCCGTGCTGTTGCTTGCCGTAAAACGGTAGATGATCCGGAGAACATCGACGGATGAACGCAGCGCTTCAGGTGAGGTGCTGCGTTTTTTGGTTAAAAGAAAAAAAACAGCTAGGCTGGAGGAGCCCGAAAACTTATAGTTATGCGTATGTTATGAACACTCCTTTTGATTTGCTAGGAAAAAGGTGCGGTCTGGCAACTGCGCCCACAAGCAAATCAAAAGGAGGTCACAATGGGTAACACAAAGAAGTTGGCACATACGAAATGGAACTGCAAATATCACATAGTCTTTGCACCGAAATATCGCAGACAGATTTTCTATAGAGAAAAGAGTTATAGGAGAGAGGTTACGAAAATTATGCGAATGAAAGGGTATGAATATGGTAGAGACAGGGTGTTGTTTCGACCATTGGTTGAAAAGTGAACCCTGTACGAGCGGAATGCTGTTATATTAAACTATCCGGGACCCGGGGAAAAATAAAGGTTTCAAATGAGACCTGTGATGAGGAGAGCGGCAGGGATGAATAGAGAGAAAACATATGTTCTCTCGAAGAGAATGTTGAATGGAAGAAGTTGCTCAACAAGTTGTCAGAATATGGGAAGGGTTTTCAGAGCCTGTCTTCCGCATCGAAGCAATATGAGTTGGTATCGGAATGTAGGACAATTGTCGTGAAGAGGTACACCTTTCGCCGCATTGAAAGGCGTCAATTAAATGCAACAGGATGCCGAATATGCATCAATTAATTAAAATGACTACATTTTTATGGCATTAAAGCATGAGGGAGCCGCGCATCTTCCTTCCTGACGACGGAGTTTCCGCGGATCGGAAGTGGTTGCGCGAGGCGTGAATCGCTGAGAGTCGGACGTCTTCGACCGCCGCCGATATACAGCCTAGACTCAGATCGTCAGCATATCGCCGACGGCAGGGGCGAACACCTTTGTTCCGCAGCGGGATTCGAGCTGCGCTGCCATGCTCCGGGCCTTGTCGAGAGGCGTATGAACGAGAATCATGGCGGAAGGACGGACGGCGGATGCCGCCTTTTCCACGTCGTGTATGGAAGGATGAACCTTCCACGGCAGACGACGGCTCTGCGGATGGCCGCTGTCCAGAAGCTGTCGTCCCGGCGTGCCCGGAGCGGCGTGTCCGCTGAAGAGAATCAGGCCGTCTTCGGCGAGCACTTGTCTGCCTGCGGCAGCGGAAAGGCCGCTGCTGAGCATGGCATTTGCCGCGCCGATGACGCGGGGGCCGTGGGGAATGTCCTCCGCTCGTGAAACGGCAACCCATTGACCGCTTTCAAAAAGCTGTTTTGCCCGTATGAGGGTTGCACGTCCCCGGGCGGAAATATTTTTGTCCTTCAGCCAGATGTCGAGTCCGTTCACCAGCGTTCTATCCATGACGACTGCTCCGGCCGTACCGGTAAGCTCCGGCATGGACGCCATGACGGCCAGCATTTCCTGAGAGCGGCCGATGACGGGCAGCGGCAGAAGAATAGGCCTTTCCCGAAAGCACGACAGCAGCGTTTCCAGTTGTTCTCTGCCTTCATCGTCCTTTTCGGAGCCGGATGCATCGGTAATGAAAAGATCGCAAGAAGGAAATTCGGGGGAGGGATAGACCACGCTTTTGGTGGTCCAGTCGCCGCTTATGCCTATGGAGAAGGAAGGGCGCTCTGCATGGGACAGGTGAAACCAGCAGGAGCCGGGCGCATGGGCCGCCATGCCGTGCCGCAGCGTCCAGGGGCCGATGCGGCATGCTCCGTCGTGGGGCAACATATGCCATGCAATGGCGGAAATGTCCTCTTCGCTGTAGGGCCGTTGACCTCCGGATGCTGCAATGGCCTTGTCCACGGTTTTGAGCCAGGTGCGACAGTAGCCGGGGGCAAGTTCGGCCGTAAGAGAGGATGCGTATACCTGCGGGCGGTAGCCTTCGGCAATGAGCCGGGGGACGGCCGCTACGTGGTCTTCATGGGTATGGGTCAGAAGAAGGGGGAAAGCGTCGGGCAAATCGGCGGGAAGAGAGGGATAGCGACCGGGATGACCGGGCGTAAGCTCATGGGCGACACCGCAGTCCACCATGAGGCATGAGCCGTCGTCGGCCTTCAGTAGAAGACAGCTTCTTCCGTGTTCGCCGATGCCGCCGCAGCAGAGGATGTGCATGTAAAACTCCGGGACACGATAAATAAGTGTCGGGCATCCTGAGATCGGAAAAATAAGGGAGGCAGGAGGCCGGGAGAGCGCAGACAGTGTCCGATATTCTTTTACCAATCTGCTGTTGCCCGGATATGAACGGAAAATGTCGTTTTCATGTTCTTACGGCATGGCGGATTTTTGCGGCAGCCGTCCGGGAGAGAGGCAAGTCTTCCTCTGCGTTTTCCGTCTCTTGCTTCTGTGGTTCGGAGCACAAGAAAAAGCCCCTTCGTTGCTTCGGACGAGGGGCTTTTTTGTTCAAATACGTTTGGGTCAGGCCTTCTGTTCCCGGATCCATTGCATGGCTTCGGGCAGATTGAGCGTGCCTTCATAAATGGCGCGGCCGGAAATGGCTCCTTCCAGATTGGCGCTGACGCTGAGAGGGTAGAGCGCCTTGATGTCGTTAAGTGTTGTCACGCCTCCCGCAGCCACGACGGGAACGGGGCTGACACGGGCAAGACGGGAGAGCATGGGCATGTTCACGCCGCTCTGCATGCCGTCCCTGGCAATGTCGGTATAGATGATGAAGGCCGTGCCGTCACCGATCAGGCGGGGCAGCGCTTCATCGACCGTAAGCCCGGCGTCGGTGACCCAGCCGTGCGTCTTGAGACGTCCGTCCACGGCATCGAGGGAAACGCCGATTTTTCCGGGAAAAAGGGAACAGAGTCTGGCATATTCCGCGGGTTTTTCAAGCGCCATGGTGCCGATGATGAGTCTTGTCACTCCGGCATCGAACCACATGCGGGCGGCGTCTTCATCGCGTACGCCTCCGCCGAGTTCGATGGGGATGTTCAGCGTGCCGCTGATGCGTGCCACGATATCAGTGTTGACGCTTCTTCCCTGAAAGGCTCCGTCGAGATCGATAAGATGCAGCCATTCGGCACCCTGCTCCTGCCAGTGCAGCGCTGCGGCCACGGGGTCGTCATCGAAAATCGTGGATTCTTCCGCCTTGCCTTGTTTCAGGCGCACGGCCTTGCCGTTCTGGAGATCTACCGCGGGAAAGATGATCATAATCCGAATTCCTTCACGGCCTTGTCCATGCCTTCCGCCGCCAGTTCCTGTGCCGTGACCCAGCCGCCTCCGCGTCGGAAGAAAGCGCCTATTTTGGTGAGATCGTTGGCAAGAGGTTTCTGCTCTTCGGCAAAATGACTGCGCATGACAAGCGTGACGGGGTCGCGCGCATCGATGAGATAGAAGTCTTCGTTGACAGCTGCGGCCGTAACGACGCCGGCTTTGCCGCCGACACGTTCCTGCATGGCGATGATCTGGGGAACGACGATCATGTCGGCACCGGCAGCCCTGGCATGTTCGGCCCATGTGATGAGAGCGCTGCGCCGACCGCGGGCGTCTCTTGCCATGTCTCCACTGATATCAGCGTTGCTCAGGAAGACGTAGGGATGCTTTGATCCGTCCAGTTTGGCACGGAAAAGTGCGTCCAAATCGTCGAGTGTCTGCTCCGGGATTTTTTTCTGATCTTCGGGAATGAAGCCGGAGAGCAGTTCGGTGGTCTGTGTAGGCTGTGTGAAAGGCGCTATGGCAACCACCAGATCCGGCATGATGAGGCGTTGCTGCTCAGGGGCCTTCTGACAGCCTGCCAGGAGACAGAGGCTGCACAGGACAAGAAAAAGATGGCGGAAAGGCATCAGTCGAGACTCCCTTTGGTGCTGGGCATACGGTCGTCGCTGCGTCGCACAGCCTGAGCCAGCGCAAGTCCCAGACCCTTGGCGGCGGATTCCAGCAGATGATGTCCGTTTTTGCCGTAGTGGAAGGAAATGTGGAGATTGCACTGCGCGGCCGAGGCGAATGCCTTGTAGAATTCCCGCCACACGTCTTTTTCCTCGCCGGCCATGACGGGAGGCAGCAATTCGTCGCCGCGGAATTCTAGCCACGATCGACCGGACAGATCCACGGTCACGTCGGCAAGAGCTTCGTCCATGGGCACTCTGGCCCAGCCGGTACGGGCAATGCCTTTTCTGTCACCAAGAGCGTCGCGCAACGCTTTGCCGAGACACAACGCCACGTCTTCCGTGGTGTGATGCGCATCTACGTGCATGTCGCCGGAACAGGTCAGACGAAGATCGAAGTGCGCCCAGAAGGCAAGGAGCGTCAGCATATGATCGAGCATGCCGAAGCCTGTGGAAATCGTGCTCTGACCCGTACCTTCCAGCGCAAGTTCCAACTTGACCGAAGTCTCGCCTGTTGAGCGGGAGAGGGACGCAGTACGCGGGGAGCAGGTCTGCATCACGGCTTTTCCTCCTCCTCGTCTTCATCTTCGTCGTCCGGGGCGGGCTGAGGCTCGGTCTTGTCTTCTTTCTTTTTGTACGCCATGGCCGAAACGTATATGCTCACTTCATAAAGCACCAGCATGGGGAGGGCCATCAGGCACTGGGAGAAGACGTCGGGCGGCGTGAGTATGGCGGCGACGATGAAGATGACCAGAATGGCATAGCGGCGGGTGCGGCGCATGAACTCCGGAGTAAGAAGACCGAACCGCGAGAGAAAATACGCGAACAGCGGCATTTCGAAGACAATGCCGAATGCCAGCAGCAGCTTGAGGGCAAAGCTGAGATATTCTTCCACCGAGATCATGGGGACGATGGTATCGGTCGCAAAGCCCATGAAGAACTGGAAGGCGATGGGGAAGACCAGAAAGAAGCAGAAGGCCGCGCCCGCAAGGAAGAATATTGAGGAACAGAAGGCCAGCGGCAGAATGGCTTTCTTTTCCTCTCGATAGAGTCCGGGCGCAATGAAGGCCCACAGCTGATAGAAGCTGAAGGGACTTGTACCGAAAAGCGACGCCACGAGAGCCACCTTCATGTAGGTGAAGAATGCGCCCTGGGGCGAGGTGTAGATGAGCTTGCTGCCCTCCGGCATGCATGCCTGAAGCGGCGCGGAAAGGAAACCGTACAAAGGCTCGGAGACGCCGTAGAAGGCCACGAATCCGAGAATGACGATGATGACGATGCGGAAAAGGCGGCGGCGCAGCTCGTTGAGATGGCCGAGAATGCTCATGGGTTCATCGTCTTCAGCCCCTTCCGGTTCCTCATCCTCGCTTCCGGATTTTTCCGGCGCCTGGAAGGCGGCATAGGCCGGAGTATTCTCATAAGGAGGGACCGGCTCTCTTTCCGTCGGAACATTCCTGTCCTCCTTATTATCTTCCGGCTCGTCGTCCTTCCCGGCGAGAATGTCGAGAGGTCCATGGGGACTGCCGTCATCGGAAATGTCGTTGGAGTCGTCTTCTGCCGGAGCGGAGACGGCGTCTTTGTTTTCCTCTTCGGCAGGAGCCTCTTCCGCGTCGGCAGCGTCGTTTTTTTCTTCGTCCGTGTCGGACTCCGGGGACCTCATCTCCGAGGCGTCGTCTCCGATCTTTTCCTCATGAAATTCGCGGCCGGAGGCCGCTGCCGAGGCGGCGGCAGCATAATAGGATGCGAGATCAGGCTCCTTCTTCAGGGAGTCGGCATCATGCAGATGTTCCCCCGCTTCGGGGAAGTGTGAATAATCTTTTTCTTCCATGCGGCTGGTCCGTTCAGGCTTTGTTTTCCGTATCCGAAACGGAGCTGCCGGTCGAGCCGGAAGTCGTCTGATCCTTTTCGGCTTCGGCCTTTCTGGTCTTGGCCTTTTCCGCCTGTTCCTCAAAGGCTATTTCCGTATTGAGGGTACGCTGAAATTCTGTGGATACGCGGCGGAATTCGCCCATGGCGCGACCAAGAGTATGGGCGATCTTGGGCAGATTCTTGGGTCCGAGAACAAGAAGCGCCACGACCAGGATGACCAGCAATTCTGTGCTGCCGATGCCAAACATCTATAAAAACTCCTCACGAGGGTTATCTCTCCGTCAGCATTGGACGGTAGCATATCGCTGTTGCGCCTTCAAGTGCATCATGAGCTTCCGTCATGCTTTGAAGCGTGTGTACGACAAGATTTTCGAATTTTTTTCCCATCGTCCGGACAGCCTCCGAAGAAGATGCGGGACACGCGTCCGTCTTCGTCGAAAAGAATTCCTTCCTGTTCGAGCAGCAGCCTTTGTCGGAGGGACGATTCTCTGGAAAATTCGGGGAGAGACCCGTCTTTTTTTACCACTCTGTGCCAGGGGACGTCTTCGGGGCAGGAGTGGAGCGCCCAGCCGACCTGACGTGCCATATGCCGGTTTCCGGCAAGAAAGGCGACCTGTCCGTAGCTGGCGACCGCTCCGGAAGGGATCGAACGGACAATGTCGTATACGCGGTGAAAGAAATTCATGCCAAAATCTCCGATACCGGTCCGGATATGCGCCTGCATGCGGACTGAATCTGCTGCTTCCGGCAGTAGGCCGTGCGCTGCGTTTTCCGTTTTTCTGCGATCATACATGACGAAGAGGTCGGAGCATGATGCAGTCTTCACCGTGTTCATGAAGGACGGTGAATCACATGGCGCTGTACAGAGCGTATGCCTGATTCTGCTTCTGCACGGAAAGAGAGACGGCATGAAAGTCTTCGTGTTCCAGTCTGCAGTGCATGGCCGTTGTCGGCGCCGTGCCTGTTCCCTGTCTGCGGAACGGCCTATGAACGGCCATGGCCAGTTCCGGGATGCGGTCTTCCGCATGACCAACGCCCCGGAAGCCTTCCACATCCGGGGCGATGTGTTTGTTATTCCCTCTCGACAAATTCCAATCAATTTTGTTTAGAGACTACTCACTGTCGTATTCGTGGTGCTTTTGATTATTAGACGTATCCATATTATCCTGCCTATATGGCGGATGTCATCAGTTTGTTATCGGAGTTGATAACGCTTGCCTTGCGACTGCGGATGACAGCAATATGCGCCGATTCAAATTATAAGGGATTTTTGTTTAGAAAAGCAACAGATTAGTTCTTGTCAAAACGCTATAAACTGGAATTGATGGAACGAACTATTTTTCAAAATTTAGTTTATTGATGGCAGTCTGGATATTATTAAATGCGTCAGCTAAGGGCTTTCCATCTACAAAAGCGTGGCTTACTTTTATGTGCATGGACATTTTGTAGCGGTCATTTTCTTCTACATATTTACCCCAGCCGACACATGGAACTGTGTTATATGTTTGGTCATTTGTACCATGGGGATTGGTGAGCACCGGCAAGGTCATAGACTGATAATCTACCCACGGAATTACGGAAAAATAAATCAGGTCAGTCCGGTTAAGGTCTGATTGTTCCGGGTGTGTGTTTTTTTCATTTTTTGCTTTTTCAGCAATCATGGAAACATTCTGATAAAATGTTTTATAATCTGTAAATTCCGCGCTGCGATTTACAAAATATCCGTAATTGTTAGCTACGGTAAAGCTACAATCTATTCGGTTATAAAGATATGGTTTTCCGTTGTGAATTCTCATGCGAAATTCTGGAATTGCATTTAATTCACGCAATGCAAGATAAAGGTAGTTGATGAAAAAAGATTGCTTGTTTTCTTTGCAATAATTGATAAGACCGGTAACATCCATTCGTACCGTCATATCGTAGATAGATGTAGTCATATTTATAAATTCATTAAATAATTCAGCCCTATCCCATTTATCTAAATTTATTTTTTCACATTTATTGGCTTTCAATTTTGTTTCCTCGTTTCTGGATAAGCTATTCCTATTTCTCAGTCTGATTTTCCTCTCCAGTTATATACGAACTTATTGGCTTTTTTCAATTTCATGAACCGCTTTTGTTTAAGTTTTGGCGGCACTTTTGGAGTGCCGCCAACTGTCTATAAATAGATTGTTTCACTCGAACTCGATGGTGCCTGAGGGCTTCGGCGTGAGATCGTAGAGTACGCGGTTGACGCCCTTCACTTCCCGTGTGATGCGGTCCGTGATGTGCTGCAGCAGAGCAAAGGGAACGTCTTCCACGGTAGCGGTCATGGCATCCACGGTATTCACGGCGCGTATGATCACCGGGTAGGCGAAGGTACGTCTTCCTTCGGAGACGCCGACGGAGCGGAAGTCCGGCACCACGGTGAAGTATTGCCAGACTTTGCCTTCCAGACCGTTTTTGGCAAACTCCTCGCGCAGGATGGCGTCGGATTCGCGGACGGCTTCAAGACGGTCGCGGGTGATGGCACCGAGGCAGCGCACGCCGAGACCGGGACCGGGGAAGGGCTGGCGGTAGACCATGCCGTCGGGCAGGCCGAGCGTTTTGCCCACCATGCGCACTTCGTCCTTGAACAGAAACTTCAGCGGTTCAATCAGACGGAAGTGCAGGTCTTCGGGCAGTCCGCCCACGTTATGGTGTGCCTTGACGGTGCCGCTTTCCAGAATGTCGGGGTAGATGGTACCCTGGGCCAGGAATTCGATGCCTTCCTGCCTGCGGGCCTCTTCCTCGAACACGCGGATGAACTCGGCGCCGATGATCCTGCGCTTTGCTTCCGGATCGCTCACGCCGGCCAGCTTGTCCAGAAACCGATCCACGGCGTCCACGTAGACGAGGTTGGCCTTCATCTGATTGCGGAACACGTCAACGACCTGTTCCGGTTCTCCTTTGCGCAGCAGACCGTGATTGACGTGAACGCAGATGAGCTGCCGTCCCACGGCCGTGATGAGCAGGGCGGCCACGACGGAGGAATCCACGCCGCCGGAAAGGGCGAGCAGGACCTTTTTGTCACCGATCTGTTCTCTGAGTTCCTTGACCTGTTCGTCGATGAAGGTTCGGGCAAGAGCTTCACTGTTGATGCGTGCCATGGATTCGGGGCGAACATTGTTGGACATCTTGTCTCTCCTCGAAGGTTGGGGGACGGCTATGGTCGGATTATTCCCATTCGGCAAATTCAAGTACATGGGAGTGTATTTGGGGTGATTTTATAGGCAAAACATTCGCAAATATGTTAATGTTTTGCCCGCTTATTTGAGGCAGTTCGCTTTCTTAGTATCAAAATAGTATCACAAAAACCGAGAAATTGTAAGGGTTTCAGGCCATAAACGGCCACAATCAAAACTTCTCTCAATTTGATGTAAGTTTCTGTCGAAATGGGTCTCAAATCGAGACCCGTTTCGACCACCGCCTGGGAGCGTAAACGCTCCCAGGCAATAGGGGATTGATTTCCGCCCCGGCGGAAATCAATCCCACCATGGGACGCAATTCGACCATTGACGACCCCGACGGGATTTGCGATGGTTCAAAATGTCGAAGTTATTGATGTAGCAAACAGGTTTTATTTCTAATTTTTTCTTTTACTGTGAGAACGGTATCGTTAATCGAAAGATTAGTAGTGTCTATAACATTTTTCTCGTATATTCCGAGATTGCAAAATTGTTCCCACATCGTTTCTACCAATTCGATATTTGTATCTCTATCTAATTTTGAGCGCCCAATCGCCCGTTTTATGGTTTCTTCTTTATTAGTTCTCAAAATGATGTAGTGTACCTCATATCCCTCTTGAACGACATTTAGCCACGGCTCCAGAAACCACGGGCCGATAATGCCATCTACAATTACATCATATCCACCGCGAGCAAACCGCTTTGCGGCTTCTAAGAAAGACTCAATCACTACCAAGTTTTGGTCGTTAGATTGCGGCAGATGTGGAGGAATGGCGTTTTTGCTCAGATAATGATAAAAGTCATCCGTATGCATATGAACAGACTTTTCCATGCT
>CALUTB010000066.1 GCA_944323575.1 uncultured Mailhella sp. | reverse complement strand
TACAAATGACATCCGGTAAACGCAACGCATATTTTTTTCTATGTGTTTTCAGAAACGCCTAGAAATGGGCTTTGATTCTTGGCGAACCGGGGCGAGGTGTTTCTTGCCTGATTCTATCAAAAGAAAAAGCCCGTCACCTTTCGGCAACGGGCCTGAAATAAACCGGCAAAGGAAGAGGACAGGGCAAAGCCTACAACACAGGCCGCCCCCGGAGCGTGTCGAGGTAGTCCGCCCAAACTTGATACATCTTCTTTCGTTCTTCCGGGTAATCTGTTCTGATATAGGTATTTCCCAGTGGTACACGGGGAACATGAGACAAGGCCGCCTCTATTATGTCCGTCGGGTAAGAAAATTTTGAGCCAAGGAAAGAGGCAGCGCTTGCCCGGAATCCGTGCACCGTCATTTCCTCACCGGAGAAGCCGAGATTGCGAAGGGCAATAGAAAGCGACTCGATGCGAATATGTCCCGTTTTTGAGCGTTGACTTTCAAAAACATACCGGCCACGGCGGCTTATCGCTTGAAGTTCCCTAAAAATCTGTTGCGCCTGTTCCGGCAGCGGAATAACAAAGGGCCGATTCATCTTTGTTCGGATTGCGGGAATCGTCCACACACACGCATCAAGGTCTATTTCCTGCCATTCCGCGTTGCACAGCTCAGAGTTTCGCGTGAACAGCATAGGCATAAGTTGCAAGGCGTAGTACAAGGCGGGAACTTCCGTTGTATATCTGTGCAAGGCTACTATCAGCTCTTGAAAGCGGCCCTCTTCCAAGATTGCCGCCCTGTGCGTCACCTCCGGCCTTACGAAGCACTCATGCAGAAAAAAGGACGGGTCATCATCCCGGATACCGTCTCGAACGGCAAACCTGCATACTGCTTGAATCATCTTCACCACGCGCCGCACCGTCTCCGCCTTGCCATCCTTTTCAAGCTCTCTCAACACGGGCAAGGTTTTCAGCATGGGGCGCGTCAGAGAAGAAAAGGCAATAGGGCCGATGCTTGGCACAAGGTAATGCTCTAGGATATACCGCTTGCGCTTCTCTGTGACGGCCCGCACCTTGTGCGTCCTGTTGTCTTCTTCCAGCCATTCCCGCGCCACGCTCTCGAAGGTTCGCGCACCTGTGACGGACTGTTTCGCCTCTTCCTTGCGGCGCTTTTTCTCTTCTCCGGGGTCAACACCAAGAGCAAGCAGCTTTTTGGCCTCTGCCCGCTTCTCCCGCGCTTCCTGCAAGGAAACGTCGGGATACACGCCAAAGGAAAGCGTTTTCTGCTTCCCGGCAAACGTGTACATCATGCGCCAATATCGCCAGTCCTGAATAAAAAGGCCGCCGCCGTCCGATTTGCGGCCCTTGGCCTTTTTTCGTGCTCCCGCCCGGATTTCAGCATCGCTTAGAGGCATACCAAGCTCCTATTGGTATTTTTCTTTCATATATCATACTGTTTTTGTTTGATTATATGAAAGCGACTTCCTTTTTTGGTACAATTTGCGGGCCGTTTGGGTGCTGAAACATGGCATCTGCCAAGCTTCACACTTGGCACCCGTGAATCGCTACCAAGGAATCTACCAAGTTTTTTACACGATGCAAGGCTACTCTTGGCTACCATCCGCTACCGATGAATTTTAAAAAAGTATTGGCGTATGAGGCTTTTTGCTACCACATACGCCAATACGCTACTGACTCTTTGGTACCGGAAGTGGGACTTGAACCCACAAGGCATTGCTGCCGGCGGATTTTGAGTCCGCTGCGTCTACCAATTCCACCATTCCGGCACAGCTGCATCTATATATAGATTTCAGGGCGCAAGGTCAACCTTCCCGACCCGCTGCCCATGCGGAAAAATGCCTCCGCAACCTGCTGCGGCTTGCCTTTTTGCACCGAACAAGCTAGGCTCCGCTTTAAAATATGGATCTGCCATGAACGATACCTGTTCCACAACTCTGTACAGCTGCGACAGCGAGTTTTCCGAAAAGCAAGACTCCGGCTGTCAGTCCTCCGACGTTCCCCTCGTGACGCCTCTGGAAAAGGATCCGTTCATCATGTTCCGTTGCCGCATGTTCTGCGGAAAGCTTTCTCGTGTTCCCGTAACGTCTGCCCGATATGCGGGCCTTTTTTGTGCCGGAGCCGATCGTTTTCGGCGCCTGTCCCTGCGGCATGGTCTCTGTTTCCGGCCTGAACCCTCTTGGAAGGAGTATCGTCTTGGACGGCGAATCCCACAGTACCCTGTGGTCTAAACTTGGTTCTTTCTTTTCCGGCAAATCCTCGGAAGATCATCTGGAACAGGCCATCCGCGAGGCCCGCGAAGACGGCGAGCTGAAGGCGGAAGAAGGTTCCATGCTGCTTTCCATCCTCTCCCTGGATGAAATTCAGGTGCAGGACATCATGACGCCCCGCACGGACATCGACTGTCTGCCCTCAGGCACGACCATTCTTGATGCCGCAGGCGCGATCGTGGAAACCGGCCATTCCAGACTTCCCATCTACAAAGAGACGCGCGACAACATCATAGGCATCGTTCATGCAAAGGATATGCTCAGCTCCCTCATGAAGACGGAACTGCAGACCTCCCCCGTGGACAGCATCATGAGTCAGCCCTTCTTTGTGCCCGAAACCAAGATTGCCAGCGAGCTCCTTCAGGAATTCCGCAGCCGCAAGAATCATCTGGCCATCGTGGTGGACGAATACGGCGGAACCTCCGGCCTGGCCACCATCGAGGACCTTCTGGAAGTCATCGTGGGAGACATCGAAGATGAACACGACGCGCCCAAGGAAGAGGACATCCGTCCCCTTGAGGAAGGCAAATACGAGCTTTCCGGCCGCGCCTATCTGGAAGAGCTGGCAGAGCTGGGCATTCATCTGGAATCGGATGAGGTGGATACCATCGGAGGATATCTCAGCCTCGACGCCGGCCACGTTCCCCAGAAGGACGAGGAATTTCACATCGGAGGCTGGCTGTTCACCATCGCCGACGCAGACGCAAAGCAGATACACACCGTCATCGCCAGACGTGACGAAGCATGACGCAGAGGGGCCGCGGATCCGACCGCGGCCCTTGTCATGTTCCGCAAGCATTCCGAGGATACGCCGTTTCCGTTCATCACCGGAATTTCCGGCTCCGCCGTCGGTCTGCGCCGAAACTGACGCCGTCATGATGCACAGGCGCCTCTTCTTCTGCGACCGTTCATCGGTCAAAAGCCTTCTCATAAAAAGATACAATAAAAACAACAGGCTCCGTCCAGACATGACACACGACGCTTGATTATCTCAGACCAACGTGTAATCATACGCAAGTTTAAACCCACTTTAGGAGCGGAATATGCCTAAGCGTACAGACCTTAAGCGCATTATGGTCATAGGTTCGGGCCCGATCGTCATCGGCCAGGCCTGTGAATTCGACTATTCCGGTACCCAGGCCGTGAAGGCCCTCAAGGAAGAAGGGTACGAAGTCATCCTTGTCAATTCCAACCCGGCTACCATCATGACCGACCCCGGTCTTGCCGACCGGACCTATATTGAGCCCATCGAACCTGAAACCATGGCCGCCATCGTCCGCAAGGAGAGGCCCGACGCCATTCTGCCCACGCTGGGCGGTCAGACCGGCCTGAACACCGCTCTTGCCCTGGAAAAGATGGGGGTGCTCAGCGAATGCGGCGTCGAACTTATCGGCGCCGACGCCAAGGTCATTGAAAAGGCTGAAAGCCGCGAGCTGTTCCGCGCCGCCATGGAAAACATCGGCATCAAGGTGCCCCGCAGCGAAATTGCCCGCAACATGGAAGACGTCCGCCGCATTGCAGCGGAAATGCCCTTTCCGCTCATCATCCGTCCCGCATTCACTCTGGGCGGTTCCGGCGGCGGCGTGGCCTACAACCAGGAAGATCTGGAGGAAATCGCCGCCGGCGGTCTCGACGCCTCCCTCACCAGCGAAGTCTTGATCGAACAGTCAGTTCTCGGCTGGAAGGAAATAGAAATGGAAGTCATGCGCGACCGCAAGGACAACTGCGTGATCGTGTGCTCCATTGAAAACCTGGATCCCATGGGCGTGCATACCGGCGACTCCATCACCGTCGCCCCGGTACAGACGCTCACCGACGTGGAATACCAGAAGATCCGCGACGCCTCCATCGCCATCATGCGCGAAATCGGCGTGGAAACCGGCGGATCCAACGTCCAGTTCGGTCTGAACCCCGAAAACGGGGAGCTTGTGGTCATCGAAATGAACCCGCGCGTATCCCGCTCCTCCGCGCTGGCCTCCAAGGCTACCGGCTTCCCCATTGCCAAGATTGCCGCAAAGCTGGCTATCGGCTACACGCTGGACGAAATTCCCAACGACATCACCCGCGAAACCATGGCCAGCTTCGAGCCGGCCATCGACTACTGCGTGGTCAAGATTCCCCGCTTCACCTTTGAGAAGTTTGCAGGCGCCAAGGACGAACTTACCACCTCCATGAAGAGCGTAGGTGAAACCATGGCCATCGGCCGCACCTTCAAGGAGGCGCTGCAGAAGGGACTTCGTTCTCTGGAAGTCGGCGCTCCCGGTCTCGGCAGCCACTTCCGCGACGCACTGCCCTCCATGGATGACATCATGGCCAAGCTGCGCATCCCCAACTCCAAGCGCATCTTTGCCCTGCGTCACGCCATTCTTGCAGGCATGAGCGTGGAAGAGATCCATGCCGTCACGTCCATCGACCTGTGGTTTCTGCGTCAGATCCGCGACATCGTGAAGATGGAGGGCGATCTGCGCGATTTCGCTCTCGGCAACTCCATGACGCCGGACAACCCCGAACTCGTCCGTCTACTGCGCCGCGCCAAGGAATTCGGCTTCTCCGACAAACAGCTCGCCGAGATGTGGAAGCGTCCCGAAAGCGACGTTGCCGCCCTGCGCAAGGCCACGAACACCGAACCGGTGTACTATCTCGTGGACACCTGCGCCGCGGAATTCGAGGCGTATACTCCCTATTTCTACTCCACCTACGAGACCGGCCGGGAACTGGACGTCCATGACTGCAAGAAGGTCATCATTCTCGGCGGCGGCCCCAACCGCATCGGTCAGGGCATCGAGTTCGACTACTGCTGCTGTCATGCCTCCTTCGCCCTGCGCGACGAGGGCGTGGAAGCCATCATGGTGAACTCCAACCCCGAAACCGTGTCCACCGACTACGACACTTCCGACCGCCTGTACTTCGAGCCGCTTACCTTTGAAGACGTGATGCACATCGTCAAGACCGAACAGCCCGACGGCGTCATCGTTCAGTTCGGCGGCCAGACGCCTCTGAATCTCGCCGTGCCGCTGCAGCGTGCCGGCGTGCCGATCCTCGGTACCAGCCCCGATGCCATCGACCGTGCCGAAGACCGCGAACGCTTCCAGGCGCTGATCCAGAAGCTGCATCTTCTCCAGCCACAGAACGGCACATGCATCTCGCTGGACGTGGCCAAGGAAGAAGCCGCCCGTATCGGCTACCCCATCATCGTGCGTCCGAGCTACGTGCTCGGCGGCCGCGCCATGATGGTCTGCTACGGGCCCGACGATCTCGACGACTATTTCCGCAACGTGGTGGGCACGGATACTCCCGAGCACCCCATCCTCATCGACCAGTTTCTTGAAAACGCCATTGAAATGGACGTGGATGCTCTGGCCGACGGCAAGGATGTGTACGTGGCGGGCATCATGGAACACATCGAAGCCGCAGGCATCCATTCCGGCGACTCGGCATGCTCTCTGCCGCCCTACTCCCTGCCGGACAGCATCGTGCAGGAAATCAGCCGTCAGACCATTGCACTTGCCAAGGAACTGCATGTGGTCGGCCTCATGAACATTCAGTTCGCCATCAAGGACGACAAGATCTACATCCTTGAGGTGAACCCCCGCGCCTCCCGCACCGCCCCCTTCGTGTCCAAGGCCACCGGCGTGCCGCTGCCCCGCCTCGCCACCCAGATCATGCTCGGCAAGACGCTGAAGGAGCTTGATCCCTGGTCCATGCGCAAGACCGGCTATGTCTGCGTGAAGGAAGCCGTGTTCCCCTTCAAGCGCTTCCCCGGCGTAGACATCCTGCTCGGACCTGAAATGCGTTCCACCGGCGAAGTCATGGGCGTGGCCCGCACCTTCGACGAAGCCTTCCTCAAAAGCCAGCTCGGCGCCGGTCAGACACTGCCTTCCTCCGGCAAGGTATTCATTTCCGTGAACGACCGTGACAAGGAATTCGTGGTTCCCATTGCCAGATCGTACGCCGACCTCGGCTTCGAACTGCTCGCCACGCGCGGCACGGCCAAACTGCTGAAGGACGCGGGACTCGACGTGCAGCCCGTGCTCAAGGTGCATGAAGGCCGCCCGAACATCGTGGACATGATCAAGAACGGCGAAGTCGCCATGGTCATCAACACGGCGTCCGGCAAGCGCACCACCCATGATTCACGCGCCATCCGTCAGACTACGCTGCATTACGGCGTGCCCTTTACCACCACGATTTCCGGCGCCCGCGCCATTGCCCGCGCCATCCAGCATCAGCAGAACGAGGCCCTCCACGTGGAATGCCTCCAGGACTACTATGCCGGATCGCCCAAAGGAGAACGCGCATGAAAGCTCTGCTCGCCCTCGAAGACGGCTTCGTTCTTGAAGGGGAATCCTTCACCGGTCCCATTGAACTGACCGGCGGCGAAGTCATTTTCAATACCGCCATGGCCGGCTATCAGGAACTGCTCACCGACCCCTCCTATGCGGGTCAGATGGTGTGCCTTACCTATCCGCTCATCGGCAACTACGGCATCAACCCCGACGACATGGAATCCGAAAAGATCCACATGTCGGCCCTCATCGTCAAGGAATGCTGCAAGGAGCCTTCCAACTGGCGTGCCACGGAAAGTCTTCCCAACTTTCTCATGCGTCAGGGGGTTCCCGGCGTCGAAGGCATCGACACCCGCGCCCTTACCCTGCACCTTCGTAAAAACGGCGCCATGCGCGGCTGCATCTCCACCAGCATTCTTGATCCCGAAGCGCTCGTGAAGAAAGCGCAGCAGCTGCCTTTCATGGAAGGTCAGAACCTCGTCGCCCGCGTAGCCCCCGACAAGCCCTACCGCTGGGACGAAAACACCGGCCGTCCCGCTCCCGTCACGCTCAACGTCGACGGTTCCTACGACTGGCCCTCCGGCAAATCGCTCCGCATCGTGGTCTATGACTTCGGCATCAAGTGGAACATTCTTCGCCTGCTCTGCCGGCAGGACATGGAACTTCTCGTGGTTCCCCCGTCCTTCCTCTGTGAACAGGTGAAGGCCGTGAACCCCGACGGCGTGTTCCTTTCCAACGGCCCCGGCGACCCCGCCACGCTCAAGCCGGAAATCGCAGAAATCGCCAAGATGGCGGAAATTTTCCCCATCGGTGCCATCTGCCTCGGTCATCAGCTTCTCGGTCATGCCCTCGGCGGGACCACCACCAAGCTGAAGTTCGGCCATCACGGCGTGAATCATCCGGTCAAGAACCTGCTCACCGGCCGCATCGAGATTTCCTCCCAGAACCACGGATTCTGCGTCATTCCGCCCGAAGGCGTGGAAAAGGTGTACGTGAATCTCAATGACGGCACGCTGGAAGGCTTCCGCCATCCCACGAAGCCCATCATGACAGTGCAGCATCACCCCGAAGCGGCCGCCGGTCCCACCGACAGCCGCACCTTCTTCACCGACTTCAAGGCCATGGTGATGAAGGCGAAGGCCGGAAAGTAACATGTAAAACATTCCGGAATAACCGACTCTTTTCGGAATGAGACATTTTGGCGGAGGGAAGGACGAAAGCGGAACGACTTTCGTTCTTCCCCCTTTGCGTTAATGATCCATGCCGGGGACGTTTCCGGAAGTTTCCCTGCTCTTCGAAACATGACGTCATCGGCACTTCGTTGAAAATGCCGCGTTTTTCTTTCCCTGCCTCATCGGAACCGACATGGCATGCCCCCTCCAGCAGGGGCATGTCTGGTGAAAGCCGGCAGAAAAACTGCTGTGCCTCCGTCATTCTCATCATCAAGCTTTTCGTGTGGTCCGGATCCGGCATGACCTTGATGATGGAGCCTACCTGACCGGCAACGAGAGTGTCGGCAGCATCATGCTGTTTTATGGGCGGTGCATGCTCCGTTCTCATCGACGGTGTCTCCCATACCATCCGCCGCCTCCGGCCGAAAAACATGAACATTCCTCCCCCGCCCGGCTTCAGAACAGGATACGTTGGCTTTTATGGTAAAAAGCCTTATCGTCCCGAATGGGAACAGGATCCGTTCCCACAAAGAAGAGGCGACTCCTGTGCTCGATCATTCAGCACCACGGAGCCATTGCTCCTTTGACGCGCCGAACGGCGCAGCATACGAGGACATCATGAACAAGGAAACCTTTGAGGCCCGCAGAGAAAAACTGCGCCGCCTCATGCACGAGGAAGGACTCGACGCCATCATCGTCTCTCAGCCCGCCAACCGATTCTATCTTTCCGGCTTCGAGCTGCACGACTGCCAGTGCAATGAAAGCTCGGGATGCCTCATCGTCATGAAGAACGGCAAGGACTGGCTGTGCACCGATTCCCGCTACGAAGAAGCTGCGGCTCAGCTCTGGGACAGGGAACGCGTGTTCATCTACCGCGGCGCTTCCTCCGAGGCGCTCAACGGACTGCTCAAACAATTGTGCGGTACCGGAATCGTCGGCATGGAGGCCGAGCATCTGGCATGGAGCTATGTGCAGCGTCTGGAACCCGGACTTTCTCTCAAGGCTGCCGACGGTCTTGTGGAAAAACTGCGCGAAGTCAAGGACGAAGAGGAAATACGTCTCATCGCCGAATCCGTGGCTCTCAATCACAAGATGCTCGGATGGCTGCCTTCCGTGCTGGTTCCCGGCCAGGACGAAGGATCCGTGGCATGGGCCATTGAAAAATACTACCGCGAACACGGCGCTTCGGAACTGAGCTTTCCCTCTATCGTGGCCATGAACGCCAACGCGGCGCTTCCTCACTACGCCCCGGAAACGCCCTCCGTATTTACGGAAAACTGCATGGTGCTCGTGGACGAAGGCTGCCGTCTGAACCGCTACTGCTCCGATCAGACCCGCACATACTGGATAGGAGAAAAGCCCTCCCCACGCTTCACGGAAATGCTGAACCGGGTTCAGGAGGCGCAGCGCCGCGCCATCGCAGCCCTGCGTCCCGGCGTCACGGGCAGAGATGTGCATCAGATCGCCGTGGACTACTTCGCATCCTGCGGCATGGCCGACTATTTCACCCATTCTCTGGGACACGGCGTGGGTCTCGAAACCCATGAAGGTCCGCGTCTTAGTCCGACAAGCACGAAGCCTCTCCAGCCCGGCATGATCGTCACCATCGAACCCGGACTCTACTTCCCCGGATGGGGCGGCGCCCGCTGGGAATACATGGCCGTCATCACCCAAGACGGCTGCCGGGTATTCTGACCGCTGATGCCTCAGCCGAAAGGCTCACGGCTCTGGACGGACACGGGAACATGATTATGTTCAAGAAGGGAACATCTGTGTTTCCCGCTGGAAATCAGCATCCAAACCACTCTTCAGGAGACTCGCATGATTCACCCCGAAAAGCGGCATTTCATCATCGTAGCCAAGACGCTCGGCATTCAGGTTCTGCTGTTTGTCGGCATACTGTTCGTCGTGTGGGGTTCCCAGAAACTCTATACGCTGGTTGATCCCGTCACCTTCCCCGTCTATCAGGCGGAGATCAAGGAAAACATGACGGAACAGGAAAAGGGAGTCACCCTGCTTTCCGCTCTGACAAACCGCATGAACGCTGAACTCGATTCCACTTTCGGCTGGACGGCCAACGACATTCTGTTCAACCGCTGGATCGTGGACAACCGCGCCTATCGTCAGTTCGGCACCTATGTGGCCACGAAGATGCTCTTCGATCACTACTCCACGGTGATCGCGAAGCTCGGCAACAACGACCGGGAAAACGACCTGCTCTACAACGCCCGTCTCAACTACTTCGCCATCAGTCCCCAGCGCTGGGGCATGCTGTTCATTCCTTCCGCGGAAGGCTCCTTCAAGAAGGCCCTCTCCATGACCGAGCAGTACAAGAAGGATCTCCTTTCCGGCAAGGCCGCCTACAACTGCCGTACCGACGACATCTATTCGGCCTTCAACCTCATTCTCGGCGAAACGGTATTCGGCTACGCTCTCGGCCTACTCAACGACAGCCAGGATCTGCCCTTCTACACGCTGGACAACCGTATCTATGAGGCTCAGGGCGTCATCCTCGTGGTACGGGACTATCTCAAGACCATGTACGAACTGTATCCGGAAATCGGCAACAAGAACAACGAGCAGAACATGGCTGAGGCCATGCGCTACATGGATCTCATCTGCAACTATGATCCCATGTACATCACCTCATCCTTCAACTCCGGAGAACTCATCATCTCCTACCTGCTCTTTGCCCGCAACCGCCTCACCGACATCCGAGACAGTCTGAGAATCTGACGAACGCCGACATCTGAACGAAGGGGGGAAGAAAGAAAATTTCTTCCCCTCCTTCCGTTCTCGTACCGACCAAGAACGACTTCTCCCCCACATCACCCTGGAAACGCCGACGGCATGCCGCAAACTGTTTCACCGGCATGACCGAATTCTGAACAACCGCCCGCATCTCCGAGGAGCCGGAAACCTTCAGCCGCTCGCCCGTGATCGACGAACGCGTCTCTTCTCCTGAAGTCGGCATGGATGTACCGGCCCCCGACATTCTGCACGCGGCGGAGAAAAAGCAGCGCAGGAAGGCGCTTCTCCCGTTCTTCTGAAGCAAATGAAGACGTCACCGGCCTGAGCGGACATTCGTCCCGCTCTTCCCGTCCATACCGTGCTTCACTTCGACACAGGCGCCGTCGATATTCGGAACATCGACCATCCCGGATATGCGCATGCAAGGAAGGGCCTCTCATCCCTGCGGCCATGACAAAACAAGTCGTGGGGCAGGGTTTGCTCATGAACCCGTCCGGCTGCGTAGAACGCTCCGGCACAATGTACGACTGTTTTTCCGATCCGGCGAGAAAGAACGTCATGAAGCCAGCGCCATGGCCGCGGCCGGATGGATGGAGGAGGCAAGGCATATCCTTGCCGTCCAGTCGGCGTGCGGGCCGACAGGGATCACGCTCTCGTCCGCGACCATGCGGCTTTCTCGCCGCCACGAAATTCGATGCGGAATTCACCGATCGCGGCGCACATGCGGGTGCGGAAGCCCAGAAAGTCTCAAACTCCCTGATTGGCGCAGCCCAGCGCCGTTCTCAATATGCACGCCCTGCCCAGACACGGAAACGGAGACCCCGCGTGACAGTGGGTACGCCTGAAGCAGGGAGCGGACGCAACCTCATTCCCGAGCATGGCGGATGCGCACTGCAAAACCAGAGGGGCGAACACAGCCGTCAATGATCATATGTTCGATACTGCCGTGCCGTTCCCGAATATACGGCAGCCGGGTGCGGGCAGCAATGCCTCATCCTCCTCATGGGCGGTTCGGACAGTGCTGACGGCGACGATACCGTCATACACATCGTCAGAGAGGAGAAGCCTCCGTTCCCTGGTTCCGACCGGGAACGGCTTCCGGACGTGCTTCTGGCTTCTGCAGCGACGACGCCTGCGTCCACATGGCCGCCGTGCAGAGACATGGCGGAGACAGAACCTGTCTCATATTGGGTACCCCCCATCCTACCGAAGGACACCATGCTCCGGACTTCGTTTTTCATGAAACGGCTCTTCTGCCTTCCGTCTTCCGTGGAACGTCTGCCCAGAGTCGTCATGAGACTCGATCTCAGTTGATCAAGACCTGCGGAAAATTTTTTCAATACATAACATACTGATTACAAAAAGATATTGACTTCATGTCAATAACTATCCATGATAACGACGCTCTCATGGAAACATTTTTCCCGCAGCTGAGCTTCCATGTGCGGGTCCTTTTCTCATTCATTCGTCACTCACGTCCGGCACTCGGCAAACACAAGGAGATTCCATGAAAAAACTTCTGACCGCTCTGACGACGGGTTTCATGAGCATTGTACTTTTCATCTCCGTTGCTCTGGCTGAAGAAATCAAGACCGACTACTTCACGCTCAATCTTCCCGAAGGCTGGACCCAGCCGCAGCCCGTTCAGTCGGCCAACGGCGCCGTCATTGCCTTGGCTCAGAACTCCGCCGATAAATCGGTGCTGAGCATCGCCATCACTCCGGTGCCGCTTCCTGCCAAGGACGTGGCCTCCCAGACCCTCGCCAACATGAAGGCCGGAGGCATCACCGTTTCCGATCCCGTACAGTCCGGCGACTCCTATGTCGCCGAGTTCACTCAGAATCAGTCCAATGGCGTCGGTTACTTCACCTCCAACGGAAAGGTCAACAGCGTGGTCATCATCATCGGTTCGACGACCGATACCGGAAAAGAGCTGATGAACAAGCAGTTCAAGCCCGCCGACGTGAAGCTCTTCCCCGCCTCATACTGAGCCGCCGTTCCTTTCAATCCGTTCCGTCCGAAAGCCAATCCGGGGCAGAACGCAATGCATTTTTCCCTGTGCGGACTTGAACAGCAGTCCTCCGCCCCCGATGAAGCGGATGTTCTTTCTTCGGCAGCCCATCCGAATCAAAACGGCATTCTCCCCGGACGCCGTTTCTTATTCCTGACAAAAAACATTCTCCGACGTTCCTGATCGAAACGACGGCCGCCCGCAACCGGCCGCTCTGCTCCGGATGCTGCTTTTCGCGACTGCCCCCGGTGTATCCGCATACTTCTCGTCCCGGAAGCAGGATCCGGTTCTCACCGGACAGAAAAACCGGGGCTTCCATGCATCGATGCCCCGGTTTGGAACGCCTATCGGATGGATTATCCCTCCGATACGGGCACGCGCAGCGGACACCTTCGGAGATGAGCCGGGCTGCGGCAATCAGCAGGTCTTTATCTCAAAAATGGCTTCTATTTCCACGGTCTGTCCGTTGGGCAGAGACCCCATGCCAACCGCAGATCTGGCATGTCTTCCACCTTCACCGAACACTTCCACCATCAGATCGGAGAAGCCGTTGATCACGCGGGGATGATCGGCGAACTCCGGCACGGCATTGACCATGCCGAACACCTTGACGCAACGGACGATTCTGTTCAGATCGCCGAGGGCTGCCTTTGCCGCGGCCAGAAGGTTGAGTCCCGTCTGTCTGGCATCCGCATAGGCCTGCTCCACGGAAACCGCTCCGCCCACCTTGCCGAGAGACACATGCCCGTCAGGGTACAGCGGCCCCTGTCCGGAAAGATACAGCAGATTGCCGGTAATCACGAAAGGCACATAATTGGCGACGGAAGCAGGAACCTCCGGCAACGTGATTCCGAGTTCCTCCAGTTTCTTTTCCGCATTCATGACCTACTCCTTTTACTTTTACGTTAAACAAACAGAAGGGCAAAGCTCCGCTCCAAAAGAACAATACTGTCAGCAGGTTTTTCCGGAAGCTTCCAGCAGGGACACCGGCAGCACGACCTCACTGCTTTCAAATTTTCCGCAACAAGTAATTTTTCGGGAGCCGGCGGGAAGCTGGCTCCACTGCTCTGATTTTTCCTCTGGAGGCCTCATGTCTCACCCCCAATGCCCTCTTCCCATTCGTCTGCTAGGTTCAGGCCTCATTAATTAAATATAAAAGATGACAATGGC
Source organism: uncultured Mailhella sp. (assembly GCA_944323575.1). Lineage (GTDB taxonomy): Bacteria > Desulfobacterota > Desulfovibrionia > Desulfovibrionales > Desulfovibrionaceae > Mailhella. The sequence continues at coordinate 52 of CALUTB010000066.1, read as the reverse complement.
AGCGAGACAAATAGCCGAAAAGAACGTGTGGGCACAACGGTCATAACGCATG
>CALUTB010000065.1 GCA_944323575.1 uncultured Mailhella sp. | reverse complement strand
TATGACCGTTGTGCACACACGTTCTTTTCGGCCATTTGTCTCGCTGCCATTGTCATCTTTTATATTTAATGAGTCCTGGGCCTACGTTGGCTCCCGGATATTCCTTCATGAATGCCTGAGCAAAAGCCGCATAGGAGCGATTGACGGAGCCGCCGAGAGAGGCTCCCACGATGCGAACGTTAAGGTTTTCTTCCGCCCGGACAGGTAAGGTGAAGGAGGACGGGATAAGGCCTGCAGCCAGAATGAGCCCCATGAGAGCGAGGGAGGTCGTCAGCTTTTTCATCAGTGTTCTCCTTGAGTTGCGATGAGCTTGGAAACTGAGAAAACTATGCCTCAAGCCCGAAGAGCCGGGCTCCGTTCAGGTACATGATTTTGTCCGCCACTTCCGGCCGAAGGCGGCTGACGTAGTTTTCCACGGCCTTTTCCAGAGGTATTGCCGGATAGGAGGAGCCGAAGACGATCTGATCCTGCAGTGTGTAGTTGGCCGCAAGAATGTAGTCGGCTCCGCCGGGTGCAAAGGTCATGGCCCAGGTATCCGGCGAAAGGAAGACGTTGGGGCAGTCCATGGCCACCTTGCAGATGGCTGTCACATAGGGCCAGCCGCCGTGGCAGAGAACGAGCTTGAGGTCGCGGAAGCGGGTGGCTACATCATAGATGAGCTCCGGTGCATAGTAGCGCGGATCGGATACTCGTCCGCCGAAGGAAAGCAGCACGGGGACGTTTTGTTCCGCGCAGTATTCATACACGGGAAATATGTCGGAATTGTTGACGAACCATTTCACAGGCGTGGTATAGAGTCCCGGTTCCATGATGACGGCACGGCACGGCCCGTTGATGCAGTAACGTTCCACGTCCGCACAGGCGCTTGAGGATTGAGGGGGTCGATCCACGGCACACCGAGAAAATGATCGGGAAATTCCTCCATGAGCGTGACGGCGTCGTCGTTGCTGGCATTCTGCGGCAGTCGTACGGGAGCGACGCCCCAGGTGACTCCGGCCTTGTCCATTTCTTCGACGAGCATGGCGGTGTTCTTGCGACGGGCGGCTTCGGAAACGGGGCCGATGGCCCGCATGGCATGGGACTTTTCCAGTGCGGGCATATCGTACATGAAGGAATTGAGATAGCTTTTGTAGGGAGGGCGAAGGCGAAAGTCTATGGCGCGCATGATGTTTTCCTATCGGCAGAATTTGGCCCTGACGCGCTTTTCATAGACCGGCGCAGGAATGGTATTTTTTGAGGCTTCTATGACCTTCAGTATCCAGGCCATGTTTCTGCCGAGAACTTTCATGGTCTGTACGCCTTCCGTGTCCTGTTCCAGAAATTCCTCAGGCTTCCAGCCGAACACGATGTTCCAGTACTGACTGTTGACGGTAAGTAGATTGGAGCAGTTGAGGTATTTGCCGAGCTGCTGGGCGGTGTTGATGGCGCCTGCCCTGCGGCATACGGCTATGGCCGTTGCGGGTTTCGGTCCCCAGCCTTCCAGATGTTCCGTGGCATAGAGAAGTCTGTCGAGAGCGGCCTTGAACGGGCCGGGAATCCCCATGTAGTGCACGGGGCAGCTAAGAATGAGACCGTCGTAGTCGGGCAGTATGTCGATGATCTTGTTGACGATGTCGTTATGAATGCAATGATGGCCATTTGTTCTACATTTTCTGCAATCAATGCATCCTGCCAAGGGTTTTACACCTATATGAATGATATCAAGACCGATATTTTCCTTTTTAAGTTCATCTCCTACAATGTTAATCGCGTGATACGTCACGCCTTTTGGATTCTGGCTTCCGTTAAGAGCAAGAACTTTCATGAGTAATCCTCCATGAAGTTGTGTATTGCATGAGAAAAATGAAAAATATTTTTTGTTATATACACATTAGTCCACATGGGGGATATTGCACAAATACTTTTTTCCCCTACGGGGTATAGGTTTTTCCTATGTCCGGAAACGTTGCGGAAAGGGAATGCTTTTGGAAAAGCCCATGAACTATGCTTTGGAGAACGTGCGCCGCGTTTCGGAAGAAGACCTTCTGTGCAGAATAGGCGGGTGACGTTTCTCTCCGGGCGCGGACGAAAAGAATGCCAGCCCGGTCCTCCGAGAAGCAGAGAATCGGGCGGACACGGGCCTGAAAAGAATCGGCAATGACGGCGGAGAGCAGGTTACGAACGCGGGCGAGGGACACCCGCCGTGTCGCAGAGCAGATCAATGATTTTACTGCACTGCGGCGTGATGTAGCTGTCCTTACCCCAGATGACGGCCGGTCGGAAGATGAGCTTTGGCAGGTTGATGCGGCGTACGGCAAGGGCATGAGCCCTTCCGGGAAGCTCCGTATTATGAAGAATGGCTACGGCGGGCAGCTCCTCCAGAGTGTCCAGCATCCAGTAGGACGCGGGAGTGTCCAGAATAATGCGCGGTCTGAGATTTTCTTCCTGCATGGCAATGATGAACGGACGGAAGGTCCCGCTGTTGGACCATCGGCGGGAAAGCATGAGAGGAAAGGACGCAAGCGTGCGAAGAGACACGGGATCTTCTTCCGGAGCATGGAGCAGAGGCGACCATACGTCCACGAAATACTGCTCGGCCAGAGGGACGGACACATAGTTGCCGTACATGAGCGGCAGATGAAGGATGGCGAGGTCCAGTCCGTGGCTCTGTACCTTGTTTTCCAGAGCCATGTTGTCCGTGACCAGCAGGCGCATGCGTATGCCCGGATACTCCTGCTCCATTCGGGGCAGCATGGCACGGATGAAGGACAGACAGAAGCCGCTGCATCCTACGCGTACCTCACCGAAAATGTCGGCATTGCGTGCGAAGGGATTGCAGATGTTCTGCGCCAGATCGTCCACCTGCGTCAGAATCCGCTGCGCTTCGATATAAAAGGCCTGTCCCAGTTCGGTGACCTGCCACTTGCCGCCTTCTCTGTGAATGAGCGTAAGACCGAGCTCTTCCTCCAGTTCTTTGAGAGACTGACTCAGGGAGGGCTGGCTGATGTGCAGAATCCTGGCGGCACGGCTGATCTGGCCTTGCTCCACAATGGTGCAGAAATACAGAAGGCGACGGAAGTCCAGCATAGTGAAGGATGTAAGAGAAAATGGTTTCCGTCAGGATAAGGGGGAGCTTTTGCAGGTCAAGAGGGAGGCTTATTTTCCTTGAGAGCGGAGCAAAAGAGGAAGAAAGCAATCTTTCGGCAGGTCCGCCACAATTTGTGTCGAGGAGGACGGCATAATAAAAGGGGCTGTCCTAGATAGTGTCTACACGAGTTAAGTTAACCCCTTGAGCCATATCGCTATACAGCGGATTTGTACGGCAGCCTCAAACGATGAGAGCATCTTCGCGTATCTAGTAGCAATGCCGCGCCACCGTTTGAGATGGAGAAAAGCATTTTCCACCAAGTGCCTCACGCGATAAAGAGTCTTATCATAGCAACGCTGTGCTTTGCGATTCCTTTTGGGAGGAATAACAATTTCGCAACCAGTCTCAATGGCTTTATCTATAATCTCATTGCTGTCATATCCGCGATCCGCCAACAAGAATTGAGCGGAAATACCGTCAATCAAGGCTACGGCTTGTGTGCAATCCGCTGTGGTACCCGCTGTAACAGCAACTCTGACCGGCATACCATGCGCATCCACGGCCAGGTGTATTTTACTGTTGAGCCCCCTTTTGTGTGCCCCATGCCCTGATTACCTCCCCTGGCCCCTGCCGCATGGGGATGGACTTTGCAATGGCTGGCATCGATCATCAACCATTCAAAATCTGGATCATCAATCAATATTTCAAGGAGTTTTTCCCATATTCGCTTGTCTCGCCAACGAATAAAGCGTTGGTGAACGGTTCCCCATTTGCCATATTCCGGCGGCAAATCTCGCCACGGCGCGCCAGTACGCAATATCCAGAAGACGGCATTGATGAAGAGGCGATTATCCTTTGCTACACCTCCCCATTGCCCGCTTTGCCCAGGTAAATGAGGTTCCAATAAGGCCCATGCAGCATCTGAAATGTCATGGCGGCGTTGAGGATTCGTCATAAGCACATCCTTGTAGAATTGATGCGCTTCTTATAACTCAAATCTCGTGTAAACACTACCTAAATCTGAAGCGCCCTGTAAAAATTCTTTATCTTCCATCATAGCTTGCACCCTTCCCCGTAAGGCGCTTTGAGCTTGAAGGAATGCTTCTTCCAATGAGTTCTTCCATGGGAACGGCCGGGACGCAAAGTTTCTGGCCGAGCGCTTCAGCATATTCCATAGTGCGGAAAGAGACACCCGCGATATTGTAAAGATGCTCAAGCTTGTCTTGTACATACAGTCCGATCAAGCAGCCTACGACTCCGCAGCCGATAATACCGAGCGCTTTTCTTCATGTCTGCCACCCTAACGAAAGATAGGAAAAAGAAAAAGGGCCGCCATCGTGAGACTGCGACCCGGAAAAACCAAAAGAGAAAATTTGCCACTACAGGACGGCGATAGCTTCCACTTCTACACGAGCCCCCTTAGGCAGGCCAGCTACCGCAACACAAGATCTAGCAGGAGTATCGGTAGTGAATACTTCAGCATAAACTTCGTTCACAGCTCCGAAGTCGGCCATGTCGGCTAAAAATACTGTAGTCTTCACTACGTTGGCGGGAGTGGCGCCAGCTGCGGCAAGAACGGCTTTCATGTTTTTAAGTGCCTGGACCGCCTGCTCACGCACATCAGCGGAAACGAGTTCACCGGTAGCGGGATTCATGCCAATCTGCCCGGAAAGATATAAAGTATTACCAACGGTTATGGCTTGGGAATACGGACCGATGGCAGCAGGTGCATTGGAGGAAAAAACAACTTCTTTCATAGTTAACTCCAGAATAATTATGGTTGTGGCCAGAACTATGATTTAACTGTATGTAAAGCCAGAAAATTTTAGTGCTTCCAGTTGAAAACGAACACCTGCTCCACATCGGGATGCAGACTCAAATGTACAGGGCAGGTATGTGCACAGTTTTCAAGGGCTTTCTTCTGTCGGTCAGTGTATTCGCGGTCAGGCATATCAAGGATAACTTCGATCTTGCCAATGCGACGGGGATTAGCATTCATAACCTTGGTGATGGTGATTTCTGTGCCTGTGATATTCACATCATGCTGCTTTGCGTAAATTCCCATAATCGTCATGCAGCAACTCGCCAGAGCCGTAGCACAGAGGTCGGTAGGAGAAAAGGCTTCTCCTTTTCCGTTGTTGTCCACCGGAGCATCGGTAATGATGGTGGTTCCGCTTTTAACATGAACGCATTCCACACGCAGGTCACCAAGATACTTAGCTTTCATATTAGCCATAACGATCTCCTTTTAGGGCTGCTAATTCCCGTTAGTCGCAGAAAATATTTCTGCATGCATTCTAAGCATATCACTTCCCAAGGAAATATTCAACAGTCTACCGTCGACAAATCTTTTATTCCTTGGGAAAGTGAGCGCGTCTCCGGTCTGTCTTCTTCTCTCCGTTCTCACAGAAGCCTGCAAGCCTCTCAACAGATTCGGCGTAGTGTTCACGAATGACACGACGGATGCGTTCTCTGTCACGGGAGCACAATGCTTCGTAGATGCGCATATGTCTGTCGAGCAGTTCTTGTGGAGTGTAGATGGTACGCCAGTGCTGATAGAGAAGAAACTTGGATATCACTCTGCTGAATCTCGTGGCGAGAGCGCGCAGCAGGGGATTGTCTGACAGGTCAAGAATAGCCTTATGAAATTCAGAGCCAAGTTCGGCATGTTCATCATATTGCTTCCCGGCAGCAATGGCAGCACGCATTTTCTCAATGATACTCAAAAATTTTTTCTGATCATCCTCGGTGATAGACTCTGCAACCTGTGCAGCGGTCTCGCTTTCTAAAAGAGCACTTAATTCATAATTATATCGAATGACATCAGGTGTAAGAATCGTCACACATTTGCCACGTTTCTGATGCGACATAAGCAGCCCTTCTGATTCCAAATAATGAAGAGCTTCTCGTACTGGTGCACGACTTATACCACACTCCTCTGCAAGAAGAGCTTCCCTTATAACATCTCCAGGTTTAAGGTTTCCATTACGAATTCTCTTCATAATAAGTCTTGCAACTTCTTCACTATATATTGGTTTACTGAACTGTTTCATTTACATCCTCCATTGTTACATTTCTTCTTTACTCCACATTATGTTTTATTTAAAGCATAATGTGGAGTGGTTATTATACATATTTATAATTATGTCAAATTCATTTTTTTCATATCATTTGTTAATTAATTATGTATACAACTTAAATAATATTCAATATATTTATATTGATAAAATATGCAGTATATATTTTTATGTATTAATATATAATAATAAAAAAAACAAAAAATATTAATATAATTATATATTTTAATAGATATTTTCAATTTAAAATGACAAAATTATTCAATATATAATATATTAATTTAAAATAAAATTTATTAAAAGATTATATTTGACTGTATATTCATATTATTCATTATTATTTATATATATACATTAGTTTATTTTTAATACATAATAACAGTAATACAATAATTTTAATTTTTATTATCAATACTATATTATTGAATATTATATATTTATTGGTCAAATTTATAATGATAGATACTTGATTACATCATTTTTATATACTAATATACTATTGATATAAATTTAATGCCATTTTTGTGAAGTATATATATAGCTGGTGCAATTTGCCCAATACGCTTCGCATGCTCACTCTTTGATACAAATTTTTAAAGGTCTGTATATTTTATATTGCTGACAAAAAACTGTCGACCAATCTTGACAAGTTTTTTTTCTTTTTTCATAATACCTCTAAAAAGACAAGATCTCATGTCAACTATGTAAAAACAAAACATATTTTGCCGACAAGTCTCAACTTGTACGCTTTTCCGGTAAAAGTATGATTGCAGTGAGTATCGCGTGCACTTTTTAAACTCAAGTTCAGGAGAAAAAATGAACGCTGTATGTACAGGTCTTGTTTGCCGTGACTGCGGGACCAGGATTCCCGAATCAGAATTTTCCTTAGTCTGCCCCAAGTGCGGTGCACCTATGAGGGTTACTTTTGATCCTGACACTCTCCGTGAATCTCTGAAAGACGGCCTTCCCGATTACGATGGTCGATCGTATCTCTACCAATGGCGCAGTGTCCTTCCCATTTCTGATGAGTCACTCATCGAAAAAGTCACTCTCGGTGAAACAGAAACTCCTCTACTCCGCTCGCTACGCTATGGTGAGCACAGAGGTATCAAGCAACTTTACTTCAAGATTGAACAAGGTCCCACTCTTTCTCTAAAGGATAGAGGAACGGCACTGTGCATGATCAAGGCATTAGAAACCGGAGCTCATACTGTCTGCCTGTCCTCATCCGGCAATAATGCGGCCAGTACTTCAGCTTACGGCTCACGCGCTGGCCTGCGTCCTGTTGTTTTCGTGCAGAAACAGGTTTCCGCTTCCAAAATTTTCAAAAGTCTCGTCTATGGTGGTAAGGTTGTACGCATAGACGGCGATATGGCTACCGCAAGCCGCATCTGCAATGAAATGGTTCAAAAAAAAGGCTGGTATCAGTGCGGTGGTCCCAATCCCTATCGCGTGGCAGGGAAGCGCACCTTTGCCTATGGTCTCGTAAAACAGCTCGGCCGTGTGCCAGATACTGTTCTGATTCCCTGCGGCGGTGGAGCTGGTATGATCGCTGCCTTTGACGGGTTCTCCGAAATGTACGAAGCAGGTGTCATCGATCATATGCCCCGCCTTGTCGGCGTACAGCTTGAAGCCTGCTGTCCTACGGCAACAGCCTTCCATGAAGGAAAAGATATTGTTGTTCCCGTGGAAAAGAAACCTTCTCTCTCCGATGCCATCATGAACAATAACCCTTATTGGGGAAAGTATTGCCTACAGGCTGTCCGTGCCACTGGCGGCACTATGATCACCGTGTCCGATGAAGACTTTTGCCTCACCATCCGCACACTCGGTCGCGAAGAAGGTATTTTCACCGAGCCCGCTGGTTCCGTATCCGTCGCCGCTCTCGATAAACTAATTAAGACGCCCGGATTCGAAGATCCTGGTGTAACAGTTTGCAACCTTACTGGTCATGGTCTCAACTCGCCTCAGGTAGCTACCAGTGATTCGGAAAATCCAGTGTCCGTCACGCCCTCGCTTGAAGCCGTAGAAGCTTACCTCGAAAACGCGTAATGAGATTCAGAGGCATCCCTCGGCTTCTCCGTGGGATGCCCTAAAGGAACAATACCCTACCTCAAAGAAATTCATCATTTAAAAGCAGGGTATTCAGATGGGAAAAAATCAGTTTTTTCTAATATGCATGCAACAAGTTCCCGAAGTTCTGAATCTTGCCAAGCTATTAGTCAATCAGGATTCCGGCACTAATGACCTAGAAGGCCTTAAGAAGAAAGCTATACTTATTACCGACCTGTTCAAACAGGAAGGAGCAGACGTAGAGTGGCTGCCATCCGCCCCCCCCAGAGAGGGAAAATGGAATCTGGCGGTTCGATTTCACGGTACAGGAAAAGCCAAAATTCTTATTCTTACACATTATGATACTGTATTCCCCGCCGGAGAAGCAGCCCGCAGACCTTTCTTTTGTGATGGGAAAAATGCTTATGGTCCGGGAGTCGCCGATATGCAGACCTCCATTGCTATGGTCCTCACCGGGCTACATCTTCTCCATCGGAATGGCTGGCGTGACTATGACACCCTGACCGTATTTTGCAACTCTGATGAAGAATCCGGATCGTGGGGAAGCCGTGATCAAATCACGGAACTCGCCCGCGAACATGACATTGCACTCAATATGGAGTTGAGCGGTGCGGACGGCAATCTTATCACCGTAAGTGCACGTGGTATGGCCACAGGAACTCTACGCGTAAAGGGCAAGGCCGCCCATTCTGCTGCTGAGCCCCCGGCCGGTATTAACGCCGGTCTTGAGCTGGCTCATCAGCTACTTCAGTTGAGTCATCTCTCAAAACCAAAAATCCGTCTTGCCGTTAATGCCACTCTCGGGTCATTCGGTACAAGCACCAACGTCATTCCGGAAGACGCCACGGCAACGCTTAACATCCGTGTTGCCGAAGCCAGAGACTTCGAAAAGGTTGAGGAAGAAATAAGAAGCATCATCAAAAACAAACTGTTTCCAGAATGCAAAGTAGACTTTGATATGAGACTCGACGTCATGCCCTACGGCAACAATGCGACGACTCTCGAACTTGCTGAAAAAATACGCGTCATTGCCTGCAAAGAACTCGGAATGGAACTGGGCTCTCGTCATGCAATAGGTCGCAATGATCCCTGTTTCCGTGCACAGGTTTGCCCCTCTCTGGATGGCTTTGGCCCCGGCTGTGTGGCTATGCATTCAGAAAAGGAACATCTTCCCATAGCTACCGTCGGTCCAAAACTATACCTACTTGTTCGTATGATTCAAGAAGTTTGCCTCGGAAACATCTTACCCTTGAATAGGGCTGAAGGACAAAAGGAGGGGGTATGAAGAAACAGGATGTCATCAGCGGCATTCTGTGTGTTGGACTGAGCTTGATTCTTTACACGCAGACTTTCACATCGGATGCCGTGATTGTATTTGAAGATAATATAAACCCTATGCAGTATCCCCGAGCTTTAATAGCATTGTTGGCATTTCTCGGAAGCATTCTTACCATTCGTGGTTTGCTGCAGAAAGAAGATAAAACAGATATTCCAATCTTCTCACGCCGCACATTGGGCATCATGGTACTGCTGCTCGTGTATGCGGCCATATTCAACGCCACCGGTTTCTTCGTTTCCAGCGTTATCGCCTGCTTCGGCGTATCGGTCGTCATGGGATGGCGCAGACTTGGTATACTTTTTGCGGCCTGTATCGTTGCTCTTATCCTTATCTGGGCACTTTACACATATATTCTGCGAATCCCCTTACCTACGGGCACACTGTTCTGAGCGTCCGGGAGGTGATTATTCATGGATATGATATTATCGGCTCTTGCCGAAGTCCTGAGTCCCTTCGCGCTTATCATGAACCTCATGGGGGTCATGATAGGCATGATCATCGGTGCATTGCCTGGTCTCGGTTCTGTGGTAGCCATTTCCATCTGCCTGCCTTTCACCTTCGGCATGGAGCCTCTTCAGGCCATGGCCTTGCTGCTCGGTGTATACTGTGGATCTAACTGTGGTGGGAGTATAGCTGCTGTACTTATCAATACTCCTGGCACCCCCCAAGCTGCAGCCACGTCCATAGACGGTTTTCCCATGGCACGCTTGGGAAAAGGCGGCAAAGCCATAGGTTGGTCGCTCTCTGCATCCATTATTGGAGGGCTTTTCTCCTGCGTGGTTCTCGTTGTTGCGGCACCTACCGTGGCTTCTTTTGCCCTCAGATTCGGCCCTCTTGAAACATTCGGCCTCATTCTCATGGGACTGACCTGTATCTCCAGTGTATCCGGGAAAAAACAGCTCCAGGGACTTATTGCCGGTCTTCTCGGTCTGTTGTTGGCCTGCGTGGGTATGTCACCCTTCACTCCTGATGCCAGATTTACCTTTGGCCTTTATGCCTTGGATGGCGGAATGGATACCGTGGCTGTCATCGTTGGCGTGTTCGCCATTGCGGAAGTCATCGACCGTTCCGAACGTATGTTGCATGAAAAGCAGGGCACCGTCATCAATGTAAATAAATTGAGCATGCCCAAGCTCTCTGAATATAAGGGACGCATCTGGAACCTCATCAAGTCTTCAATCATCGGCACTATTGTCGGTATTCTTCCCGGTACAGGGGCAACCACAGCAGCTTTCATCGCTTACGGCGAAGCTCAGCGTTCCAGCCCAAGGCGAGACAAATTTGGCACCGGAGAGCCTGACAGCATCATTGCCGCTGAATCATCGAACAATGCCGTTACTGGTGGCGCTCTGGTTCCTTCACTTGCTCTCGGAATTCCCGGCGACCCGGTCACTGCCATCATGCTGGCCACCTTCATTCTGCATGGCATCACCCCTGGTGTCCGTCTCATGGTAGATAACCCTGCCGTCGTCTATGGCATATTCATCGCGCTTGCCGTGGCCAATCTGCTCATGTACCCCTGCTGCTGCGTCACTACGCGTATATTCAACTATCTGCTAAAAACTCCAGAACCTATTCTCATGGGGCTTATCACGGTGCTGTGCGTCCTCGGGGCCTATGGTTCCAGAGGCAATTTCAATGACGTAGCCGTAACTATTGGCTCCGGTATAGCGGCTTATATACTCCGCCGCTGCGGCTTCCCAATGCCGCCCATCGTCATCGGTCTGGTTCTCGGTCAGCAATTTGAAATGAGTATCGGTCAGATGTTGCTCTATAAGGCTGATATGAGCTGGTGGACTTACATTGCGCAGTCGCCGATCGCCATGTGCTTGTTCGCCGTCACTGCCCTTATTCTCATTGTCCCTTTAGTGCGCCATAAGATGAGTAGTCAAGCTGCATAACCCCAAATAGGGAGTGATTCCCATAAGCTTTGCAAAGGAGTGTCGATGAACAAAATTTTCAAAAAAATGGGACTGACTCTGGCCTGCGTTCTGATGGTTACCGGCTCCGCATTTGCCGCATATCCCGAACGTCCCATCACTATGATCGTGCCCTTTGGGGCAGGTGGCTCCAATGATCTTCCTGCCCGCGTACTTGCCGGCCTTATGGAAAAGAAACTGGGACAGCCCATTGTCATTCAAAATGTGGTCGGCGCTGGCGGTACTCAAGGTACTACTCAAATTGCCCAGGCAAAGCCTGACGGTTACACTATTGGCTTTGATCCTACAGGCGCGCTCTGTCTCCAACCTCATATGAAAAAACTGCCCTATGGCGTGGACAGCTTCCAGTTCATTGGCATGGCCACACAGCAGCCGGTCGTTCTTATGACCAGTAAAAAGGCTTCATGGAAAAATCTGGAAGAAATGGTGGAGATAGTAAAAAAAGCTCCTGGTAAGTATCGTGTCGGCATTTCCGGCGTGGGCAACATGAGCCATGTTCCCGTGATTGCTCTGGCCAAGCATTATGGTCTGCAATTCCGCTACGTCCCTTATCGCTCCACACCTGAAATTATGAAGGAAATCGCCGCAGATCGCCTGCAGTTCCATGCCGATATGCCTGTGGCTCTATCTCAGTACGACGTATATGGCCTGATTCAGTTTTCCGATAAGAAAGTGGATAATCTGCCTATGCCAAACTCCGCCGATATCGGTTTGAACAAGAACTTCATTATGTGGCAGGCCTGCATCGCCCCGAAGGGCATCCCAACCGATATTCTGAAAATTCTTGTGGACACCATGCGTGAAGTCGTGAACAGCAAGGAATATGCGGACGCCATTCATCGCCTAAGCATGAATGTCTGGTGGATGGAACCTGATGAAGCCCAGAAGTTTTATGAAAAGGAGTTCGTGTCCTACGGTGAAGCATTGAAAGACGCCATCGGCAAATAAAGGCCTGCTCAAGTAAGCAATGGGGACTCTCGGATAAGTTTTTGGTCAAACGCGCCTAAACCAATTGTAACGGGTGATGTATGAAAAAATTTAGTGATACGACATGGATAGTTATAGGCATGATTGCCGGTTTCGCCGGTGGAATTCTCCTTGGCCCTGTCATGGGCGAAATCAAGTTTCTTGGTGATATTTTCCTTCGACTTATTCAGATGTCCATCGTCGTCATGATCTCTGGTGCAGTCATTGAAGCTGTGGGCTCCTTGAAGGGACACGAGCTGGGAGCTCTCGGCGGAAAGACTCTTTTCGTCTTCTTTCTTACAACTGTTCTGGCCGCCCTCTGCGGTCTGCTGATGGTGAACATCATCCAGCCTGGCGTCGGGATGCCCTCTATCGCTGGTATGGAATACAAGGGCGGAGCCAAGGTCATGAGCTGGGGTGCCATTTTCACCGATTTCTTCCCCAAAAATATTGTGGATAGCATGGCCAAGGGATCCACCGTACAGGTCATTGCCTTTTCCATGATTTTTGGTGTTGCTCTCAGCTTTGCCAACCACACGGCGGAGGGCGGTCGTGTACTTGAGATGGTCCGCAGCGTCAACGCCATTGTCCTCGGAATGATGCATATCATCCTTAAGGTTGCTCCCATCGGTATTTTTGCACTGCTCGGCTGGGTTACCGGCGTTGTCGGCGTTGCCGTGGTCATCCCTCTGGCCAAGTTCCTGCTCGCCCTTTTCATTGCTGCGGTACTTACCTATTTGGGCATGCTTCTGGCGGTATGCGCATATGCTCGAATTTCTCCCATCACGTTTACCCGTAAGCTCTACCGCATGGGTATGGTCGCTTTCACCACAACCTCCGGTGCGGTAGCCCTTGCCGTGGAAATGGAAGATTGTGAAAAACGCTATGGTGTGGACCCCAGTGTGACCCGTCTGGTTCTACCTCTTGGCATGACTCTGAGCAGCGCCGGTCTCGCCCTGTATCTGGCTGTTTCCTGCATCACCATGTTCCAATTCTTCAACATTGACGCGTCGTTCTCCACTCAGTTCCGTGTCGTGGTCATGTCCACTCTGGCTACCCTCGGCACGACCGGCATGCCTGGCGGTGCTCTTGTGGCGCTTGCCGTGGTATTCCCTACCGTGGGTATTCCGCTTGAAGGCATCGCCGTACTGGCCGGCATCGATCGTTTCTCCGATATGATCCGTACTCCCATGAACGTTTTCTGCGACGTAGTCGCCGCTGTGGCAGTCGCGTCCAGCTCTCATCTGCTGAACAAGGA
>CALUTB010000064.1 GCA_944323575.1 uncultured Mailhella sp. | reverse complement strand
TTCTTGGGAAGAGGAATGAGCAGCATCTGAAGGGTGCGGCCTTCGGCGCTGGGAGCCTGTTCGACCTTGCCCACATCAGCGGTGTCGGCGATGATCTTGGTCAGAATGGATTCGCCGCGGTCCTTGTGCACAATCTCGCGTCCGCGAAAGAACACGGTGACCTTGCAGCGATCGCCGTCGGAAAGAAAACGACGGATATGGCGCAGCTTGGTCTCGTAGTCATGGTCGTCGGTCTTGGGACGGACCTTGATTTCCTTGATCTGCACCACTGTCTGATTGCGCTTGGCTTCCTTTTTCTTCTGCTGCTGTTCGTACTTGAACTTGCCGAAGTCCATGATACGGCATACGGGCGGTTCCGCATTGGCGGCGACCTCCACCAGATCATAGCCGGCCTCATGGGCCATGGCGATAGCATCGGAACAGGGAAGGATGCCAATCTGTTCTCCTTCCGGACCAATCACCCGTACTTCACGGGCACGAATCTGCTCGTTGCGGCGTACACCGTCCTGAGGCACGTCGCGCCGAGGTCTCATGTTAGGCGAAGCTATAGCTCATACCTCCACGTTTGAACGGTTCCTCACTGTCCGTCCGGATCATGGCGATTACGTCCTCCAGAGAGCGGAAGCCGATATTCTCGCCGGAACGCAGACGAACGCTGAAGCCGCCGTCGGCCACTTCCTTGTCCCCCACCACGAGGACATAGGGAATCTTGGCCATCTGGGCTTCACGAATCTTGAAGCCCAGCTTCTCGTTGCGCAGATCGGTTTCCACACGGATACCGGCGGCGGCAAGACGGCTCTTCATATCCTTGACATAATCCATCTGGGCATCGGTCACATTGACGATGCGGGCCTGCACCGGCGCAAGCCAGGCAGGGAAGGCACCGGCATAATGCTCGGTGAGAACGCCGATGAAACGTTCCAGAGATCCCAGAATGGCACGGTGCACCATGACGGGACGATGGCGTTCGCCATCCTGACCGACATATACCAGATCGAAACGCTCAGGCAGCGTGAAGTCCACCTGAATGGTGGAAAGCTGCCACTCACGGCCGATGGCGTCGGTGACCTTGATATCGATCTTGGGGCCGTAGAAGGCACCGTCGCCCTCATTGATCTGATAGGGCTTGCCTTCCTTCTCCACGGCCTTGATGAGCGCATTCGTCGCGCTCTCCCACGCCTCGTCGGAACCAATGCTGTCCTCGGGGCGGGTGGAAATGAAAATGCGATACTTGAATCCGAACAGATCCATGAGGTCGGCGGAGAGATGCATGACGTTGATGATCTCCTCCTCCAGCTGATCAATGGAGCAGATGATGTGCGCATCGTCCTGCGTGAACTGACGCACGCGCAGAAGACCATGCAGCGTACCGGACTTCTCGTGACGATGCACCACTCCGAGTTCGAACATGCGCACGGGCAGATCGCGATAGCTGTGCAGCGTTTCGCCGTACATGAGCATATGTCCCACACAATTCATGGGCTTCACGCCGTGCACGTCGCCCTCAATTTCCGTGAAGTACATGTTTTCACGGTAGTGATCGTAATGACCGGAACGTTCCCACAGCTCGCGGCGCAGGATCTGCGGACCGCGCACGAGTTCATAGCCGCGCTTGAGATGCTCACGGACGAGGAAGTCCTCAAGAATGGTGCGGAGCATCATGCCCTTGGGCAACCAGAAGGACATGCCGGGCGCGACATCTTCATGGAAGGAGAACAGACCGAGTTCCTTGCCCAGACGCCGATGGTCGCGTCTCTTGGCTTCCTCGATGGCGGCAAGGTAATCCTTGAGGCTCTTTTCATCCGGGAAGGCCGTGCCGTAAATACGGGAAAGCATGGGATTCTTCTCATCGCCGCGCCAGTAGGCGCCGGCCACGGAGAGAAGCTTGAATGCCTTGATCGCGCCCGTACCGGGAATATGCGGTCCGCGGCACAGATCGAGAAAATCACCGCAGCGATACAGGGATACGGTATCGGCGTCGATCCCCTCGATGATCTCCACCTTGTAGTTCTCGCCCTTGTCACGGAACAGGGCAACGGCGTCGTCCTTCTTCATTTCGGAGCGCTCGAAGGGAACGTTCGCGGAAACAATGGCATGCATTTCCTTCTCGATGGCTTCCAGATCGTCATGAGAGAAAGGACGCGGCGTATCGAAGTCATAATAGAAACCGGAGTCGATGGAGGGGCCGATGGTGACCTTCACGCCGGGAAAAAGTTTCTGCACGGCGGCGGCCATGACGTGGGAAGTGGAATGACGCAGCAGCTGAAGCCCTTCGGGGTCCTCAGCCGTCACGGGGGCGGCTTCCAGCGTATCGGCGGGCATTTCAGCAGAAAGATCGAGCAGTTCTTCCTTGTCCGCGGTCTTCACGCGGCAGGCAAGAGCGGCCTTGAACCGTTTGCCGGAAAGAGCCTGCTTCAGCACCTCGGCGCAGGAAGCGCCGGCGGCAGCCTCAATCGACTTTCCTTCTACGGATATCTGCATGGGAAACTCCAAAAATCACAGTTGTGAAACAAAAAAAGAAAAGGGAGGCGCTGCCTCCCTTTCCGATGTTTTTCCGTGGTAGGCACGAGCAGACTTGAACTGCTGACCCCTTCCGTGTCAAGGAAGTGCTCTGCCACCTGAGCTACGCGCCTTTATTGTTCGGTGAGGAAGATTCTTATAGACGTTTCCGCCTCTCGTCAAGCATTTTCCACAAGATTTTTTCAGATTCCCTTCCTCGCCGCCTTTTTCCTTCTGCATCACACGCCCTCATTCCGAGGACCGCAAGAAAGTGGACGCCTCTTGCAAGATGCCCTCTCCGCCCTGTCCCTTGTCCGTCCGCCGCACACCCGCAAGAGTTCTCCCCTCCACTTCGATCCCCGAAAAGTGTTGTGCAGAGCGGTTTCCTGTGCCGACAGCGCAGAAGCGTATTTTTTTCAACATAACCTTGTGGAATTCATGATTTCTCTCGGATCAACCATGCATCTGTGCGGCTCCGTACCGACGGAAACCTTCTTCTGCTAACGTTGCATCTCATGTTTTGCGGCACGCTCCCGGCGAAGACTTCCGCCGCTCACCGAACGCCTTCCGTCCGTGTTCACAGTTTTTATATACATTAATTATGTGGAATAACATGATTCTTCAAGAGAAAACTTATGTCTCTATGAGATGTCTGCTTTCTTTTTTCTGGACAAGTAGAAACCGCTCCTTTATCCTGCAAAAAACCACTGCCCGTTCCCGCTTCATGCGGGAAAACGCATCTTCTCATTTTACAAGGACATATCCCCATGGGCATGACCGTAACTCAGAAAATACTGGCCGCGCACGCAGGACTCAAAAGCGTGACCGCAGGCCAGCTCATTGAAGCCAGACTCGACGTAGTCATGGGCAACGACATCACCATAGCTCTCGCCGTTCCCGAATTCCGCAAGGCCGGTGCCGACAAGGTATTCGACAAGAACAAAGTCGTTGTCGTTCTCGATCACTTCGCCCCGAACAAGGACATCAAGGCTGCCATGCAATGCAAGATCTGCCGTGAGTTCGCCCGTGAAAACGATCTCACCCATTTCTTCGACGTGGGCCGCATGGGCATCGAGCACGCGCTTCTGCCCGAGCAGGGCATCGTCGCCCCCGGTGAAATCATCATCGGCGGCGACTCCCATACCTGCACCTACGGCGCGCTGGGAGCCTTTTCCACCGGCGTGGGCAGCACAGACCTTGCCATGGGCATGGCCACGGGAGAAAACTGGTTCAAGGTTCCTTCCGCCATCCGCTTCAACCTTACGGGCAAGCCGGGCAAGTGGGTCTGCGGCAAGGACGTCATGCTGCACCTCATAGGACTCATCGGCGTGGATGGCGCTCTCTACCGCTCCATGGAATTTTCCGGCAACGGTGTGGCCAATCTTTCCATGGATGACCGCTTCTCCATCACCAACATGGCCATCGAAGCCGGAGCCAAGAACGCCACCTTCCCCGTGGACGACATCTGCCGCGCCTACCTCAGGGATCACTGCTCGAAGAGCTGGACGACCTATGAAGCCGACGAGGACGCCGAATACGAGAAGACCATCGACATCGATCTCTCCTCCATCCGTCCCACCGTGGCCTTCCCCCATCTGCCGTCCAATACCCGCACTATCGACGAAGTGGGCGATGTGGAACTCGATCAGGTCTTCATCGGCTCCTGCACCAACGGCAGAATGGAAGACATGGCCATGGCCGCGAGCATCCTCAAGGGCCGCAAAATCAGCGACAGAGTCCGCGTCATCGTCATTCCCGCCACGCCGTCAATCTATATGGAATGCCTGGAAAAAGGCTATATCCGTACCTTCATGGAAGCCGGATGCGCGGTGAGCACCCCCACCTGCGGCGCATGCCTCGGCGGGCACATGGGCATTCTTGCCGCCGGTGAGAAATGCCTTTCCACCACGAACCGCAATTTCGTGGGCCGCATGGGACACGTGGACTCCGAGGTCTATCTGTGCAGTCCGGCCGTGGCGGCCGCATCGGCCATAGCGGGCCGCATCGTCAGCCCTGAAGCAATCGTGGACAAGAAAGGAGAAGACTGATGCAGAACGCGCACGGTAAAGCCTTTGTCTTCGGCGACGACGTCAACACCGACGTCATTCTCCCCGGCAAATACCTCAATGTGACCGACCCGAAGGAACTGGCCTCCCACTGCATGGAGTCGGAAGATCCCGATTTTGTAAAAAAGGCCCGTCCCGGCGACATCATGGTGGCTCGCAGAAACTTCGGCTGCGGTTCCTCCCGCGAACACGCTCCGCTCTCCATCAAGTATCTGGGGATTTCCTGCGTCATCGCCTCCACCTTCGCCCGCATCTTCTTCCGCAACGCCCTCAACATCGGCCTGCCCATTCTGGAATGCGCGGAAGCGGCCGAAAACATCCATGAAGGCGATACGGTGAGCGTCGACTTTGAAACGGGCGTCATCACCAACGAAACCACGGGCCGCAGCTTTCAGGCCGAGCCCTTCCCTCCATTCATGCAGAACCTCATCGCCTGCGGCGGTCTGGTAAACTACTCGAAGGAAAAAATAGAAAAACTGCGCGCCGCGCGCTGACCTTTTCGCCCGGCTCCTGTTTCGCCCCGACCGGCGAAACGCCGGACAGAACTTTTCCCGTTCCCCGAAGGCAGGCCAAGCCCCCTTCGCCTCCTTTCCTTCCAAGAAACAAAGGATCTCATCATGGCAACCTATCGTATCGCGGTCATTCCCGGCGACGGTATCGGCCCGGAAATCGTGACCGAAGCTCTCAAGGTTCTTGAAAAGGTCGGACAGAAGTTCGACCATGAATTCATCTTCACCCATCTTCTCATGGGCGGCGCGGCCTACGACGCCGCAGGCACCTGCTTCCCCGAAGATACCGTGGAGATCTGCAAGAAAAACGACGCCGTGCTGCTCGGCGCCGTCGGCGGCCCCAAGTGGGACAACCTCCCCGGCCCCGAGCGTCCGGAAAAGGCGCTACTCAAGATCCGCGAAGGCCTCGGACTCTATGCGAACCTGCGTCCGGCCATCATGCACAAGGCGCTCAGCGGCGCCTGCCCCATCAAGCATGAAAACATCGGTGACAGCATGGATCTCATGATCGTGCGCGAACTCACCGGCGGCATCTACTTCGGCGAGCACGGCTGGCGCGACGGCAAATACGGCCAGGAAGCCTACGATGTGGAACGCTACAGCGAAATGGAAATCCGCCGCATCGCCAAGGTGGCCTTCAACGCGGCCATGGCCCGCAAGAAGAACCTCGTGAGCGTGGACAAGTCCAACGTGCTGGAAACCTCCCGCCTGTGGAGACGCGTCGTCAATGAAATGAGCGCCGAATATCCTGAAGTGACCGTGTCCCATATGTATGTGGACAACGCCGCCATGCAGCTGGTCTACCGTCCCGGTCAGTTCGACGTTCTGCTCACCTCCAATATGTTCGGCGACATCCTCTCCGATGAAGCCAGCATGATTACCGGCTCTCTCGGCATGCTGCCCTCCGCAAGCCTCGCCGACGGTTCCTTCGGCCTCTACGAACCAAGCCACGGCTCCGCTCCCGACATCGCGGGCAAGAACATCGCCAATCCGCTCGCCACCATCATGTCCGTCTCCATGATGCTGCGCTACAGCTTCGGCCTTGAAAAGGAAGCCGCAGCCATCGACAATGCCGTCACCGCCGTGCTTGAGGCGGGCATCCGCACCGGCGACATAGCCGAAGCCGGCGTCACGCCCGTGTCCACCACCGAGATGGGCAAGGCCGTCTGCGACAGAATCTGACCTTCAACGCATTCAAAGGCATCATGCGGGGAGAATCGATGTTCTCCCCGCTTTTTTATGCAGCGGAAGTCCTGCCGGTGCAAGAAATTTGCCTGTCTACTCTGCGGCTACGCCGCATCATAAACGAAAGGCGTCTCCCTTCCGCTGTCTCGGATATGAAAAAAGCGGACCCGACGGAGCCCGCTTTTAGTGTTTATTCAAATAATGTCAGGGATACAGGGTACTCAAACGACAGAAGACGCCTGCGCCTCTTCTTCCGTATTCCAAGGAAGCGCCGCCTTTCCCTTCTTCAGCAGCGTTTCCGTTTCTGCAAGTGAACGGCGCATGCCCTGCACCTTTTCTGTATAGTGCCTGCGCTTTCTGCCGAAAAGCAGCAGCGACAGTACCAGATACCAGAAATACCGCCTCCGCTGTGCTGCGTAGCCCTCAATGCTGCGGGCGCAGTCCTGACGACAAACCTCCTTGATCTCCTCCGCATAAGGACAGCGCACTGCGTATTTCCAGAAATGGGCAGCCGCCTTTCGGAACGCACCGCCCTTGAGCCACGGCTTGCCGCTGCCGGGATAATGCACCACTGCCGGATGCTGCACGGCATCGCGTCCGCCCTCTGCGGCGGCATAGAGAGCTTCATTCTGCCACATGGAGTTGTACCGAGGCGGGAGAAAGCGCACCTTGCCATAGAAAAGGCTGTTGAGCACATCCTGATCGTGATGTTTGGCTCCCTTGAGTTCCGCCTGTTCCATGAAGAAGGGAAGCGAGAAATCCCTACGGATGAGATCAAGATTCAGCACAAGTACACCGGCGTTGAAGTACACATCGGGGTTCTTCATCTGAAGAACCTGCTGAACATGCCTGCGGAAGCTCATACTCATATCGCGAATGATGTTGTAATCCCGCACCACACCGGCATAACAGTCGGTAAGATCCGTGCCGTACAGCACTGCCGGATCCTCCAGAACCACGGTATCGCCGTCGATGTACAGCACTTTGTGGTAATCCTTCATCAGGTCGGGAATAAAGAGCCGGTAATACGTCGCTAACGAAAGCCGGTGTCCGGTCTTGAGACGGCTCATGTCACACTGCTTCAGGAACGGTTCCACATCGTACACACGAATGAAAACATTGTCCCGACCTTCGGCAATCGACTGAAGAAGTGCCGTGTACTTCTCGTTGAACCGGTTGGCAAGTACCACGATATCATAGTACTCCCCGGCAGACGTGTTCTCCACTATGGACTGAATGCAGACGACAAGCGGAATGAAAAAACCGTCATCGGCACCGAAAACTATGGGCACAGCCCGATCGAACACGGGAGAAAGCACAGTACGTTCAGCCATTATCCGTTCTCCATGGTATGAAATCCGGCACTCCGCAGTCGAAATACACAAGGTCGCCAAAACTACTGCAACAAGGCGGCATCGGGTGCCAGACAATGTTCTTTTCTTCAGAAAAAGCTGTGGGGCAAACCGGAAGAATTCGCTTCCGACAAAGATGCCGTCGCAGCTGTTCCAGACAACAGACAGCCATAACTGTCAGCGAACGACAGGAACCTGTCAAGAACAAGTACGGAATTTCTTCCGCTCACGGGAAAGAATGGTGTCTCTTTTTACGAAATACCGCCTGTTCAACAAAGCTGGTTCCATTGAAAGACCGAAGAAGTCCTTTTCCTTTTCGTCGTAATCTAGGTTCTGCCGAGCCGAAACGCTCCGCTCTTTCCACCGCAGAAGACGGCAGAGACACAAGCACAGCTTTCCCTTACCGGCGACGCTTCCCATGAAATCTGCCGTGCTCGAACCAGTAAAGAAAAGCCGAAAAAAGCGCGACAATAACAAGAGCAAAGAACATACCGTCATATCCGAAGACCGGCACAAGAAATCCGAACAGATACGGCCCAAGGCCGATGCCGAGATCAAAGAACAGGAAAAAGGTCGTTGTGGCCTGCGCAAAACGCGAACGCGTGACCAGCGTCAGGGACACCGCCTGTCCGGCCGACTGGAAATTGCCGAAACCTACGCCGAGAAGCACTCCCGCCAGAAGAAAGGTCATGCCGTTCTCGGCCATCGCCAGCAGCACCATGGACAGAGACATGATGACAAGAGCGGGATAGAATACGACATTTTCACCGTAGTGGTCCAGAATATGGCCGCTGAAGGGTCTTGTTCCCAGCGCTGCTGCCGCATAGACAAGGAAAAAGATGCTGGCGACATCGGAAAGCCCCCTCTCCTCCGCAAACGAAGTAAGAAAGGCCTGTACGCAGCCATAGCCGAGGCAGGCCACCAGCGCCACCAGAGAAAACCGGACCACGCGCGGATCGATATAGCTGTACAGATCCGTCATGGCGCGGTGCTTCTTCAACATGGCGGGAAGACCGCGAAGAGCAAAAAAGACAACCAGACAGACTATGCCCGAAGCCAGGGCCGTCCATACGACGGCCTCATAGCCCGGCCCGCCGACAAGGGCAATGCCAAGAAAAGGCCCTGCGGCCAGAGCAAGCGCCGTACTCATGGTGAACAGACTGACTCCCAGACCATGATACTCTCTGGGAACCACATAGGCCACTATCGTGCCGGTAGCGGTACCCGTTACGCCTACGGCAACGCCTGTCAGGAGGCGCTGAGCAAAAAGCAGGGAAAGTGACAAGGGAAGAAAGAACGCCGCCATGCCGGCAACATAGAGCATAAGTCCGGCAAACAGAATGACTCGGCAGCCGAACAGGGAAAGAAGGCTGCCTGAAGCAAAACGCCCGGCAAGACAGCCCAGAACCATGATGCCGCTGGAGAATCCCGCAACGCTCAGGCTCACGCCGAAGGTTTCGCGCACATGCATGGTGCCGGTAACAAAAATCATGTAGTAGGCCGTCATAACAAGAAGATTGATGACAGCCACCACATTGAAGTTGCGATTGAATATGGCCCCTACAAAACCATTCCGGGTATCAGATTGCGGCATACTTTACTCCGTTGACGGCAGAAAAAAGACCGGAAGACTCTCCACAGAATCGTTGTAAGAGCCGTGAAAATAAACATCAAGGCCGACGCCCGGCTCCGTTCGGAGCGGAAGGCGTCGGCCTCGTATGTGTGCGGACCGGGGAACGCTTCCCCTTCCGCTAGTCGTTTATGGCGTTGTTGATGCCGGTTTCGATGTCGGGAGCAATAATGGGACGCTCCTCAAGATCTTCCAGGAACTTGTCGGGACGCTCCTTCTGTTCCGGCACTTCGATGCCCTGGTTGACATACTCGCGGTAACCGGTACCGGCAGGAATGAGACGGCCGACAATGACGTTTTCCTTGAGGCCGCGCAGGTAGTCGTGCTTGCCCTTGAGGGAAGCTTCCGTGAGCACCTTGGTGGTTTCCTGGAAGGAAGCGGCAGCCACCCACGACAGGGAGCTCAGAGAGGCCTGCGTGATGCCGAGGACCAGAGGTTCGGCCACGGCGGGCTGACGGCCTTCGGCAATGGCCTTGTCGTTCTCTTCCTTGAATTCCACCTTGTCGACCTGCTCGCCCACGAGGAACGTGGTCTGGCCCGGATCGAGAATGGTGACCTTCTTCAGCATCTGGCGGACGATGACTTCGATGTGCTTATCGTCGATGCCCACGCCCTGGAAGCGGTACACTTCCTGGATTTCGTCCACGAGGTAGCGGGCCAGATACTTTTCACCGCGGGTATGCAGGATGTCGTGAAGTTCGGGATGACCTTCGGTCACGGGTTCACCGGCCTCCACATAGTCACCGTCGGACGCCGTGATGTGCTTGCCCTTGGGAATGAGGTATTCCTTGGCTTCGCCCACTTCAGGACGCACGATGAGCTTTCTCTTGCCCTTGGATTCGCCCGCGTATTCCACGATGCCGGAGATTTCCGACACCACGGCCATTTCCTTGGGCTTGCGGGCTTCGAAGAGCTCGGCCACGCGGGGAAGACCACCCACGATATCCTTCGTCTTGGACGTTTCACGAGGCTTACGGGCGATGATGTCACCGGCCTGCACGGCCTCGCCGTCCTTCACCATGATAAGGGCGCCCACCGGCATGGTGTAGGTAGCCGGAATGGAGCCGGTACCCTGAGCCGAGGTGCGGGCCTTGAGGGTGCCGTCTTCCGCCGTGATGTCGATGGCGGGACGGAAGGTGGTCGTACGGTATTCCATGATCGTGCGGGTGGACTGGCGGGTGGCTTCGTCCATCTTTTCCTGCACGGTCTTACCTTCAATGATGTCCTTGAAGCGGATGAAACCGTCGACTTCGGTGATGAAGGGTTCGTTGAACGGATCCCATTCGGCCAGCATCTTGCCCTTCACCACTTCCTCGCCGTCGGTGACATAGAGGCGGGCGCCGTTGGGCAGGATGTACTTTTCAGCTTCACGACCCTGCTCGTCCACGATGGTGAGCTGACCGCTCTTGCCGATGACCATGGCCACGCCGTCACGGTTGATGACGGACTTGACGCGGGTAAGGCTGATGCGGCCGGAGTTCTGAGCTTCAAAGCTGGACTTGGCCACCTGAGCGGAAGCCGTACCACCGATGTGGAAGGTACGCATGGTCAGCTGCGTACCGGGTTCACCGATGGACTGAGCGGCGATGATGCCTACGGTTTCGCCCACGTTCACGAGATGTCCGCGGGCAAGGTCACGGCCGTAGCACAGGGCGCACACGCCGCGTTCGGCCTGACAGGTCAGGGCGGAACGGATGGTCACGGTACCTACGCCGGCTTCGTCCAGAGCATTGGCCACCTTCTCGTCCACCAGAGTATTGGCGGGGAAGAGCAGTTCCTTGGTGGTCGGATGCATGACGGGATACAGCAGCACACGGCCAATGATGCGGTCACGCAGAGGCAGCTTGATTTCGTTGCCTTCGCGCAGGGCGGTCATTTCGATACCGTCCACGGTGTTGCAGTCTTCCTGAGAAACGATGACGTCCTGAACCACGTCCACCAGACGACGGGTGAGGTAACCGGAGTTAGCCGTCTTCAGAGCGGTATCGGCCAGACCCTTACGAGCACCGTGGGTGGAGGTGAAGTACTGCAGCACGGTAAGACCTTCACGGAAGCTCGCCGTAATAGGCGTTTCAATGATGGCGCCGGAAGGTTTGGCCATCAGGCCGCGCATACCGCCGAGCTGTCTCATCTGGTCCGCGTTGCCTCGGGCACCGGAGTTGGACATCATGTAGATGGGGTTGAAGCTGGTATCGTCGGCTTCACGGCCCGTCTTGGGATCGACCACGTGATCAACGGAGATCTCCTTCATCATTTCCTTGGAAATGTTGGTGGAGGTCTGAGACCACACGTCAACCACCTTGTTGTACTTTTCGGTACGGGTGATGATACCGTTGCGGTACTGCTGTTCGATGTCGTCCACTTCGGCCTGGGAGGCGGAAATGATCGCCTTCTTGCGGGAAGGAATGGTCATGTCCTTGAGGCCGATGGAGATGCCGGCGCGGGTGGAGAACTCGTAACCGATGTTCTTCAGCTGGTCGCACAGGATGACGGTGTTCTTGATGCCGGCTGCCTTGTAGGCGATGCCCACGAGCTTGCCGATGGCCTTCTTGGTGAGCACCTTGTTGACTTCCTCAAAGGGCAGCACATGAGGCAGACGTTCCCACACGAGCACACGGCCGCAGGTGGTGTCCACAAGTTTGCCGTCCTCCATGCGCACACGGATGCGGGCATGCAGATCAAGCTGCTTGGCGTCATAGGCGGCTTCTACTTCCCAAGGACCGCAGAAGACCATGCCCTCGCCCTTGCAGAAGGAACGGTCCACGGTCATGTAGTACAGACCGAGAACCATGTCCTGCGAAGGAATGATGACGGGACTGCCGTTTGCAGGAGACAAAATATTGTTGGTGCTCATGAGCAGAACGCGACATTCGATCTGCGCTTCCACGGAAAGCGGAATGTGCACGGCCATCTGGTCGCCGTCGAAGTCGGCGTTGTACGCCGTACAGACGAGCGGATGCAGACGGATGGCCTTGCCTTCCACAAGCAGAGGCTCGAAGGCCTGAATGCCCAGACGGTGCAGCGTAGGGGCACGGTTCAGCAGCACGGGGTATTCGCGCACCACTTCGGCCAGAATATCCCAGACCACCAGTTCCTCGCGCTCGACCATCTTCTTCGCACTCTTGATGGTGGAAGCATAGCCTCTCTTTTCCAGCTCGGAATAGATGAAGGGCTTGAACAGCTCGAGGGCCATCTTCTTGGGCAGACCGCACTGATGGAGCTTGAGCGAAGGACCGACGCAGATAACGGAACGGCCGGAGTAGTCCACGCGCTTGCCGAGCAGGTTCTGACGGAAGCGGCCCTGCTTGCCCTTGATCATATCGGACAGGGACTTGAGCGGACGACCGTTGGTGCCGGTGATGGCACGCCCGCGACGGCCGTTGTCGAACAGAGCATCCACCGCTTCCTGCAGCATACGCTTTTCATTGCGGATGATGATGTCGGGGGCGCCCAGTTCCTTGAGGCGCTTCAGACGGTTGTTGCGGTTGATGACGCGGCGGTACAGATCGTTGAGGTCGGAGGTCGCGAAGCGGCCGCCGTCCAGCGGAACCAGAGGACGAAGATCCGGCGGAATGACGGGAATGACTTCCAGAATCATCCATTCCGGCTTGTTGTTGGATTCCAGAAAGGCTTCCACGATCTTCAGGCGCTTGGTCAGCTTCTTCTTCTTGGTCTGGCTCTTGGTTTCCTGCGATTCTTCACGCAGCTTCACCTTGAGGGCAGGAAGATCAAGTTCTTCCAGAAGACCGCGGATGGCTTCGGCGCCCATGCCCACCTTGAGGGCCTCGTCGCCGAAACGTTCCAGAATCTGCAGATACTGGTCCTCGGAAATGACCTGCATGCGGCTCAGATTGGTGGAACCCGGATCGAGAACCACATAGGAGTCGAAATACAGCACCTTTTCCAGATCGGCCATGGTCATGTCGAGGAGCGTGCCGATCTTGGAAGGCAGGGTCTTCAGGAACCAGATATGGGCAACGGGCGCAGCAAGTTCGATGTGTCCCATGCGCTCGCGACGCACCTTGGAGGCAATGACTTCAACGCCGCACTTTTCGCAGACGATGCCGCGGTGCTTCATGCGCTTGTACTTGCCGCAGTTGCATTCGTAGTCTTTGACGGGACCAAAGATCTTGGCGCAGAAAAGGCCGTCACGTTCAGGCTTGAACGTACGGTAGTTGATGGTTTCCGGCTTCTTGACTTCGCCGTACGACCATTCCCGTATGTTTTCCGGCGACGCGAGCGTAATCTGAATGGAGTTCAGATTGCGGATATTGGACACGCTGGAAGTGGCCGCCGTGTCACGGACAGTAAACAGATCGTCCAGACTCATCTATATCTCCCTGGCAAGAGGGTTGGATTCATCTTTGCCTGAGCTAGAGAACGGTAGGAAGCGATTCCGGATCCGGCAGCAGCGCTCTGCCGCCGTTCCCTGAAAAGGGAAACGTTCCGGGGGGAGGGAATCTCCCCTCGGACGGGTATTCCGGAGATGCGCCCCGCTCTATTCTTCAATGACAGGAGTGTTCACAAAGAAACGGGGCTTGGCCGGCTTCTTGGTTTCTTCCTGCTCAAGATTCACATTGAGGCCGAGGGACATGAGTTCCTTGACCAGAACGTTGAAGGATTCGGGCAGACCGGCTTCAAG
>CALUTB010000063.1 GCA_944323575.1 uncultured Mailhella sp. | reverse complement strand
GATGCAAGTTGGCGGACAACGCGACAGGAGACAACCATGAGCATCTTTTTCTACTGTTTGGCCTATGTGGCAGTTATCGCCTTTGTGGCCGTGGCTCTGATGAGAATCATCGGCTATCTCAAGAAACCTCAGCATCTGCGCTGGGAACTGTATCCCGTTGCGCATGAAGATCCCGAGCGCGTCGAATACGGCGGCAGCTACCTTGAAAAGACCGAGTGGTGGAAGGACAAGTACCGCAGCTGCACGGTCGGAGCGCTCAAGGGATTCCTGGTCGAAGCCCTGTTCCTCAAGGCTGTCTGGGAACATAACCGCACGCTCTGGGTGCGTACCTACCCCTTCCATATCGGTCTGTATCTGCTCATGGGCGCCATGGGCATGACCGTGCTTTCCGCCATCGGCATACTTGCCAGCGCCGAAGGTTTCGTAACCTTCTGCACCGCGGTCACCATTCTCTGCGACGTGTTCGGATTCGCTGGCATCCTGTTCGGATCCATAGGTCTCATTCAGCGTCGTCTGTGCGACAAGGGCCTTCGCAAGTACACCACCAACGAACATTTCTTCAACCTCGGCATCTTCGGCGTGTACGGCCTGTTCGGTCTCATGCTCTGTCTCTGGCACGGAGTCTATGATTTCGCCCTCATGGGCAACAGCTTCATCTATGGTATGCTGACATTCACTGCCATGGAGCTGACTCCTCTGTACATTCTTTACCTGCTGCTCGGTTTCTTCATGTTCTTCTGGGTGCCTTACAGCTTCCTGGGACACTTCTTCATGAAGTACTTCACCTGGCACGACATCCGCTGGGGTGACGCTCCCACCATCAACAACCCCAAGCTCCAGAAGCAGCTGGCCAACAACCTGAACCTGCCCGTGAGCTGGCGCGCGCCCCATGTGCAGGGTGACGGCAGAAAGACTTGGGCTGAGGTTGCCACCTCCAACCCCGACGAGAAGTAGGATTAAGGAGCCGCACATGAAAACTTCGCAGGAACTTACCTTCAATGACCTCTCGACGGAAGAAGGGATTCTCACCACGGTTGACGTGAACACCCTCCGCCCCATGCCCGTCGATTACCAGACCTATCCCTGGAAAGTCATCACCGACGCGCAGAAGCAGCAGTACTGCTGCCTGCTCGACGACATCAACGTTCTTCTCATTCCCGTGCCTCAGACCAAGGACGAAGAGGAAGAGCTGGTCAACCGCTTCCTTGACGGCGTGCGAAAGCTGTTCACCCCCGAGAACAACTGGACCTGCCTTGCCATGCTCGACACCACGATGGATTACTGCGCTCAGTGCAACTCCTGCTCTGCCGCATGCCATCTCTACGAAATGTCCGGCGAGCATGAAATGTATCGTCCGAACTTCCGCTCCGAATTGTTCCGTCGCATCTACAAGCAGTATGTGAAGAAGGAGCCCCTTGCCAAGTGGCGTTACGGCGACATCGACCTCAACTGGAAGACCGTCGTGCGTCTGGCCGAGCTTTCCTACCGCTGCAACCTGTGCCGCCGTTGCGCTCAGGTCTGCCCCATCGGTGTGGACAACGGTCTCATCGCCCGCGAACTGCGCAAGCTCTTCAGCCAGGAATTCGGCTGGAATCCGCGCGAACTGCATGAAAAGGGAACCAAGCTCCAGCTTGACGTCGGTTCCTCCACCGGCATGAACCCCGATGTGGTGAAGGAAACCGTGGAATTCATCGATGAAGACTACGTCGAGACCACGGAATACGAATTCAAGACTCCCTGGGACGTGCCGAACGCCGACATCCTGCTCATTCACAATGCCGGCGAAATGCTTGCCTGGCCCGACAACATCGCGGCATTCTCCCTTATTTTCGAAGCCGCCGGTCTTTCCTGGACCCTGAGTTCCGAAATCGCCGGATATGACTCCGTAAACTACGGCGTGTTCTATGACGACGTGCAGGCCGCCCGTGTGGCCATCAAGCATGCCGAAGCCGCCAAAAAGCTCGGCGTCAAGAAGATCGTGCTCGGTGAATGCGGTCATGCCCACAAGGCGCTTACCGTCATTGCCGACCGTATTCTGCCTCCCGATCTGAACATTCCCCGCGAAAGCTGTTTCCCGGTGCTGCGCGACATAGTGCTCGGCGGTCGTCTCAAGCTTGATCCGAGCCGCAACAACTTCCCCGTGACTCTGCACGACCCCTGCAACCTTGTACGTCTCATGGGCGTGGTGAAACCTCAGCGCGACGTTCTGCATGCCATCTGCCCGCAGTTCCGTGAAATGACTCCCCACGGCGTGGAAAACTACTGCTGCGGCGGCGGTTCCGGTTTCGCCATCATGACGCGCAACAACATCAACGAATGGCGTATGAACATCACCGGCCGCAAGAAGATGGAACAGATCTGCGGCGCGTTCAAGGACTGCCTCGGACCTGAAGTAAAGAAGTACGTATGTGCTCCCTGCTCCAACTGCAAGGGACAGATCCGTGAACTTCTCGAACAGAACAACCTTCTTGAAAAGAACGGCATGCAGTACGGCGGCCTTGTCGAACTCATCGTCAATGCCATGACCGACGTGAAGCCTGGATTCATCAAGTGGGAAGAAGAATAAGAAAAACAGGGAGAAGGCAGACACTTCTCCCTTGTTGAAAAGAAGAGAGGGGGACAGGTTTTCTGTCCCCCTCTCTTCTTTTGTGGTGAAGGACGTTTTTCCGGCGTTCGTGGCGAAGCAGCGTTTTCTGATATGTCTGGACAGAATAAAATAGGCAAAGTATCATTCTAATGAATTTTAGTATGTTTCCATGATTACTTATACTGTCGATGGTACGACAAGGAGGAAAAACCGTGGGCGGACTGATGGTGTATCTTGTCGTTGCCTTCGCATGGATGGTTGGAGGCGTCATCGGAGGGGCGACTGGCATCGGGGCCATCATGGTGGCCATGCCTGTCATGACGACGGTGCTTTCTCCCGGTGAGGCCGTGCTGGTAGCATGCCTGACGGGACTTTACGGCAGCACGCATCTTTCCGTCGCCTACAGAAAATTATGCAGCTGGAAGGATATCCGTGAGCTTGTCATCGGCGGAATTCCTGGCTGCTTTCTCGGGGTGCTGGTACTGCGCGTTGCATCCATGCAGACATTGCAGCTCATGGTATGTGCCATTCTGGTATGCTTCATCATCATGCAGTTTTTTCGTAAAACGGCGTCGTATCGCCTGCCGGATTCCATGATCATCGGCATCATTGCCGGCATCATCTGCGGATTCGTCAGCGGATCCGTCGCCATGGTTGGAGCTCCTTTGGGCATATATGCGCTGCTCAAGAACTGGAATCCTGATCGTGCGCGCGGCAACATGAGCATATTTTATACGTTCACAGGCATTACCTCGGTCATTTCACAGGCACTGGCGGGACTGTATACGGTCTCTCTTGTACCTGTTGCTCTCGCGGGCATGGCAGGGTGCTGTATCGGGCAGACAGCCGGGGTAAGGCTTGGGCGTCGGATCAATCAGCAGCTGTTTTACAGGCTCGTGCTGATTTTTTTGTCTGTTGCCGCCGTCATGCTTTTTGTCCGCGCCATGGGAGAATAAGCCGGATATACCGCTTTTCTTCATGCGAAAAGTGTCTGGCATCCTCTTCCCATTTTTCATTTTCATGATTATGGTCACTATGACCGTCCCCGGATCGCTTTCGGCGGCCGGAAGGACGTCTACCTCAGCCTATAAGGAAAAAACATGAACAAGTGGAAAACGTTTGCCTTCTGCGCAGCCTGTCTGGCTACGCTTTCTTTTGCCATGCCTGATTATGCGGATGCTGCGCGTCTTGGCAGAGGGCGCAGCTTCGGCAGTTCCTCCATCATGAGTCGTCCTGCAACGCCGCCTTCCGGAGCGTTCAGGGGAGGAACCTCTTCCGTCAATCGTCAGGCTCCCCTGAACAGCACCAGGGCCGACGGCGGAGCCGCGACCATGGCTCGGAGCAATACCGGTCTTCTGGGTGGTCTTTTCGGCGGCCTTCTGGCCGGAACGTTTCTTGGTTCTCTTTTCGGCGGTCACGGCATGATGGCCGGCGGTATGATGGGCGGCCTTTTGAATCTGCTGATTCTCGGCCTTCTGGTTTATTTTGCTGTTCGTCTCTTCCGTCGTTTCCGTCGTGGACAGGAGTCTGCCGATGACGCGCGGCAGAATGCCGGAGCTTATGATGCTCCCCGTCAGTACAGCCAGGGCGGCGCATGGGACAGTCTGCGTTCCGGACAACCGGAGGAGCAGCAGACCTCGGAACAGGCTTCCGAGGTGAGTCTGCCCGCTGACTTTGACCAGGAAGAATTCCTGCGGGGGGCAAAGGCTGCCTATACGCGTATGCAGGCTTCCTGGGATCGGCGTGATCTCGACGATATTGCAAATTTTGCTACCGAGGATGTCATGCGGGAACTGCGGAAACAGGCTGAAGAAGACCCCGATCCCGGTAAGACGGAAATTCTTCTGGTGAACGCTTCCGTCATCGAAGTTCGGGATGAGGGAGAGTTGCGTCGTGTGGCCGTGTACTTCGATGTGCTCATGCGGGAGGATCAGCATGCCGCCCGTCCTGAGCAGGTGCGCGAAGTCTGGCACTTCGTGTGCTCACGCGCTCAGGGCGACAGCTGGAAGCTTGACGGCATTCAGCAGCTGTCATGATGAGCTGACATATTCATCCGGCTGTACCGGATGAGAAATTCAGGGTCGCTTTTCCAGAGAAAAGCGGCTCTTTTTTATCCGTCTTCATAGAGAAAAGAATGTACATCTCTTTTTCTATGCTTTCATTGTCAGTATAGACTTTCAAGAAGATACCGGGAAGTTCAGAAAGCCTTTTTTCGGGAGCGTCTGCCGGCTTCATCCGGTTGTGATTTTTTGCATGGTTGCGTGATTACTCATGTGTTCTATGCCTTTCGACGGGTCCTTTCTCACGCACGCTCTGCTAGACTGATGGCCTGTTTCGGAATGACCCGGAACAGTAAACGCGGAGCGCGTGTTATGAAAAGATTGCTTACGTTATTTGCCTTTCTGGCGCTGTCGCTTCCTGCAACGGCCAGCGCTGAGTGGTCGCTGGTGAGGGGAGCTGGAGCAAATGCGGCTTTTGAATCCACGGCTCGTCCTACGGTGGCTGTAAAGGCATCTCCTTCCTTTGCCGTCGTGGCGCAGGGAAAAATGACGGTCATGCTTTCCACGGAACGGGAGCTTCCCCGCTCCGTGCCCGGAACAGTATGGTATTGTCTGAGCGCCGATGAGGGAGCGCAGCTTGCGGTGGCGCTGGCTGACGCAGATTCCAAGTACTGGTATCCCGGCATTATGGAGACCGATCTTGAGTTTCTCCCCATTCTGTATGCCTGCGGCAGCGACGCACCGGAGAGCGTGACGCAGCGAGTCTTCATCCGTCCGATTGAACTTGATCCGTGGATGAGTGCTTTTTCCGCTCACGGCAAAGAATGGACGGCGAGCGTCATGGTCAGTCAGTATGAGTGGATTTTGGACAACGGTGCCAGCAAGCTTCTGGTGGAATATCGTGAACCCTGCGCTACGGAGAAATGTCCCATTATCAGCAGCGCGGAACTGAAGGCCTTTGTGCAGCGCGCCGACACTTCTTTTTCGGCACGTTTTGGAAAAAATGGAACCATTTCCGCCGACACCGTGCGTGCCTACGAATGGGGAAATTCCGGTGTATCCTCCAGGCTTTTGAGCAATGTCCTCGGTTCGACCATGGACAATCCGTTCTAGCGTCGCGGAAACCCGCTTCTTTGTCTGTGGAAGAGATGTGATTTTAGGCCGCAACATGCAGGATTCCATTCTGTGGCCGGATGACGTGATGCATGACGTCGGGTTGTGCTCATGGGGCGGTTGCTGCGGTCGTTGTCGTCCGACATGACAGTTTCCGACAGGGAGTGTTTTCTGTCCGCAGCGGAAACATTTTCCCGGTCGGATTCTCAGAAGCTCCTTCGGATGAGGTCGGGCCTTTCGTGCATGCGCGGAAGGCCCGGCTTTTTTTTATCTGATGCTCTTGACTTGAAGGCTCTTCGCCTTATGTGAGTGTTGGGCCTGGAAACTGTCGGGCCTTTTCTTCTAAAGACTGAACCGGTGAAACGTCGATGGACGCGGATGACCGGAAGCATATCAGGAGGCCATGCCATGGCGGAAACCACACATCAGTTTCGCGCGGAAACGTGTAAGCTGCTTAATATTCTGACTCATTCTCTTTATACCAACCACGAGATCTTTCTCCGTGAACTCCTTTCCAACGCTTCCGATGCTCTGGAAAAAGTCCGTTTTCTTCAGAGTACTGGCGGTGACGTTCGGGATCCTGATCTTCCTCTGGAAATCAGTATCGGCATCGACAAGGATAATCATGTCATCACCGTCGCCGATACCGGCATAGGCATGACGGAACAGGAAATGATAGACAATCTGGGAACCATTGCCCGTTCCGGATCAGAACAGTTTCTGAAGACTCGCGAGGCTGAAAAGGCTGCTTCTGGTGAAAAGTCGTCTGAAAATGCGGAATCGGAGGAAGACGGGGAGGAAAAATCTTTCTCCGAAGAAGAACCCATTGTCGAGCATGACGACAGCAAGCCCGATGACGCAGCTCAGATCATTGGTCGGTTCGGCATCGGTTTCTACTCCGTATTCATGGTGGCGAAGAAAGTGGAAGTCACCTCCGTGTCCGCTGCAGGTGACGGTAGCCCCCACGTCTGGACTTCCGACGGCATCGGCAGCTTCACACTGCGCACTCTGGAAGGCGCGGAAGCCGAAGGCATCCGGCGCGGTACCTGTGTAAAGATTTTTCTGCGCGACGATGCCCATGAATATGAGGAAAAGTTCCGGCTTGAAGGTGTGATCCGCAAACATTCGAATTTCCTTCCTTTCGCCATCCAGCTTGAGGGAACCCGCATCAATACTACGGCTGCTTTGTGGCGTGAGCCCAGATTTTCCATCACAAAGGAACAGTACAACGAGTTCTACAAGTTCTTGACATACGATCAGAAGGAACCTCTGGACGTCATTCATTTCTCCGTGGATGCGCCCGTACAGTTCAACTGTCTGCTCTACATTCCCGGCTCCGCCGTGGATGTCTTCGATGAGCACAGGGATGAGTGGGGGCCTGATCTGTATGTGCGTCGTGTGCTTATCGACAAGCATAACAAGGAGCTTCTGCCCAACTATTTTGCCTTCATGAAGGGCGTCGTGGATACGGAGGATCTGCCTCTCAATGTTTCCCGCGAAACGCTTCAGGAAAACGTTGTTCTGCGCAAGATCAGCCAGACCATCACACGTCAGCTTCTCACGCATTTCGAGCGCATGGCGAAGAATGATCCTGACAAGTACGAAGCCATGTGGAAACTGCATGGGAAATACATCAAGTTCGGCTTCGACAGCTTCCAGTACCGTGACCGCGTGGCTCCGCTGCTGCGGTATTATTCCACGGTGCAGGAGGACAAGCTCAGCAGTCTTGATGACTACATTTCCCGCATGAAGCCCGACCAGAAGGAAATATGGTATGTGGCGGCTTCGTCCATGGAAGCGGCAAAAGTCAATCCCCATCTCGGTCAGTTCCGCCGCAAGGGTGTGGAAGTGCTGTATCTTACCGATCCGGTTGATGAATTTGCGCTTGAAGCCATCATGGAATATCAGAAGCATCCCTTCAAATCCGTGGAGCTTGCCGAAGTCGGAGCGCTGGACGCCTTCCCTGACGTGGAAAACGCCGAACCGAAACCGGAACCTCTTTCCGAAGAGGAGAAGCCTGAACTCGACGCTCTTGTCAGCGCGGTGAAAACCATACTCGGCGACCAGGTGAAGGATGTGCGTGTGACTACGAAGCCCATTGATGGAGCCGCCTGTCTGGTATCGCCCGACGGTGTCAGCTCTTCCATGGAAAAGCTCATGCGCGTCATGCAGAAGAGCGACGGCATTCCCCAGAAAATCCTTGAACTCAATCCCGACCACGCTCTGGTGCGTTCCCTCATGCATATCTGCAGAAACGGAGCCGAAGACGATACCTTCAAGGATATGGTGAACGCCTTGTTCGATGCCACGCTGCTGCTTGATGGTTACATGAATGAGCCTTTTGCCATGGCTGAACGCAGTATGCGGCTGCTTCGTCAGGCTGCCGGCTGGTATTCCGATCTGCGTAAATAAAAGACAAGGAGAAAGCCCGTGTACTACGACCTCGTCATCCATGTGGATGATAACGATCCTGCCCGACTCAATCTTGCCTTCAGCAATGTGGCCAACTACAGAGCAGGACTGCCGGATGAGGCATTTCGTATCGTGCTGGTGGCCAACGGTCCGGCCGTACGGCTGTTCACCCGTGAGCATGGCGAGCTTGCCGAGTCTGCGGCAAAACTCATGGAGGAAGGGCTTTCCATACGACTGTGCAACAATGCCCTGAAAAAGTTCCAGGTCTCTGTTGATGATCTTTGGGATGGCTGTGAAGTCGTTCCTGCAGGCGTGGTGGAGGTCGTAAAACTGCAGCGCGAGGGCTTTGCCTATCTTCGTCCTTAGTCTTTCCGGACAGAAACGACCCATGTCGTCTTCTGTCTGAGTCCTCTCGTCTTTCTGCTTTGGGAAAGACGAATGAGCTACAGGAGGGGGAATATTCTCCTTTCTATTCATGAGCATGCCGTCCGCACCCCGTTTCAGGAACGGACGGCATGCTCTTATTTTTTAATTGACCGTACAGGTCGATCCCGGCCATTCGGATGGCTACAGCTTCAGTTGATCGGATGCAGCTGACACACCGGTCTTTCCGGGAATAGCTTGTTTTTTGTCTATCCCGTTCGTCGCATGTTTTTCCGATTTGAGGAGGCGGCGAACGCTCAACTCCATCTGATTCCGGACATGCCGTCCAAGTCCTTTACAGATTTCCTCCCGGGGACTGCGGATTTTTTAGATGACTTTGCTTTTTTGCCGATCGGATCACTGCAAGGCATGATCAGGCAATAAAAAGAAAGGATTGTGGATGGTCTGTACGTTGTCGTGCAGCTATCATGTCCTTACATTTTTCGGAAAAGCCGGAACGGTCCGGAGCGATGAATTCTGAATGAATTTGTTTGCTGTCATGGCGGCAGATGACGGAAAAGTCGGCGTCTTCTTATCCGGAAGAAAAGTCGGCAACGTTCTGAAAAGAGGAGGGGAGATGGACGGGCGATGTCCTTTCCGACTGGCTCTTGATGAGGCGGCATGGCTCTGTTTTTTCTTCTGCTTATGGCGGCCCGGTATTCGGGGGGAGTTGTTCATGCGTGCTGGGTGTGCTGATTCTTGTTCCTGTACTGATACATGTGCAAGTCAATAAGGGCGGGCGGAAGGCTGTACTCCGTATGGTACTGATATGCCCATTCGGACGGGAGTGAATCCGCCGACGGAGTTTTTTCTTGTCGGTGTACTACTGAAAAAATGATAAATATCAATATGTTTTAATAATAATTACAATTACCTTCTCTTTTTGTCCGCACATTTTTACTGAACTTGCCTCAAAGCCATTGAATAAGTTTCAACACTGTTTTCCTGAGTTGCGGTACAGTCTGGCAAGGAGAATGGCCCCACCCTTGAGGGGATATCTGCAACTTGTCTTTCGTTTGTCAGAGAAAGATCAGCCGGCGTTTTCGCCAGACTGCAACAGCATGAATAGGCTCAAAAACGCGTTGTGGTGCAGGTGGGAGGATATCCACAACAGAGAAAAGAAATCCTCTCCGAGCTGTCACCAGCCATTTTTGTAAAGAATGGCCCAGCAGCTTCACCCGTCTGATTTCGACAACAGGTTTTCAGGTCTCGGTCAAAAGGCTTATCCCCGTATCTTCCATGGAAAGGCTGGTGTTCCCCGGAGATCTCAGCTCCATGCTTTCGGAGTTCTCTTCGCAAGATACCGGATCGTACTTTGATTGTTTTCACGAAATATCTTATCGAAGTAACAAAATAAAAAAACTATTTTGAAAAATTACTCCGCCAAATGTGTGCTGTCTCTTGTCAAGAGGACAGGGAAAAAACCAAACGCATATCCCGGGGCAACGTACCCGAAAAGCTCAGGGTCGGCGGCAAGGTCGGCAGCAGATATGCATAGTCACCGACAGAACCAGTCGTCGGCAATACTCGAATCAGACACCCGACGGCATCCGGATTGCGTGTAACTTGGAGTTCAATCCTCCTTTTGTTCGCCCGATACATCGGGGAGAATTTTTTTCTCAGGATTGCGGCACTTCCATGAGCTTTCAGGTATGCAGCATCGATCATCAGAAGGGAGGTGTCCCGAGCATTTTCAGCAAGGGTATTAAAAATGTTTTCAAAGATACCCGTTTGCTCCATCTGACGAATCGGTTATAGAACGTTTTATGGGGCGTGTTCTTTTGGAGCATGTTTCCATTGCAGGCCGAACTTGAGCACATAGATGTCCCCGTTGAGAGCTCTTTGATCATCAACTCTTGAGCGTCCCCTCGAGCGAGAAAAGAAAGGGTGAATGGCGTTCATTTGAGAGGAAGAAAGATAAAAAAAGAACAGGCAATGAGTTTTGCCCCTGGCGAGGGAGTTCCACACGCTGGGATGACCGTGTACAGGGTGCTGCGAGAGCAGGAGAAATGCCGCCCCGTGAATATTTTTTAGTAATAATTCAAATATATTATATAAAAAAAATATCTTTTTCGCCAAAAACGTGTTGCTTATTTGTTCCAAAATATCTTATAAAAAATATAAGATATAGGTAATTGGAAGAACCGTTCACATTCACCACCACTAACAGGAGGAGTCTATGATGAAATTCACAAAGCTCGTCAGAAACATGCTTGCAGCGTCCATGTGCCTTATGGTGGCGGCTACGGCCCTTCCCGGCCATGCACAGGCGGCCGACGACTTTCCGACCCGGCCCATGACCTACATGATCACCTTCAACCCCGGAGGTCAGTCCGATCGTGAAGCCCGGCGTCAGGAACCCTTGTTGAAGGAACTCCTCGGGCAGAATGTCATCATCGATTATAAAGTCGGCGGAGGCGGTGCTCTGGGCTGGAAGGAACTTGTGACAAGCGAGCCCGACGGCTATACGTTCGCGGGCTTCAACATTCCTCACACCATTCTGCAGCCCATGTTGCAGGATGTTGGATACAAGACCGATCAGCTTATCCCCGTATGCATCTTCCAGCGCACCTACCTCGGACTCGCCGTGCCGCTGGATTCTCCCTACAAGACCTATGAAGAGTTCATAGCCGCCGCCAAGAAGGCCCCCGGCAAGATGAAGCTCTGCGGTTCCGGCTCTCTGTCAGGGCACCATATCGCGCTTCTCTCCCTCCAGAAGCAGGCTGGCGTACGTATAACGTACATTCCCGAAACCGGCTCGGCCACGCAGATGACCGGCTTCCTCGGCGGTCACTATGACGCCATTATCGCCAACTCCGACGACTTGGTCCGCTTCCGCGACAAGGCCCGTATCCTTGCCGTCACCAGTGCCGAAAGACTGAAGCTCTTCCCCGATGTTCCCACTTTCAAGGAAAAGAACCTTGATATCGTGCTCTCCATCGACCGCGGCGTAGCGCTGCCTCCCGGCACTCCCGACAACGTGGTGCGTACTCTTGAAAAGGCGTTCATCGACATCGCCAATCGCCCCGAAGTGATAGAAGCGCAGACTCGTGAAGGCTTCACTCCCGTCGCCATGGGGCATGACGAATGCGTCTCCTACATCAAGGAAATGACAAAGTTCTACGGTGACATTCTTAAGAATACCCGCGGAAAGTAATCTCGCCATTTCCCAATAAACCGTCGATAGGCCCGCTTCGTGCGGGCCTATCGTCCGAGGGAGTACCATGTCCACAAGTCTCCGTACAGCTGATATCATTAGTGGTCTTTTTTGTTTTGGATTTGGTGGTGCCATGATGAGTCAGGCCCTGAAAATCCAAAACATTCTCGATGAACCGCTGCATCCAGGGACTCTTCCACTGAGTCTCTCCATCATTCTCATGGTTCTCGGAGTGGCACTGGCCATCAGGGCATGGCGTTATAAAGGTGCGCGCGTCGAAGTCGTCTGGCCCGAACTGAGTGGCTGGATAAATATTCTGGTCACAATAGTGGCCTTGGTCTTCTTCTACACCACACTTCCGACTCTGGGATTACCCGTGTCCGGCTTTATATTCACCGCCGGCCTCATCTGGTTCTACGACCGCAGACCTCACTTCGCCATTCCTGTCGGCCTCGGTGTAAGTCTACTTTTTTATTATGTATTCATCAAAGTTCTCCAGATGCCCTATCCCTTGGGAATTTTGAATTGATCCTATCGTAGTTTGTCTATTGACCAATAATTTCCATTCCGTGAGCAAACTTCAAGAGGCCACATGATATGGATTTTTCCTTCGCCTATCTTTTTAATGGATTTCTAGCAGCCCTGTCGCCCCTCAATATTCTCTTGGCGATGGTCGGCTGTTTGTTCGGAACCTTGGTCGGTGTTCTGCCCGGCATAGGTCCCACCAGCGGCATAGCCATCCTGTTGCCCCTGACCGCGCAGCTCGGCGACCCCACCGGCTCCATCATCATGCTGGCGGCCATTTATTACGGTGCCATGTACGGGGGGTCCACCACGGCCATCATGGTGAACATTCCCGGTGAAGCTTCCTCCGTATGCACCGCCATCGACGGTTTCCAGCTGGCGAAGCAGGGACGCGGCGGCCCCACTCTGGCCATCTGCGCCATTTCCTCCTGTGTGGCCGGTACGTTGGGCGTCATAGGTCTGAGCTTCTTCGCTCCGCCTCTGGCAAATCTCGCCCTCAAATTTGGTCCCCCGGAATATTTTTCCCTGATGTTCATGGCTTTGGCCCTCATTATCAGTCTCGCTGGCAACGCTCTGCTCAAAGGCCTTACGGCCGCCAGTTTCGGCCTGCTTATCTCTTATATAGGCCAGAATCCGTTGACCGGTACCAGCCGCCTGACCTTCGGCAGCCTGGATCTGATGGGGGGCATCGACTTCATCAGCATCATCATCGGACTCTTTGCCATCAGCGAAGTGTTCGTCAACGTGGAAAAGAATACCCGTTATATGTTGGAAAATACCAAAGTGGACTGGAAGCCGAAGTGGGCAGAAGTGCTTTACTGCCGCTTCGCCATGATACGGTCCGCTGTCGTCGGCTTTTTCCTCGGACTGCTGCCCGGATGCGCGCCTGCGGTGACGACGTTCATCGCCTACGATATTGAAAAAAGATTCTCAAAACATCCTGAAAAGTTCGGCCACGGTGCCATTGATGGTGTGGCCGCCGTGGAAGGTGCCAACAACGCCACCTCCAGCGCGGGCTTCGTACCGCTTTTTGCCTTCGGTCTTCCCACCGGATCCGCCATGGCAGTTCTGCTCGGCGGCTTCATGATGTACGGCCTGACTCCCGGCCCCATGCTGTTCCAGGAAAACCCCGATTTCGTATGGGCCATCATCGCCAGCATGTACATCGGTAATCTCATGTGCCTCATGCTGAACCTTCCCCTTATCGGACTCTGGGCCAGAATCGCCATCATTCCCTTCCCTGTGCTCGGTCCGCTAATTCTGATCTTCTCGGTGATCGGAGCCTACAGCGTCCGCTTCCAACTGTTCGATGTGTGGATGACCCTCGTTTTTGGCGTCATCGGCTACTTCATGCGCAAGTTCCGTTTCCCCATGGCTCCGCTCATCTTGGCCGTCGTGCTCGCGCAGATGATGGAAACCTCGCTCTCCCAGTCGCTGATGCTGTCTGACGGAAGTCTGAACATTTTTTTCAGCCGTCCCATTTCCGCCTTCTTTATGGTGCTGGGCATAGCTGCCATCATCCGCGGCCTGTGGCGTCAGTACAAGTGCAATTCGCTGGAAGAAGCCTGTGAGAGCGACGACTAGAAACGGTAGGTCTACACCATTCAATATGTGGGGAGTGAAAACCGCATCGCTCGGAACATCCCGTGAATGCCTTTTCCATATCAATTTTATACTTGCATATCTTATATAAGATATGTTATAGTCCACATATTCCAAACAACCTCAAAGGAGGCACAGATGTCCGTACAGTTTTTGGTCCATCAGGACGGCGACAGCGTCGGCGTCATCACGGTAGAGGGGATCAAGGCCGGTCA
>CALUTB010000062.1 GCA_944323575.1 uncultured Mailhella sp. | reverse complement strand
TCCTTCATGGCATCCTCCCTATGCCGACAATAAGAACTTTTTACCCTTTTGGCAATTAATGAGTCCTGAGCCTAGGCCGACGGCTTTGAATTTCTCGACCAAGACATCGACTGGACCTATGTCGATAAGGTGCCTTCCCAGGAACGAGATCGCGCATTGGCCTGGCTTCAGGAACATCTCGACGTGCCCATCAGGGAAAAACCCGTCGACTCCATCCTACTGAACATCCTGTGGCGCCGTTCCCAGAAGGAGTACGCCGTCAGCAGGAAGCTCCTCAACTCCTTGAATGGCGGACCTACCCGTGCTCATACGCACTCTGCCATCGCTAACTGCCTTATCTTCATGAAATACTATCGCTATAAATTGCTCTCTAAGGTCACGAGTGGCAAAAGACGTAAGCGCTATGTGGAAAAAAGAAGTCAGTACCATGACAT
The DNA here is from genome assembly GCA_944323575.1 of uncultured Mailhella sp. Taxonomy (GTDB): domain Bacteria; phylum Desulfobacterota; class Desulfovibrionia; order Desulfovibrionales; family Desulfovibrionaceae; genus Mailhella. The sequence continues at coordinate 13,842 of CALUTB010000062.1, read as the reverse complement.
GGTAAGACTGATTCGGTCGTCTCAATGATAGTACTAAAATGATGGATATAGTGTATAATTTAATTGATTAAATATATAAATAATTATGTTGTAAGTATTTTTAATATAAAATAGTATATAAATTATTTTATTGTTAATAATATTAATCTGTAATATATAGTATTATCTAAAAAAATATACTAATAAATAAAAAATTATTTTTTATACAAAATAATACAATGTATACAAAATATATTAAAATATCATATAGTATTTTTTGAAAATTTTACAAACTAGTTTTGTATAATAATAAAAACAAAAAAATAATAGTATTTAAATATATTAGACAACAAATGAATGATGATAAATAAGCAATAGGTAATCCCCCGGTTCTGCCGGGGATTACCTATTGTTTATTTAATGATGACCCCTGGCTGTGAAATCAACTTCTTCCTACTATCCGAAAGACAGTCAAGTCGAGAGGCTCTGAAGTGCCCCTCCTCTCGCCGATCTCTTCATCGAGCCTGAGGAAATAACCCGGCGGAAAGATGGGAGTCCAGCCCGAAGAGATTCGCAATATCAATGAAGGACAATGCTGCCAGCTTTGGAATGGATACAGTGACGCTCCGCAGGAAAGGGGCAAACAGACTCCCGAATAGCCACGTCACGACAGCCATTTTTTCTACAAGGAATACGCTGTTTCCAGAGCATTGCGCATGGCAAGACGGACATTCGACGCACTCAAGCAGTCTCCTATCCTCCGCGAAAAAACACCGCGCTCTTCCAGTTCCTCGTACAGCTCGGTATTGGAACGATAGCCAAAGGCGGAAATGATACTGTCCGCACCGGATAGCACCCTCTTCCTGCCGAAGGGGTTGACCACCGTAATGCTCGCTCCGGCATCCACAGCGCACACCTGTGTTTTCACAAGGCATGTGACACCAAGGTCAGCAAGCCTCTCCAGAAGCAACCTGCGGCTTCTGACTTCCATATCCGCGGCCACTTCATCCCGTAGTTCGATAACGGTAACGCTTTTTCCCCTGACAGCAAGAAATTCCGCCGTCTCGCATCCCACAAGTCCACCGCCGAGAATGACCACGTTTCTGCCCGTCTGAGCCCCCTTCAAAACATCCTCAGCGTAAATAGGAGCTACCCCCTGAACCTGGAGAGGGGTAAAGGGGACACTTCCCGTGGCAATCAGCACTTCCTCTGCTCCAAACGCCGCAATATCTTTCGCAACAGCGTCCATGTTCAGTTTCACAGCCACTTTCAACTCTGCAAGCCGTACGGAAAAGCTCTGTATAAGGTCACGATATAAAGCCTTGTGCGGGGGAATGGCCGCTATATTCAAAAGCCCGCCAAGTCTGTTCGCCCTTTCCCACAAAGTCACGGAATGTCCGCGACGGGCGGCGGTTTCCGCAGCGTACATACCGGCAATACCGCCGCCGACCACCAGCACTTTCTTCAATTTTTTCGCAGGAACGAAAGGATACCGATGCTCATATCCGGCACGGGGATTCACGGCGCAGGATGTAGGTTCACAGCGGGCCATGGCGCCGACGCAGCCTTCATTACAGGCCACACAAGGACGAATCCGACCATCTTCACCGGCAAGAGCCTTGGCGGGAAAAGACGGGTCGGCATAAAGGGCACGCCCCATGCCGATAATATCGGCCTGACCGTTTTCAAGAATACGCTCCGCCGTTTCAACGTTGTTGATTCTGCCGGCCACAATGACGGGTACCCTGTGCCCCACGGCCTGGCCTATGGCGGCAGCCCGTTCTGCATTCCAGCCCGGAGCAATACACGAAGGAGGTATGGTATAACAGTTGGTTTCCGTTGTTCCCACACTCACGCTCAACGCATCGGCCCCATGCTCCACAAACATGCGGGCGGCTTCCGCAGCGCTCTCCAGCGTGATGCCGGGCTCCACAAATTCTTCCACGCTGAGGCGCACTATGACGGGATATTCCGGACCCGCGGCCTCCCTCACGGCATCCATGACTTCCATGGGAAAACGAAGACGATTTTCCGGCGAACCTCCGTAGTCGTCCGTACGCCTGTTGGTATGGGGAGAAAGAAACTGTGCCAGCAGATATCCGTGCGCCGCATGAATTTCCACGGCGTCGAATCCGGCTGCCATCGCCCGGACCGTTGCCCTGCGGTAGCTCTCCACCAGCCTGTGAATATCATCCGCCGTCATCTCCCTGCTTTCCTCGACGGCCGTTATGCCGGGTATGCAGGATACCAGAAGCATGGGCTGGCCGTTTACCGCCGGACGGGCCGTTCTTCCTCCATGTTGAAGCTGCACGCCGATTTTTCCTCCGCAGGCGTGTACGGCGTCCGTAAGTCGCTTCAGGCCGGGGATATGGTAATCGTCGGAAATGCCCACTCCGCGAAAATAACTGTTCCCCTCCCGGGAAATATAGGTCGCCTCCAGCATGTTCAGAGCACAGCCGCCCCGGGCTCTCTCCTCATGGTAGCGTATCAGCTCATCGGTCACCTCCCCGTTTCCCGCGGCATAGTTCGTAACCATGGAGCACATCACAAAACGGTTTTTGAGGTTCAAACCGTTAATGGCTATTTCCGTAGAAAAAATAGGTCGTTCCATCATGTTTCCGTCTCCGGCATAACAATACGGGACGACACGCATGGTGCCGTCCCGGAAGGAGTTCACAGCCCGAGAAGCCTTTTGGCATTCCAGTAATACTGTCGCTCCAGAGCATCGGCATCCAGCCCCTTGTCGGCCCATGTTTCAACGCTCTGCCTCAGTCCCCGGACAGGATAACTGCTGTTGAACAGCATTCTATGCCTCATGAAGCCGTTGCCCGCGCGCACCAGCTGGTCGGCAAAGGGCATATTTTCCACATAAAAATAACAGTCAGGCGCAATATACACATTCATGCAGGTAAGACATACCCCGAGCAGCTTGTCCACATTGGGCCATGCGGCATGGGTAACCACTATGTTCATTTTCGGATATTTCATGGCCACGTGCTGAATATGAACAGGCTCACAGAAGCTGATGTCAGGCCCCACAAAGGCACTGGTCGTCAGATTGAGCACCATCCCCAAATCGTTGCAGAGGTCATAGACGGGCTCAATACGGGGGTCATCGGCATACATATTCGGACTCAGCCATGCCGGTTCCACGCTCACCCCCTTGAACCCCCAGGCATGACAGCGCTCGATATCTTCGAGGGCTCCCTTCTCCGTGGGGTCGATGCCTGCGAATCCGATGAATCTGCCGGGATACCTGAGCATAAGTTCCCTAATCTCGGCATTGTCCACCGACCCGCTGCCCAGCGCGGCGTCACCGGTACGGCGCCCCATGATAACAGCCTTCACGATGCCGGCGTCATCCATTTCCCTGACAAACATGTCCATAGAGCCCGCCCTGGCTGAAGGAATGTCGCGGCGGCCCATCTGTATGGCGGTCATGGTTTCTGGGCTCTCAAAATCCCAGCATTTGAAAATTCCGCTTTCAAGAAAACTTCCAAACGGCGGACGAATACGAAAATCAATAATATATCCCATATGTTACTCCCCTGATATTCCGTAAAAGAACAGGGCGGACGAATCAGAGCGAAAGGGCAAGGTCATAAGCGGCATGAATGGCGGCAAGAGCATTGCCGGGGCGGGCACAGTCTCCCACCGCCAGGCAGCGTATCCCCGAAGCCTCAAGCTCTCTGAAAAGGGCGACGGCCGGTCTCTGTCCCATGGCCACCACGACGCTGTCCGCCGGAAGAAGCTCCACGTTACCGCCGCCGAAGAGAGGACGCTCGTCCAGCTCCACTCCGGACGCGGTCACACTTTTCACCCTTCTGCGGGGCATGAACTTCACCCCGGCTTCTTCCAGAAGATGCAGCAGCTTTTCCCTTACCCCCACATGAGCGACAATATCGCGCCCGAATTCCTGCAGCATATCCACTACCGTGACGGCATGCCCCTGTTCGGCAAGCAGATGCGCAGTCTCAAGGCCGGTGGCTCCTCCGCCGAGCACGGCGACCGTTCCTTCCGGTACCACTCTGCCCTTCAGCACATCCACGGCCAGACAGACATGGGGCAGCTCCATGCCGGGTACGGACGGAAGTACGGGGTCGGAGCCGGTGGCAACAACCACTACGTCGGCCTGCATGTTCCGCAGCATTTGAAGCCCGGCTTCGGTATTCAGGCGCACGTCCACTCCGGCACGGGGAAGGACGACTTCAAAATAATCGCTCAGCGCACGAAAATCGGCCTTTCCGGGAGGAACGGACGCCGTCCGGAACTGTCCGCCGAGCCGGTTCTCCTTTTCCAGCAGCGTGACGTGATGCCCACGCACTGCGGCCGTATGGGCGAACTCACATCCGGCAGGTCCTCCGCCCACGACAACAATATTCAGAGGATGTTCCGCGGCAGGCGGCGTATCCTGCATAAGCCGTCCCATCTGCGGATTGGTAAGACAGAAAATATGAGGCAGGCTGGCATCGCGCAGCCCTCCCATACAGCCCTGATTGCAGCGTATGCAGGGGCGGATTTCCTCCATGCGCCCTTCCTTCATCTTTCTTGGCCAGTCGGGGTCTGCCAGAAGAGGACGCCCGAGAGCAATGATGTCGGCATCGCCTCCGGCCACGGCATCACAGGCCATCTGCGGAGTAAGCGCGTTGGCCACAATGACGGGAATACGGCAGTTTTCCTTGACGGCCCTGCTTGCAGGCAGCAGCATGCCTCGTTTTTCATAGGAAGCGGAAATAGCCAGATGGTCGATATGCCCTATGCCGCCGGAAAGAGAAAGCGCATTCAGGCCGCGCTCTTCCGCCGCTCTGGCAAATGCGACGGCGTCTTCCACCGTAGTGCCTTCAGGATGGAACTCCGACCCGCAGATACGGAATATGATGGGAAAATCATCTCCGGTAAGGCGACGGGTCTTTTCCAGAACCTCCAAAGGAAAACGCATGCGCTTTTCACGGGTCCCCCCGTAACCGTCGGTACGCCTGTTCCAGAAAGGAGAAAGAAACTCCTCCATGATGCTGCCGTGAACACCGTGCAGCTCCACAGCGTCATAGCCCGCCCGTTTCGCCCTCAGACAGCCCATGGCAATAACGTCGCCGAGTCTGTCGAGTTCAACGGCCGTCAGCTCCTGTGCATGAGGCTGCGCTTCCGGACTTTTGAGAGACGCCGTGTACTGGCACAGTCCGGCCATGACGGGCCGGAAAAAAACACCTATCTGAATGGATGCCCTGGCGCCGTTTTCATGAATGGCATCGGTCAGGGGACGCATGGCCTCAACGGCGGCATCATTATGCAGCCAGAGCGTCTGACGCAGATGCGGCATAAGAGGATGCACATCGGCAAGTTCAACGGTAATGAGCGAGGCCCCGCCGCGGGCGCGGCGGCAGTAATGCTCAATAAGTCTGTCGGTCATACCGCCGCCGGTTTTGGCCATGCGGGTAGACATTGATGACATGATGATACGGTTCGGAAGCGTCAGAGTTCCTATGGAAACGGGCTGAAAAAGAGCATCAAAGGCCATGGAGTCCTCGTTTTCATCGAAAAAGGGTACAAAAAAGGCGGGACCGCAGAAAAAAAGCCGTGGTCCCGCCGGAAAGTTCCTACTTCATTCCGCCGAATTCTTTATAGAAGCGTTCAGCGCCGGGGTGCAGGGGGAAACCGGGATTCTGCCAGGCCGTCTCTTTAGTGAAGGTCTTCCATACGGGGTAGGCGAGAACCACATCGTCCCAGCCGTCAAAGCAGGCCTTGAGGATATCGTACACATCCTGCTCGGACATGTCCGCGCGGACAATGAACTCGGAAGTGTCGCCGACGGTGGGGACATCCTTTCCGCCGCTCAGCTCGCCGCCGTACTTGGATGCGGGATGCACATCGGGAGCAAGGCCGTACTTTTCCTTGAGTATGGCAGCCTTCTCGGCAGGAATCGGGATAAAGCGCAGCTTGACGCCGATGGCGGCATCACGAATCCACCCTGCTTCGCCGGGGCCGACAAAGAAAAACATGTCAATCTGGCCGTCCTTCACCATATTGCTGACGTCATCGTAGTTATTGGTGAAAATACGGCCACCCCAGGACTGGATATCCTGCAGGGTGATTCCGTAGGCCTCGAGCGTCCATTTTCCGAAGGACTGGCTGGTCGTCCCGTTGGGGCCTGTGGCCAGACGCACGGCAAGTTTTTTCTGGGCCAGGTCGTCCAGCGTGTAGATGGGAAAATCGTCGCGCACGACGATGCTCAGGGGAGTACTGTCGCCGATAATCCCGAGCGACCGGACATTGTTCAGCTTCTTCTTGTAGGGGTCGGAAGGTACCTGTGCCGCGATGCTGTTGGTTTTCTGGGTAATGGAAATATCGCCGTCCTTTTTATCTATGCGGATGGGATTACCCACGGAACCGCCGGCGACCAGATTATACTCAAGATTGGGGAACGCACTGGTGAGCGCCTTGCCCATGGCTCCCTGCCCGACAAACCATACGCCTCCGACAGTACCGCTGATGGCCTTGATTTTCTGAGGGGCGGCTTCCGCAAAAACGGGAGTGACGAGTCCGACGGCAAGCAGCGCTACTGCTGCGGCTTTCATCAGGTTCTTCATACAGAAGCTCCTTATTATAGCAGTTATGAACGCATGTTCGGATAGGACGGAAGCCTCAGCTTCCGCCCGTCTTTCCATCAGCAACTGATATTCAGAAGTTCAGCCGCATTCTTGTACAGCAGTTTGGGCAGCACCTCAGCCTTGAAGGGCAGCTTCATGAAGTGTTCCACACATCCCTTCAGGGGGAGGAACGGATAGGCGGTGCCGAAAAGGAAACGATCCTGCATATAGAAATTGCAGGCGGTCACGTAGTCCTGCCAGCCGGGCATATTGAATATGTACATATCGGGAGAAACGTATATGTTCGTACGGCGGAAGGCGACATGAAGCACTTCCTGCACCCAGGGCCAGCCGCCGTGGGAAATAATGAAGCGGGCCTTCGGAAAATCGGTGGCCACATGGTCTATCTGTACGGGGTTGGTATAGCTGACGTCGGGGCCGGCATTGCCGCCCAGCATCATCATAACGGGTATATCTTTAGAAGCGCAGTATTCGATAACGGGATAAAGTTTCTTGTCGTCTCCGTACAGAGGTTCGGGAAGAGCGCCGGGCTCAAGGCAGACGGCCTTGAGTATGCCGTTGACCACAAACTTCTCAATACGGGCAATCGCTTTATCGGGCTTGGTGGGATCCACACCGGCTATGCCTACGAACTTGTCGGGATGGGAATTGACGATGGATGTCACTTCTTCACAGGTGGCGTCCCCCATGCTGGGATTGCTTTCACGACCGGGAACCACCCCCAGTGTCACGCCCGCCTCTTCCATTTCTTCAAGGAGCATGTCCATGGAGTAGTTCAGAACCGATTTTGCCTGATACATGCCCATACCTTCACTGAGCCGCTTGTTGCGTTCAAGGTTGTACATTTTGCCCTTAAGGTAGGGATTGACCGGGGGACGGAGACGAAAATCAATAATCATGGCAAAACTCCTTGTTTTTGCTATACAGTATTATGCAGCAGTTTTTTTCGTAACATTCCGGCGTGCATGCTGTATGAGCACGACGAGGACAAGCAGGCCGAAACCTATGAGGTCTGTCACGGTGCCGGGGTAAAGCATGGTCAGACCGCTGACCATGAGCAGCGCACGTTCCACAATACTGGTACCGGTCAGAAGCCACCCCTGCATGCCGCCCGCAAGGGCGTACATGGCAATGATAGAAGTCACGCATGCCTGGGCTATGTTGAGCGGCGAGCCGACCATCAGAAGTTCAGGCTGAAGAACGAAGAAGAACGGCACGATAAACGCCACTATGGCAAGACGCATGGAAATGAAGCCGGTCTTCATGGCGTTTGCTTCCGCTATGGATGCTCCGGAGAAGGTGGCAAGGCATACCGGAGGCGTGACCACGGACAGAATGGCGTAGTAAAAGACGAACATGTGTGCGGCAATGACCGGAACGCCCATCTTGATGAGAACAGGGGCCCCGAGAGTGGCCACAATGATGTACGCCGGAGTCGTGGGTACTCCCATGCCGAGCACGATGCAGGTGAGCATGAGAAGCACCATCATGATAATCAGATTGTTCTCGGCTAGGGAAGTAATGACATTGATGAACTTGAAACCGATACCGGTAGCCGTTATGCACCCCACCACTATACCCGCACAGGCGCAGCAGGTGGAAACCATGAGAGCACTGCGGGCTGTGGACTTCACGGCCTGCAGAAGCCGCGAGGGCGTAAACCTGGTAGCGGCGGCGCACATACCGAGCAGTACTATGAACAGCGTGGTTCCAAAGGCGGCAAAGTTCACGGAGCGACCGGACAGCAGGAGCATGATAAGAAGGAAAATAGGCAGCAGGTAGTAAAAGCGACGGATAACGCTTTTCTTGTCTGGCACTTCTTCCGCAGGTATGGTACCAAGGTCGTATTTGCACGCTTCGAAGTGTATCATTATCCACAGGGCTAGATAGTACAGCACGGCGGGAAGAAGTGCAGCCTTGATGACGGCAAGGTAGCCGAGCCCGGTAAGGTCTGCCATGATGAACGCTGCGGCGCCCATGACGGGAGGCATAATCTGTCCACCAGTGGAGGCCACGGCCTCAACGGCTCCGGCAAAAGCCGGACGATAGCCTACGCGCTTCATGAGAGGAATGGTAAAAACACCCGTGGCGTATACATTGGCAGGAGCCGAACCGGATATGGAGCCGAACAGGGCAGATGCAAAAATAGCAACCTTGGCCGGGCCACCCTTTGAATTTCTGGTCAGCAGGCAGGACAGATCCATGAACACACCGTTCATGCCGGAAGTTTCAAGAAAAGCACCGAACATGCAGAAGGCAAAAATCATGGTACATGCCGTGGACAGAGAAATGCCGTAAATGCCGTCGGTCAGCAGAAACATCGTTTCAATGAAACGGTCATAGGTTATGCCGTCATGCCTCACAACGGCGGGAAGATACTGTCCGAGCAGCGCATAGGCTATGAATACCGCCGAAACGATGACCAGCGGCCACCCCGAAAGTCTACGCGTGGCCTCCAGCACAAGAAGCATACACAGCGTACCGAAAAAGATGGCTTCCGGCGTTACGTCATCCACATAGCGCATGTGGTTCAGAATGGCGTCCAAGTCATAAAGAATGTACCCGAAAACCGACATGGCTCCAAGGGCCAGCACTATGTCCAGCAAGACCATCCATAACGGATCCTTGTCCTTTCTTGGAGGAATCCAGAAAAAGGTTAGGAACAGAATCATGCTGAGGTGCCCCGCTCTGAGGACCGGAGCTTCAAGCACTCCTATGCCGCCTGTGGCATACACCTGAAAGACGCACAGAATGACGGCCATTGCGGTAGCGACAGGAGCCAGAGACTTTCTCGTAAGAGTCATGGCGTCTCCTTTTTCATAGTCTGCCAGAACTGCTCGCCGCTCAGCACCCCGCTTTTTTAACGGGGCAGCAAAGTCCTGCAGAAGTTCTGGAAAGTTTCACACAAGCATTGCATGAGAGACAGTCTGAAGAAACCGTCTCACCTCGATACCAGCGACGTGCCAGCGACGGTTCGCGAATCAGAGGACGACACATGCCCACCATGTCGGCCTCGCCCCGGGTAAGAATTTCCTCGGCAAAATCAAAGGTACGAATACCTCCCACCATAATGACGGGAATGGAAAACTCCTTATGAAAACGCCGCGCAGCCTCACGAAAATATCCTATACCCGCGCCGCTTTTCAGAGAGACAGGTTTCATGGGCGTATCACTCTGTTTTTTCTGAAAACAGAAACCTCCGCTTATTTCCAGACCGTCAAGTCCCGCCTGCTGCATCATCCTGGCGGAATGCAGGGCCATCTCCAGCGTCATTCCGCCTTCAACGCCGTCCCCCGAATTAATTTTGGCAATAACGGGAAAATCTCTGCCGCAGGTATCATGTACGGCCATAATGGTTTGTACGGCCAGACGCGTTCTGTTTTCCTGAGAGCCTCCATATTCGTCCTCCCGCTTATTAAAAAAAGGAGAGAGGAATTCGCTGAACAGAAAACCGTGAGCCATATGCAGCTCCACACCGTCAAAGCCGGCCAGCTGAGCACGGCGGGCGGCCCGGGCAAACAGTTCGGGAACGCGTTGCACCTCTTCCGTGGTCATGGCCCGTCCGGCATATTCCGGGGCATGCGCTGCAGCACTCGGCCCCAGCGACGGCATACCGGTAAGCTCCGGCTCGCAGCACAGGCCGCCGTGACTCAGCTGAAGAAATATGCGGCTTCCGTCCGCCTTTGCCGCCGTCGCAACCTCTGTCAGAGCCGGAATGCCGTCATCATCAGCAGCGGATATCTGTGCTTCCCGGCGTCGTCCTTCCGGACAGACAAACGCATGCCCTGTAATGAGAAGGCCTATGACTCCCGCCTTTCCCAGTTCCCGGTACCGCTCCACAAGACGTGGCGTGGCATGAAAACGCCCGTCGCACATCCCTTCGCCAGCAGCGGTGCAAACCAGTCTCGACGGAAGCTGCAGACTGCCAATGGAGCAAGACATCCATAGTCTGTTCATATGTTCCTCCTTCTCCGTTTTTCATATTTGCAAGAAGTATGCCAAGGAATCTCACCCAAGAGATTACCATAACAATATAATTTTTATTATCTTTTAATTTTGCATCAAAAACTTTACCTGTTCCTTTTCAGCTACGGCAAGGGACCAGAAAGGGAGTTTTCTTGAGATAAAACACTTCTGTTTAAAGCTGTTTCACATATGAAACAAATTTTATTTTTTATAACAATATGTTATATGTGTATTATATTTTTTGTAACAATAATCGCGAAATTATACCCTAGTATGCGTAGCTTTTTCCGGTCGAAAAGGATATTCTGTCATTATCTCTTCAGAGTACATTCCTCCCCTCATCGGTTCTGTATACACAACAAAGTATATCTGCAGAAAACTATGGACTACGAGACACTTTGCAAAATCCTTGACCATTCCCCGGACGGAATCTTTATCTGGGACAAGGATACTGTCCTTGTTTATGCCAACAAGGCGGCACTTGAACAAAATATGGTCAACAAGGAAGAATTTATCGGACACACCTGGGAAGAATTAAAAGAAAACGATCATGTTTTCGGAGGGTTCGTCCCTCTTGCATTCCGCGAAAAGCGTATCATGCACGCCAAAAGCATAGGACCCAGCGGACGCGAAAAATATATTACCAACACTCCCGTCTTCGACAGTGAGGGGAATGTGGAGTATGTCATTGCAACCGTACGAGAACTTGAAACATTCATATCAGATATCGGCAAGCTGAATATCCCTATAGGACTGCTCAATGAGCCGCGCAAGCCGCCGGAAGATGAAAGGACACTGTGTATGCCGAGCGGGATCCATCATAAAAGAATCATCAATTTTATCAACAGAATGGCATCAACTACCGCTACTGTGCTCATTCTTGGAGAGTCCGGCACCGGCAAAAGCGAAATCGCCAAGCTCATCCATAAATACAGCAACCGGGAGAAAGAGCCGTTTGTAGCCGTAAACTGCGGAGCCATTCCAGAAGGCCTGCTGGAATCCGCCTTCTTCGGCTATGAAAAGGGGGCCTTTACCGGTGCCTCCAGCATGAAAATGGGCTACTTCGAAGTAGCCAACAAGGGTACCCTGTTTCTTGACGAAATAGGAGAACTTTCGCTGCCCATGCAGGTAAAGCTGCTGCGGGTTCTGCAGGAAAAAAAATTCCACCGGGTAGGCGGCACCAGAGATATTTCCATAGATGTTCGCATCCTTGCCGCAACAAATAAGGACCTCGGCGCCATGGTAGCCGCAGGGGACTTCCGAAGCGACCTGTACTATCGCCTGAACGTACTTCAGCTCATGGTTCCCCCCCTCAGGGAAAGGCAGGAAGACATGCCTGATTTAATTGCCTATTTCTTAAATTATTATAATAAGATATATTCAACATCCAAAACCATGTCCGATGGAGTCGTCAAGAAACTGATGAAAATGCCGTGGCACGGAAATATTCGCGAGCTGGACAATATGATAGAGCGTCTTGTTCTGCTCTGCCCAGCTCCCGTCATTACGGAAAAATATCTTATTGAACAGGACGACAGCATCTATAAAAATAAAACAAGCCTTGTTCCATTAAAAAAGGCCGTAGAAGATGCGGAAAAAAGAGTACTTCAACAGGCGTTTATCATGCATAAAGACTGCCGAAGTATCGCCAAAGCCATCGGCGTAAGCTATGTGACGGTTTCAAGAAAACTGAAGCAGTACAATATCACATAATATACATTACCATATATTCAAAAAAAAGACGGAAGATATCCCCCAGCTTCCGTCTTTTTTTGTGTGTTCATCTCCATTCCCTGTGGCTCAGAAAAGAAGGAAAAACGTTTTCCTGCTCTCCTCTCTTCCGGGAATCCTCTCTGTATTCCCATACGACTGGCACGGAAATTGCATTTGCAGAAGCAGGCTTTCCGGCATGCCTTTCCCCTGCCCCCTGTGCCGGGGACCGAATCTCTTCATCACCATCTGTAAGGAGCTGGTCATGATTATCGACATGAGACTTCGTCCCGTTACTGAAAGTTTCCTTAAATCTACCACCGATATTTTCCCTACCTACGGCTGCATGTTCGGCTATGAGCTGCCAGAATCCGTGGTCAAGCGCTCCATGGAACTCTGCTGCCGCGAAATGGATGAAGCCGGCATCAATCTCGGTATAGCAGAGGCACGATGGAGTTTTGCCCCTCAGTCCGACCCCATCGTTCCGGCTGAGGATGTTGTCGACATCGTTACCCGCTATCCCGATAGACTTCAGGGAGCTATTGCCGTCAACGGCTATCATGTCCAGCGTGCCATCGCCGATGCCGAAAAATACGTCGTCAACGGCCCCTGCACCGGACTTTCCCTGGAGCTCCCCTTCGGCTTCAGTCAAACTCCCGAACTCCCCATCAACGACAAGTCGCTTCAGCCGCTTTTCTCCTATATGCAAGAACAGGACATTCCCCTCTTTCTTACCGGCGGATGCATCTACGGTTCTCAGCCCGTCTTCTATATCGACGACATGATGAAGACCTTTCCCCGACTTCGGGTTTTCGACCTTCACGGTCATGTCCCCTATGTAAATGAAATCATCCACGTGGCGCTCACCCATCCGAATCTTTATCTCTGTCCCGACATGTACGGCATCAACACCCACTACACCCGTCCGTATGTCGATGCCGCCAACGGTTTTCTACAGGACCAGATAGTGTTCGGCTCCGCCTATCCGTTCATTCCCATGAAACCGGCGGTCGAGGTCTATGAAACCTATTTCAAAAATGACACCATCAGGGACAAAGTTATGTACCAGAATGCTCTCCGGGGGCTGGAACTTACCGAAAACGACCTGCGTAACATCTGAAAAACATTTACGAAAAAATGCTCTGAAACATGAAGGTCACCTATCGATCGACAAGCACATGCACTCCATATCCAGAAATATTCCGCAAATAGCAGCGTAACCTTCCTACTTCTATACATCAGGCGTATATGGGTTCATCCTATGCGCCTGACCACTTTTCCGACGTTTGCCGATGCTGAAATATGAAGGACTGCCCATACGCTCTCGCGACACCCCACGGTCTGCTTCAGCACAACTCTCGGCAAAGTTATCCCAGACATCGTACCTGCAATCCGAACTTTCCCCGAACAAAGAAAACCTGTGCCCTGACTTTCTCCGGTAAGAGAACCAAAACGGTTTCCGCCATAGTTATGTAGGCTCAGGACTTATTAATTGCCAAAAGGGGAAGAAGTTCTTATTGTCGGCATAGGGAGGATGCCATGAAGGAACTTTTTTATCTTTCTCATGAACAGATTGCTCGTA
>CALUTB010000061.1 GCA_944323575.1 uncultured Mailhella sp. | reverse complement strand
ATCGAGAAAGAGACGGAGGAAGGTGAATAGACAAAAAGCACCGCGAAAGGTATCTATCGAGGTGCATTTTCCTCTCATTAAAGATAACCTGTCGACTAACCTGATCTGAACATGGAAGAGGCTTTCAAAATTTCCGTTGACAGGGGAGAGACAGGACGACAGGCAAAGCGTCGTTATTCATACGGCGTTGCAGGCTTTTGTCTTGTGCAACTTGTGTACCTATATGTGTATCTTTTGATGAATTAAAAATAATTATTATAAATATTATCAATAGGATAAATTAAAAATTCAAATCCCTCTCCCTCCGCCAGAAAAAAATTCAGGAAGTCCCATAAGCTATCTAATTGCTTGTGGGACTTCACTTTTTTAATCCTTTACACTCTCGCGTACTCCCAGGTGGTGTTTGTGAATACCGTGCTGATTCAGGTATGGAATCAGGTATGGAAAAAGAGCCATTTTCAGGTATGAAGGCTCCATACCTGAATTCTGAAAATTCACTAACAAAAACAGTGGATTACGGAGGTCTTATGAGAGGAATTAATAGGCTTTCTGATGCTGCCATCAAAAAAACAAAGCCTGCGGAGAAGCCGTATAAGTTGTGTGATGGGGAAAAACTCTATCTTTTTATTCTCCCCAGCAAGAAGAAAATCTGGCGCTTTATTTGGCGCGATGGGACGAAAGATAATCAGTACACTATAGGGGAATATCCTGCAGTCCCTCTAAAAGCTGCACGCGAAGAACGTATTCGGTTACAGGGGTTACTTGAAATGGGGCTTGACCCTAACGATGAAAGAAAATGGAAAACAGAACGGGAAAAACACGAGGCGGCTGTGCAGGGCCGTACATTTGAAGCTGTTGCCCGTGAATGGCATGTGCGCCAAACTGCGGGGCAGAGCGAAAACACCCGAAGGCTGAAAATGCAAAGGCTTATCAAGCACGTTTTTCCCTATATAGGAGAGAGACCGATTTCAGAACTCACGAGGCCTGACCTTATCAAGGTGCTGCTTCGCGTTGATGAAGGCGGTGTTTCCGATATGCCAAAACGAGTAGCCGGCATTATGGAGGCCGTATGCCGCTATGCCTGCGATGTAGGTTACATACAAAATTATTTTTCCCAGTCGCTGACTCGTTCCCTCTCCCGTCGGGTTATAAGAGGGCATCGGGCTGCTATTACAACACCGGAGAGAGTAAAGCAGTTGTTAGCGGACATAGAAAACTACAGTGGGGGAATTATCATGCTGTATGCACTGAGAATTTTGCCCTATGTATTTGTTCGTTCCCATGAACTGCGAGGGGCACGATGGGAGGAGTTTGATTTTGAAAGGCATATCTGGACGATACCGGCTTCTCGCATGAAGATGCGCAAGGAACACATAGTTCCGCTGGCTCATCAAGTTGAAGCTCTGCTCATTGAACTCAGGGAGTTTACAGGTGATGGAGAGATGTTATTCCCTTCTCCCATGTCAAAAACACGTTGCATCAGCGATGTGGGGCTTCTTAATGCGCTGCGGCGCATGGGATATGAAAAGAACGAGATGTGCATACACGGATTCCGGGCAATGGCCTCTACTTTCCTTAATGAGCTTGGCTATCGGCCTGATGTGATTGAAGCCCAACTGGCTCATGTTGAGAAGAATACTGTACGGGCAGCGTACAACCGTGCTCTCTATATGCCTGAGCGTGTTCAGATGATGCAGGAATGGGCGAACTGGCTTGACGCATTAAAAAATGGCCATGCGTATAAGCCATCAACACTGAAGTCCGTTACCACATTACAGTCACTTACAATTTCACCGAAAGGTGTTTTACAGCCAGCTTCCGATGTTAGAGGAAGCAGCCTGGTGGCATAATATATTTTCCCTTATGAAAAAAATGAAGTCCACTGCATCTGTAGTGGACTTTTTTTATCATCCAGGGAATGGTGTGGCCAGGTTATACGATAACAGGCAAGAAAAATAAATAATTATGTAATTTCACAATGTTATATAAAAATACAGCTCTTGATTCGATGAGAGGATAACCTCTGAGCGTTTTTAGCACCAGAAGATAGGTATCCTCTTGTCTGCTTAAACCGAAATTCGCATTCCTTCATCTGACCGGTATACCATGCGCATCCACGGACAAGTGTATTTTGCTGTTGAACACCTTAAGGCCCATGCAGCATCTGAGATGTCATGGCGACGTTGAGGATTCACCATAAGCACACTCTTGCAGAATTGATGGGCTTCTCAAACATAAACATCGTGTAAACACAGTCTAACCGACTGAGCCCGAAATTGTGCGCAAGATACTGGACGTTATCGATAAGACACAAAGGGGCATCGTTATGATGCTCCCGGACTATTATGATACGGATAACCTCAGTTATGCTACTGGCAGCTCATTGAGAAAGTCTCTGGATTCTTTCCAATGGGGATAGTAATGGGAAAGCAGGGTAAAGTACTTTTCGCTGTGCCTAGGTTCCAGAAGATGACACAGCTCGTGTACGACGACGTATTCAAGCAGGTCCTTAGGCTTTTTCACAAGCTCCGTATTAAAGCGGACATAACCGCGACCAGGGGTGCAGCTTCCCCATTTGGTTTTCATTTTCTGCACGAAGAACGCGTTTACAGTGACGCCGAGCGTTTTTTCCCACTGGCGGATGAGCGGAGCAACTTCCTTGCGGAGCAGGGACTTGTGCCAGTCGTGCATGATGCGTTCCCGGCAGGCCTTGTCGCTGCCCGGGCGAACCGTGAGCACGATTTGCCGGGGCATGACCTCAACGCGGGGGGCGCCTTCCTCTTCTTCCACCACCAGAAGATAGCGCCGCCCCCACAGGTAATGACTTTCCCGGGTGATGAAATCAAGCTCGCCCTGTCTGGACTGCGTTTGAAATTCCGCCTGTCTGGCCTTTATCCAGCCTAGCCTTGTGAGGGCGAAGGCCCGGATGACTTCGCTGCGTCTGTCGAGGGGCGCGGAAATGCACACATGACCGTCCGGGGGATAGACGGCAATGTGCACGTGCCTGATGTTCTTGCGCCTGACGGGAATGGTCAGGTCGCCGACAGTAATGAGTTCCGTGCTGCTACTCATGGTAGAACGGACCGGCCTTGATGATGTCGAACAGGGCGCGAGTGGCCTGTTCGTCGTTGTTCAGCAGCGGATAGATCAGCCCCTGGATGATGTTTTCCCGGGCGGGCACGCCGCGCCATGCGCTTGGCGCTCCGTTGTCCATGGCTGTTTTTATGCTCATGGCCAGCGAGGCCTTTTCTTCGGGATCGGCAGGGCAGACGAAGAAGTCGCCTTTCAGGGCGGCAAGGGTATTGTACATCGTCACGGCGAAGGGATGGGCTTTGAGTTTTTCGGGCATGCCCTGGGAACTGGTGTCGCCGGAAGCAATTTTCTGGGCCAGCTCTTCCATTTTTTTCAGAAATTCCTCATAGGCCAGGGCTCCGCGCCGCTGTTCTTCCAGAAGGTCGCCCAGAAGCTTCGACATGGCTTCGTAGAACTTCGGATCGGTTTCCTTCTTGTCGTTGACGGCCTTGCGCAGGTTGTTGACGATGCCGTCGGCTACGGAGCTGCGCGAGGTTTTGTCCTGCCATTTTTGGGCAATGG
This sequence comes from uncultured Mailhella sp., assembly GCA_944323575.1. Taxonomy (GTDB): domain Bacteria; phylum Desulfobacterota; class Desulfovibrionia; order Desulfovibrionales; family Desulfovibrionaceae; genus Mailhella. The sequence continues at coordinate 10,967 of CALUTB010000061.1, read as the reverse complement.
CTTCGTGTATGCCGCTTTTGACGATGAGGTCGATGAGGGAATAATCCTGAAGCGAACCCTGAACATGGGGTTCATCGGCGCGTATGTACATGTCGATGAGATGGCGCATGTCTCTTTCGTAGGGCTTGAGATCGAGTTCCTCACCGGCGTGCTTTTTGACGGATTCGCGCAGTTCGGCAAAAAAGCGGCATTCAGCTTCAATTTCCCTTGTTTCGGCGGGGGAATAGCCAGCTTCCGTCATGTTGCGGGCAATGTCGCCGTAAAAGCGCAGAAGGCGCGCGGTAAGAATGTACAGGCTGTCGCGCAGGGGGGCGGTGTCGGCAAGGGCGGTTGGAGAAGAGGCTTCGCCGCAGAAGAAGACCAGAAAGTTTTCCAGTTCGCGGGGCGGCGGCACGGGATCGCAGAGCTGCTTTATGGCCAGTCTTGTTTCATCGAGCTGTTTTCTGCCTTCTTCAAGCCAGTCGTGCAGAAAGATGTTGTCGTCCCCGGCGGATGCGCCGGGGGAAGGTTCCAGCTCGTCGGCGCTGTACACGGCTATGGATTCCTGCACGGACTTGAACTGTTCCTTGTAGTCCACGACGTGGCCGAAATCCTTGTCGTCGCCGTCGAGGCGGTTGGTTCGGGTAATGGCCTGAAAGAGCGCGTGATCCTGAAGCTTCTTGTCGAGGTAGATGTAGCTGCACGAGGGGGCGTCGAAGCCGACCAGCAGCTTGCTCACGACAATAAGCAGTCTGCAGCGTGCCGGCTCCTTAATGAAGCGACGCTTCATTTCCTTTTCGTAGGCTGCCAGCGACGAAAATTCGTCACCGAGAATGAACTGTTTATAGGTCTCTTTTTTGTACTGTTCCTCGCCCTTGTCGGGTTCGCGGGAGCAGTCTGTATTGGTATGATCCAGGGATGTTATCAGACCGCATTTTCCCTTCAGAGGGGTGTCGTTTTCGAACAGACGGAAATACTGACAGGCGTCGTATATGGAACCCGTCACCAGCATGGCCGTGCCCCGTTCACTGGAAAGTCGGGGTCTGAGGTCGAAGTCCATGCAGATGTCCCGGACGATCTTTTCCTTTCTTCCCCTGGAACTCAGAATTTTTTCCATGGTCCCCCAGCGGCTGCGCAAAAGGGCCTTCTGATAGGCGGACAGGCCGACGGTTTTGGCGGTGAACCAGGCGTCCACCTTTTCCTTTGAGGTGAGTTCCTGCGGAATGGTGCGGGCTTCATATTTCAAATCCAGCACCACGCGGTCGGCCACGGCTTCGGGGAATTTGTAGGTGTGAATGTAGGTGCCGAACACGGCCCGCGTGGATTTGGCGTCGGCCTTAAGCAGGGGAGTGCCGGTAAAGCCTATGAAAATGGCGTTGGGAAGCCATTCTTTCATTTTTGCATGAAACTTGCCGCTCTGCGTGCGGTGACATTCGTCCACGAGCACGTAAAAATCGCCGTGCACGTCGGGAGCCGGTTCGTTGCCGAGTTCAATCTTGTGTATGAGGGCGCACATGAGGCGCGGCGATGCGGCGGACAGCTTGTTTTGCAGTTCAGCTCTGCTGTTGACGCGCGAGTCGTCGGGATTGCCGCCCGAGGCTCCGGTGCTGGCCATGACGCCGCTCACCTGCGTGTCGAGTTCCGTGCGGTCGGTAATGATGAGCACGCGCCCCATGGGGTAATGTTCAAGAATCCATTTGGCCAGCATGACCATGAGAATGGTCTTGCCCGATCCCTGCGTGTGCCAGATGACGCCGCCCTCATGACGGCGTATGCGTTCCTGCGCCGCCTTGAACCCGAAATACTGATGCGGACGCGGAACCTTTTTGATGCCGCCGTCGAAAATGACGCAGTCATGCATGAAGTTCAGCAGGCGGGATTTTTCGCACATCTGGGAAAGGGGCACATCCAGGTGACAGCCGGGCACGGTGGAGGGCTGATCGTGCTTTTCCTTCCAGCGCACGAAGAACTGCTCACCGGTCAGACAGGTGCCGTAATAAAGGCCTTCCGTGTCGTTTCCGGCAAAGACCAGCTGGGCGGCTACGAAGAAATAGGGGTTGTCCTGCTGGTTGGTGATGAGCTGACGGATGCCGTCGCCCACGGTGACGGACGAGCGCTTGAGTTCGATGACGCCCACGGCAAAGCCGTTGAGGTACAGTACGAGATCGGGGCGTCGCACGTCGCCGCCCTGGTTCAGCGTGACTTCTTCGGCAAGGGCGAAGTCGTTGTTTTCCGGGTGCTCCCAGTCGATGAGGCGAATCGTTTCGCTCGGCTGTTCGACGCTCGTGCGAACATGCACGCCGTACCTGAGCAGGTTGTAGATTTTGCGGTTGGCTTCGTAGAGCGATTGATGCAGTGCGGCCAGTTCCCTGTTGATGGTGGTTTCCACAGCGGAAATCTGGGCGGAATTTGCGCCGCTTTTCCTGAGAAATGCTTCCAGCTGCGCAAACTCCACGGCGCTGTTTTGGGGCCGTTTTTCCCAGTTGCCGAGGTAGTCGTAGCCCAGCGATTGAAACAGCCTGATGACGCGGTTCTGCGTTTCCCGTTCCGAGCGAAGTCTGTCCGTCATGCCGTTTCTCCTGCGCTGATAAGTCTGGTTTTCCCGGTAAGCAGTTCCTGCATCATGCCTGTTTTGATGTTCCGCACCTTGTCGCGTCGTGCTTCCAGAGCCTCTATTTCGGCGTCCATGTCGGAAAGAATAGACACTATTGCCTGTTGTTCTTTTAGGTTAATAGGAAATTTTAATTTTAATTTTGATATGTTGAATTTACTAATAGAATATACTTTTATTCCTGTTATATATGTATTTATTTGATTTTGAAAATAATATGCGTTAATGATATAACCAAGAAATTTTTTTATAAATTCTATTTTTGGCCTACATAAAAATGTATGTTGGCCAGAAAGTATTTTTCTATTCACATTGATAACTTCAACAGCTTTTCCTACTGTGTAGTCTTCTGCTGTATTTGCAATAACTATATCTCCATTCATTACAAAACTTTTTTTTGTATATAATTTATTGGATAATGATTCATTAATAAATGGAAGTGTGCTTTTATTTACATCTATGTAGTTTTCATACATCATTAATATATCGCCGTAATGAATGTTATTAATCGTTCCTTCGTCAGTAAATTGAGCTCGAGTATATGCATTCGTTGGCAGAAATTCAAAAAGTTCTCCAAATAATTTTTCACTCCAAGGCTCATCAAATCCCGGCAGCCGCTTTTTCCCGGTGAGAAGTTCCTGCATGGTCGCCAGCCGGATGTCCTTTTTCTTGGCGATGAGCCGGTCAAGGCTGCTCAACAGCTCGTCCACGTCGGACAGCGCGGCGGCAATAGCCTGCTGCTCCGTAAGTGATAGAGGAAGATAACATTTAAATTCTAAAAAAGTATTCGGGGTAATACGTTTTTGGCTGTTTGATGTTCCTGTTGATCTATTTTCAAAGTATAGTGTTACTTTATCTGTTAGTAAAATCTGTTTTAGTAAAGAAATAATAATTTTTTTTGTTTTATAAGGGAGGAATTCTGTTGAACATATAGAGTTTTTATTAGTATTATTAATAAGCCATACACGTTTTTGTCGAACGTTTAACTTATTAAATAGGATAAGTTGTCCTCTAATTATAGTTTTGTTACTGAGTATATCTTTGCCATAAACCTTAATAGGATTTTTACCATCGTCAAATGCTGGCATACTGTATTCATAAAATACTTGATGAGGATATGATGATGGAATAATGGCCTGTCTTTGAAGACTGCCACATTTTCCTAATTCAAAAGATATCCAATCCTCGGGGACAATTCCCACTTCCGTCATTTTGTAGCCGGGCTTCAGTTCCATGACAGACCCATCCTCTTGAGATGTTCGGCCACGCGGGCGGAAAGCTCATCCACGTTGCGGACGAGTTCGGGCAGGGTGTGGGCATAGCGGGCATCCAGTTCCAGAATGCGCTGTTCCACATGTCGCACGGCCTGGCCCAGTTCTTCGGCAAGTGCAAATTCCAGCACGGGCATCCACTTGTCGTGCACAAGAATGTCCTTGAGCGTGGCTTCGTCCAGCCTGGCGTACTGTGCTTCGGCCTTTTTATCCAGGTCTTCTTCCACGCTTTTTATTTGCGGCTTGAGTTTAGTCATGGTGTCGTCGAGGCGCAGCCATTCCTTCAGCACGGCGGCATCGTCGGCCCTGTCGGCATCGTTTTTGATTTCCTTGAGCAGCGCCTTCACGGGGGCTTTCTTTATGCTTTCGAGTTCGCTGAAAACGCCGTCTTCGCCCTTGTTGTCTTCCTCCAGCGCCTCTTTTTCCTGTTTGGCGGATTCCTGCGCGGTTTCAAGGTTAAGAAGTTCGGCCTCTTCTTTGGAAAAATAGCGGTTGACTATGTATTCCTTGGGCAGCAGGTCGCAGTGCCATACCTTTTTGCGGCCTTTGGTTTCCCAGGTAGGTTCCGCCTTCCAGCCGTCGGCGGATATCTGATAAAAGTCGTCCTGCATGACGTCGGCCCAGTATTCCATGAGGCTCTGATACAGGGCATAGGCATCCGCCAGAGGCACGGGGCGGAAGGCTTCAAGCATGCTTTCCGAAAGCGTGAAAATCAGCTTCTTGGGGCTCTCTCCCATGCCGAACTGCTGCATGAGCGGCACGTTCTTTTCCTGCCATGATTTCATGACCTCGCCGGCTTCAAGCACGAGCTCCTTGTATTCGTCGTGCTGCTGAACGGCGTCCTTCAGCTCCTCCCTCGGAACGGCAAGCATGCTTTTTTCCGTGCCGGGAATGGGGGAAAAAAGTTTGGCGCGCAAATGCGGCAGAGCCTTCCACGTTTCGGCCATGGCGTCGATGTCCCGGTTGGGAATGCCGCCGTTGAGGTGGGCGTCGAGACTGTGAATGTCTTCCTCGTCGTTGCCGTCGATGTAGCGGGGAAGGTTCAGGTTATAGTTGTTCTTTTCAGACGCGATTTCCTCCCGGGAAACCATGCGCGCGTAGCCCGGCACGTCCTGCATGGCCGTGAACACCGTGACGATGCGGTGAATGTCGCGCTCGCGCAGGCGGTTCTTGTTGCCGTCCTTGGCAAAGCCCTTTGAGGCGTCGATCATGAACACGCCCCTGCGGGACACGGCGTTTTCCTTGTCCAGCACGAGAATGCAGGCCGGAATGCCCGTGCCGTAGAACAGGTTGGCGGGCAGACCGATGATGCCCTTGAGATAGCCGGAGTCCACGAGGTTCCTGCGGATGACTTCCTCCGCATTGCCGCGAAAAAGCACGCCGTGCGGCAGAATGCAGGCCCCCTTGCCCGTGGAGGGCTTCATGGAGCGGATGATGTGGAGCAGATAGGCGTAGTCGCCCTGCTTGGCGGGCGGCACGCCCCAGGTGAAGCGCTGGTAGGGATCGTTTTCCGGCAGAAAGCCGAGAGACCATTTCTTGTCGGAAAAAGGCGGATTGGCCACCACATAGTCGTAGGTGCGCAGATGGCCGTTGTCCGTGAATCTGGGGTTGGCAAGCGTGTTGCCGGCGGCAATGACGGCGTCGGACACGCCGTGCAGAAGCATGTTCATGCGGGCAAGGCCTACGGTCATCACGTCCTTTTCCTGTCCTTCGAGGGTGATGTCACGTCCGGCTTCGGCCGCCACCTTGAGCAGAAGAGAGCCGGAGCCGCAGGTAGGATCATAGGCCGAGGTCGATTTGGTCACGTTTTCGGGCCGTATGCCTATGACCTTGGCGATCACGCGGCTGACCTCGGAAGGCGTGTAGAACTGCCCCTTGCTCTTGCCGCTTTCCGTGGCGAAATGCCGCATGAGGTATTCGTAGGCGTCGCCGAGAAGATCGTCGTTGTCCGTGCGGTTCTTGGAAAAGTCGAGCCTTTTGTCTTCAAAAATCGTAATGAGCGAGGTGAGCCGGTCCACCATTTCCTTGCCCGTGCCGAGCTTGGTGGCGTCGTTGAAATCCGGGAAGTCCGTGCGGGCCAGCGTAGCGCTGTTGGCGTCGATGATGGGCTGGATGATCTGCTTGTTGATCTTGTCGCCGATATCGGACTGACCCTTGAGACGGCACATGTCGGCAAAGCTGGAGCCTGCGGGGATTTTGAACGCGGCAAAGGGACCGGCATCGGCAAACTTGTCCGATACGTATTTGATGAACAGCATGAACAGCACATAGTCCTTGTACAGACTGGCATCCATGCCGCCGCGAAGGGTATCGCAGCTTGCCCAGAGAGACGAGTATATTTCCGATTTCTTGACGGCCATGAGTCACTCTCAAACAGGTAAAACGAAAAACAGAGGCTGTGAGTATAGAGTTTTCATGGCGGGAAGTCGATATGCGGAGCATCGGGGGACTCCCTGGAGGGCGTGCCGGAGTGTTTTTCTTTGGGACTGTCCCAAGGCGAGATGGAATAAACGCACCCCTCAGCGAGTCATAGACCATGTTTAGGACTCATTAAATATAAAAGATGACAATGGTAGCGATGCACATAGCCGAAAAGAACGTGTGGGCGAAGCGGTCATAATCAACATCGCCAATCAACAAATCAACTTTAAAAAAAAAGACTGAATCTTGATATGTTGACTGACAAAATATTTTCCGTGTGGCAAAAGAAAGACTGGGAAAACGCTACCCTACTCAGCGCTATCGTAGGGAGGAACCTTTCAACCCTAAACTGAGGGATGCCGATGAAAAAGAAATTCTATCGGGCCAAGGAAAGTGCCGGCTATCTGGGTATTGGTCTTTCAACCTTTTTCCGTAAGGTTGCGGAGGGGAAAATTGCAGAAGGATACAAATTGTCACCCAGAGCCACAGTATGGGACCAGAAAGACCTTGATGAGTACGTCAAAAACTCCCCCCGGTCCATCCATAAATAGCGTTCCTGCCGCGCCGTAATGTTAGGGGCGATAAAGGAATATGTGTCAGATAAAGAAGCCCGCAAAAGACTGCCATCTTAAGCGGGCGTAAAAAAGCACCGATCGGAAGATCGGCAAGGAGGCGCAATGATAACGATATAAACACGAAACGCTCTCACACTAATGCGACCGGACACCTAACAAGTAAAGACCGGCAGCACAGCTGGATACTGCACCTTCCTGCCTTCTTTGTGGGGTGGGAAAGGACTTTTGTCAACCCTCTCTTCCGCTAAAGACGGCTCTGAGAGCCGAAAGGAAGAGCCACAATACTCCATGAGGAGCTCTCATCATGTATGATTCTTATGTAAGATTCACAACGCCTTCCGTTCATTTCTACTTCCTGAATATCTTCCATCCAAGAAAAAACGCCTTCGGTCGTGAGCAGTACAGCCTGTGCGCGGTATTCGATAAGAACGATCCGTGCATCGGCAGCATACAGAGGTGTATCGAAGAGGCCTATCAAAAAGGGCTTGACTTGCTGGCAGATGGGGGAGCTGTACCGCCCCTGAGAGAACTGAACTTGCCGCTCGGCGACGGGGATATTGCTCGCCCTCAGGATATACGCTTTAAGGGCAAGATTTTTTGAACGCCACATCCGTAACTCCCCCCTTTGTTGTGAATGCATCAGGCGGGGCTATCACGAACGAACGTGAAGTTTATGACGGCATATCAGGGCGTGTTTCCCTTGGCTTTTACGCGTATAACTATCAGGGAAAACGCGGCATCAAGGCTACGTTCTTCGCTGTTCAGAAGCTTGGTGACGCAAACACCTACACCCGAGCCGATGCCCTCAAGGACTTCGGCTGCGCAAGTCCTGAAAACGGCACCTCTCCCAGCATCTTCCCCGGATAACCAAGCAGGACGGCGGGGGCGAAAGCCCCCCGTCTCCAAGGAGCGTATCATGAGGAAGATAAGCATCGATATAGAAACATTTTCGTCTGCTGCTCTGAAGAACTCAGGCGTGTATGCCTATGTGGAGAGGCCGGACTTTGAAATCCTTCTCTTTGCCTATTCTGTGGATGACGGGCCTGTGAGCGTTGTTGATATCGCCTCAGGGGAAGCGCTTCCAGAGGATGTTCATTACGCCCTGGCAGCACCGGATATAGAGAAATGGGCCTTCAATGCGCAATTTGAGCGAATCTGCCTTTCCCGGTATCTCGGCCTGCCCGAAGGAAGCTACCTGCACCCGGGGCGTGGCGCTGTACGATGGTGCTTGCCGCGACCTTGGGCTTGCCGATGACGCTGAAAGACTGCGGTAAAGTTCTCGGCCTTGAGCAGCAGAAGATGGCGGAGGGAGCGAACCTTATCCGGTATTTCTGCGTTCCGTGCAGGCCTACCAAGGCAAATGGCGGCCACACCAGAAATTTTCCCTGTCACGCCCCCGACAAGTGGGCTACTTTTAAAAGGTACAATGCCCGGGATGTTGAGGTGGAGAAGGATATTCAAGGCCGCCTTTCCCGTATTCCGCTTCCAGAATGGCTCTGGGAGGAATACGCCATGGACCAGAGCATTAACGACCGCGGCGTGCTTGTGGACAGGGCCTTTGTCCGCTCTGCCATAGACATGAACAGCATAGCGGCAGGCAGAGCTTTGGAAAGCATGAGGAGAATGACAGGGCTTCCCAACCCCAACAGTGTTTCCCAGCTGAAGAACTGGCTTGGCGGATACGGAATAGAGGCTGATTCTCTGGACAAAAAGGCTGTGGAAACGCTGCTTGAGGACTGCCCGGAAGAAGTGAAGCCTGTTCTGGAACTGCGAAGCCAGGTCGCCAAGTCGTCCGTGAAGAAGTATCAGGCCATGGAAAAGGCTGCGTGCGGGGATAACCGTGTTCGCGGCATGATTCAGTTCTACGGTGCCCCTCGCACGGGAAGGTTTGCCGGTCGCATTGTTCAGGTACAGAATCTTGCCCGCAATGAGGTGGAAGACCTTGATGCCCTGCGCAGGCTTGTTCAGGCCGGTGACTACGAAGCTGTAGAAAAGCGTTATGGCAGCGTGCCGTATGTTCTCTCTCAGCTTGTCCGCACAGCGTTTATTCCTTCTGAGGGTATGCGATACCTGGTGGCTGATTACTCTGCCATAGAGGCGAGAGTTCTTGCCTGGCTTGCCGGTGAAGAGTGGCGGCTTGAGCTTTTCAGGCAAGGGGGCGACATCTACTGCCAGTCTGCAAGCAAGATGTTCGGTGTGCCTGTGGTTAAGCATGGCGAGAACGGGCATTTACGGGCAAAAGGCAAGGTGGCGGAACTCGCGTGCGGATACGGCGGCGGGAGTGGTGCGCTTATTGCCATGGGCGCTCTGAAAGCCGGGCTTACCGAAGAAGAGCTTCCTGAAATTGTCACGTCATGGCGAGCAGCAAGCCCCTGTATTGTGAATTACTGGTGGGAGATAGGCAGGGCCGTTAAGGAAGCCGTTAAATATGGTTTGACCAACACCGTTCGGAATATCCGTATTGGAAAAGGGTTCGGTTTTCTGTTTATCCAGCTTCCTTCTGGTCGCCGCCTGGCCTATCCGCAGCCAGAAATAGGAATAAATCGCTTTGGCAAAGAGAGCGTGACCTTCATGGGCATGGACGAAACACAGCATTGGGGCCGCATACCAAGCTACGGGCCGAAGTTTGTGGAGAACATCACGTAGGGGGTCGCCCGCGACCTTCTTTGCCACGCCATGAAGGGAATACCCGGAATTGTCATGCACATTCACGATGAAGTGGTCGTGGAAGCGGGACCCGAACGCACTCTTGAAGATGTGTGCCGCGCCATGGAAGCCGCCCCGGAATGGGCGGAAGGCCTGCCGCTGAAGGCTGCCGGGTACGAATGCAAGTATTATCAGAAGGACTGAATATGATGATAAAATATAGCTGGGCCGAGAGCAGAAAAACCCGGTTCTGGCACAATGTGGAAGAGGATTGGGAACAGTTTAAAAAACGCATTCTTGAAACGAAGCGGACGGAAGAAACCTTCTCTGCCTATCAGGAAGCCGACAAGGAAACCAGGGGAAACTATAAGGATAGAGGGGGATTCGTTGGCGGGCACCTTCAAGACGGCATGCGCGGCAAGGGCAAGATGATTTGCCGCAGCCTTGTTGTTCTTGACCTCGATGAAGGAGGAGCGGATGTTTTTGATGTCATCGCGCAGAGTCCTTACTTGTGCTGCTGGCATACCACGCATTCCCATTCTCCCGAGAAACCGCGAATCCGCCTTGTTCTTCCTCTTGAACGCGGTGTGTCGGAAGAGGAATATGAACCTGTGGCGCGGAAAATCGCGGAGGCTTACGGGCTCAACCGCTGTGACGACAGCACGTTTCAGGCCAACCGCATGATGTACTGGCCCACAACTTCCAGTGACGGAGAGTTCAGGAGCGGAACGGTTGATGCACCTGTGGCCGACCCTGATGCCTTGCTTTTCTCCTATGGAGATGACTGGCGCGATCCGATGAAATGGCCGCGCTCGGAAAGGGATAAAGCCGTACCGCGTATACGCCAGACGACAGCTGTAGATCCCTGTGAAAAGCGAGGAATCGTAGGGCTGTTCTGCCGTACTTACGGCATTCACGAGGCCATTCAGAAGTTTCTTTCCGAGGTCTATATTCCTTCGGTGAACGCTCCCAACCGGTATTCGTATGCTGAGGGAGAAACGGCGGATGGACTGGTTGTGTACGATAACAAGTGGGCATATTCCTTTCATTCCTCCGACCCGGCCAGAGGCAGCCACAATGCTTTTGATCTTGTCCGTATTCATCTTTTCGGCAAGCTTGATGAGGAAATAGCGGATGATGTCCCCATGCAGGAGAGGACATCCTTTAAAAAGATGGTTGCGCTGACTGGGCAGGATTCCCTGGTGAGAGAGAGGCAATACAGGGAAGAGGTTAGGCAGTTAAACGATAACTTTGTGTATCTTAGTGATATATCAAGAGGAAAATCAAAAAATCCGAAATCATGGATGAAACAGCTCTCTCTTGGACGCAAGGGAGAGATTCTGGATAAAATAGAGAACTGTACGCTGATATTGAAGAACGACTCGGAACTTAGGCTCAGGACTCATTAATTGCCAAAAGGGTAAAAAGTTCTTATTGTCGGCATAGGGAGGATGCCATGAAGGA
>CALUTB010000060.1 GCA_944323575.1 uncultured Mailhella sp. | reverse complement strand
CCCTTTTCAGCGAATCTCTTGTTCCGTCCGATCCGCCAGTTCTCAGGGAATGAACCGAAAGGAAAAACGGAAATGTGCTTCCCGGCGGAAGCCGCAGCAGCCGAACAGAGTCGACATGCAGGACCTTTTTGCGCAGGGAGAGATGTAAGCTAAAACAGTTTGCTGCAAAAAGCAAGTCCCCGGGGTGCCTCACTCCGGGGAAAAATGCAAAAAAATGTAAAAAATAAGAACGGAGCGGTACGACCAGCCTCAGAGCCGTACCTGCCGTATGTTGCGTATATGTTTCCGTTCTCGACGACAGTACAGGCGTTCCCCTGCAGCGGCAGATCTTCCCCGGCATATTGCGCATCGTATAAGAACGCCTTCTGCGGTGGGACGAGACACGTCAGGCCGCGGGAAAGCATGTTTTCCGCGGCTTCCGGCGTGCAGGTGCGGACGTTTTTCCGCGTGCGGTTAGTGCTCTTTGTGCTCGGTGCTTTTGGCATCCCTGATGGCGCGGGCGAAAGCCAGTGTGATGCCGATGCCGAGAATGAGGATTACCGAATAGAGAACGCCGAAAAAGATGGCGTAGTCAGGCTGCCAGAGGGGAAGATCCCAGGGGAAGGGGCTGTGTCCGTTTTCACCAGGTATAAGCATGAAGACTCCTTAGCGGCTGGAAGGCTGTTCCGAGGGTTGGAACAAGAACCGTCCTGCTACTGTATCTGCTTTTTCAGATTAATGCCAGCCCTGAATTTCACGACCTTGCCGGCGGGAATGGTGATGGTTTCGCCGGTACGGGGGTTGTGGCCCTTGCGTTCCTTGCGTTCTTCCACAACAAGAGAACCGAATCCGGGGAGAGAAAGCTTGCCGTCGGAAGCGAGAGCTTCCTGGACGGCTTCAAGCAGGGCGTTCAGAGACTGCTCGGCGCTGCTTTTGCTGATGGCGGCGTGTTCAGCTATCTTGGCAATAAGTTCGGCCTTGGTCATGAGTGCTCCTTTCTGCCTGTGGCAGAGCTGCGAGAAATTGGGAGATGCGGTTTTCTTTTAGGTACACGTTTCCTGCCCATCGTCAAGAGAGATGGAGCGTTCGGGCATGATTTTTTCGGGAAAAAGCGTCTCGGACAGCTGCTGGAACTGTTTCACGGAAAGCGTCTCCGGGCGCTGTGCGGGATCCATGCCGAGCCGGAGAAGGACGTCGGGAGAAAAGTCCGGCAGAGAGCGTCGCAGAATTCCCTGAAGCTGTTTGCGCCTTTGCTGAAAGCACAGCTTGACGAGTCGGGACAGGCTGTCGGCATGAACAGGTCTGTGTTCCGGAGGAAGCGGCTCGAAAACCACAACGGCGGAGTCCACTTTCGGGGGCGGAGAAAAGGCGGACGGGCCGATGACAAAGCCTTTTCTGGTCCTGACGAAACTCTGTATCCATACGCTGAGTGCACCGTATTCCCTGGACCCCGGACGGGCGGTGAGCCGGTCTCCCACTTCCTTCTGGACCATGAATACGGCCCGGGAGAGATTCGGCGTACGGCTGACGATGTCCCACATGAGCGGAGAGGCCACGTTGTAGGGAAGATTGCCCGCAATCTTCCATGGTCCTTCGAGTCGTTCCCAGGGGTAGGTGAGAGCATCGCCCGCCACGACCTCAAGACCGGGCATCGGTCGGGCAGCGTGCTCCGCGGCATAATGGTCGTCCTTTTCCAGCAGCAGCAGTCTGCTCCAGGGAAGAGGGCGCAGAAGGGCAGTGAGCGCTCCTGGACCGGGACCTATTTCCATGATCTGGTCGCCTTCCGCCGGGAGCAGAAGATCAACGATGCGTTGAACGACGCGTTCGTCGCGCAGAAAATGCTGGCCGAGACTTTTTTTTGCTCTGGCAGCGGTGAACAGATTGATGTCGCTCATGATGCTTCTGAGGGAGGCTTGCCGCCCCGGAAGGGACGGAGCCATGGCTGGAGACTGAAATTTCTTCCGTTTGGGAGGGACGTTACGGCATCGGAACGTCTGGGTATGACCGTCGCTTCATCGGAAGGGATTTTCCGAGCATGGGACGCCTATGGAGCGCGCGGAAGGTTTGCGCTACATGGAGTCGTAGTGCCTGAAGCGAAGCGTGAAACCGGCCCTTCCCTGGGTGGCGGAGCGCAGCGCCGTGGAGAATCCGAACAGTCTGCGCATGGGCGCTACGCCGGACAGGTAGCGCATGCCGCCTCGTTCTCCCAGTTCCTCAACCTTGCCGCCGCAGTTCTGGAACAGGCTTATGGATGCGCCGAGCGCCTCTTCCGGAGCAATGATCTCCACGTCCATGATGGGTTCGAGTACGGTGGCACGAGCCTTTTCCATGGCGTCACGCACGGCCATGGCGGCGGCCATGCGGCAGCCCGCAGGGGTGGCTCCTTCCTTGCGTACGGCGGTTACGGTCACAACCACGTCCTGAACGGGATACCCTGTCTGTGGTCCGGAGAGCAGACTGTCGGAAATTCCCTGCAGAACTTCATCGGTCAGTGCTTTCGGAAGAGCGTCCTTCGCATCGGCAGGGTGAGCAAGATCATCGGACAGGGTGATGGTGTTCCCCTTGTCGCGACCGGCCGGAGCCATGATGAGCGTGACTTCTCCGAGATGATGCACGGTGCCGAGTTCACGATCGAAGAGTCCGTGACCTTCTCCCTGCGCTCGTACGGTTTCCCGGGCTACAACCTGCGGCTGACCGGCTCTGGGACTGATGCCGTATTCACGCTGCATGCGTTCCATGATCACATCGAGATGCAGCTCGCCCATGCCGGAAATGATGCGGTCCCCGGAACCTTCGTCCTGTGAGACGCCGAGCGTGGGATCTTCCGCGCTGTAGCGGGCAAGAGCCTCGTCCAGCGTTTTCCCTTCATCTGCGTTGCGGGGTTCCAGAGCCATGGAGATGACGGGTTTTACGGCTTCCAGATGTTCCAGAAGAATGTTCAAACCGGGAGCGGCTACGGTGTCGCCTGTGCGGGCATGACGCAGACCGAGCACCGCAATGATGTCGCCGGAAGACGCCTCGGAAAGCTGTTCCTGCTGATCGGCATCCATGCGGAAAAGGCGTGTGACGCGCTCGTCCTTGTTCAGAGCGGTATTGCGTACCGTGTCGCCGTCCTTCAGCCGCCCCGCATAGATGCGTACAAGGGAAGTCTTTCTGCCGCCTTCCATGAGCACCTTGAACACCAGACCGCAGAAGGGAGCATCCGGACTGATGTCGAGTACGCATTCACGGCTGCCGTCCACGGTGGTGCCATGGGGGGCCGGGACGTCAAGAGGGGAGGGCAGATAGCGGCCTACGGCGTCGAGAAGAGGCTGAACGCCGGCATTTTTCAGCGCCGATCCGGCGAGCACGGGTGTCACGTTTCGTGCCAGAGTGGTGCGTTTGAGAGCCTCATGAATGTCTTCTTCGGAGAAGTTTTCCTCCAGATAACGTTCCATGAACGCGTCGTCATTTTCTCCCAGCGTTTCAAGCAGTTTGTCCCGCCAGAAAAGTGCCTGTTCCTGTTCGTCGCCTTCCAGGGGCAGTTCTTCCATGGTTTGCCCCTGAGAGTCTTCATCGAACACGAGTTTTTTCATGGCGATCACGTCGGCTACGGCATGAAATTCAGGTCCTTCGCCGAGAGGTATCGTTACGGGAGCGGGATTGGCTCCGAGTCGTTCATGCATGGCATCCAGCGCGGCGGAAAAATTCGCACCGACTCTGTCCATTTTATTAATGAAGGCTATCTTAGGTACGCCGAAGGACTCCGACTGACGCCATACCGTTTCCGACTGCGGTTCCACACCGCCTACTGCGCAGAATACGCCCACGGCTCCGTCGAGAACGCGCAGAGAGCGTTCCACTTCTATGGTAAAATCCACGTGTCCGGGAGTGTCGATGAGATTCAGCGTCCAGTCTTTCCAGCGGCAGGTGGAGGCGGCCGCCGCTATGGTGATGCCGCGTTCCTGTTCTTCGGGCATGAAATCCATGGTCGCCGTCCCGTCATGGACTTCGCCCATGCGGTGAATTTTGCGCGTATAGAAGAGAATGCGCTCACTGAGCGTTGTCTTGCCTGCGTCAATATGGGCTATGATACCGATATTGCGGAGGTTTTTCATGGTGTCCTGCCTCATGACTGATTCTCCTGGACAAGAAAGGCGGAAAAAGTGCTGGATTGGAAAAAGGCCGGAGTCGGGCCGGGCCAGCATCCTTCCATGCCCGGTCCGGCGGTGAAGGGAACTTTGCAGACTGCCGGAGAGGAAGGGACGTTGTTCGGCAGATAGAGGGCATCCGGCAGACCTTCGGAAAGTATCTCTGCGTCGGGATGCAGCCAGAGCAGACGTTTTCGTATTTCCTCAGAAGAGGGCGTTCCGGGGACGGCAGAGGCATCATCGTCGCCATAGCGCGTCAGCAGTCTGGGCGAGGGACGGTCGCGGTACAGCGGCACACCGTCGGCAGCGGCTGTGTGCAGAAGAGCCTTCTGGCCCGGAGACAGTCCGTTTCGACCATCCGGAAAGACGACTATTCTTCCGTCTGGAGAGGCATCATGCAGATCATTGTAGAGGGCAGCCAGTCGGTTTTCGTCGAGAACGAAGGAGTCTTCCAGTCCGGCAAGTTCCAAAGCCGTGGATACGGCCGGAGCAAACGGGGTGGGAGAGATGACGGCTATTCGCCCCGTGCCCGCGATGACGGCGGGAACGAGTGCGGCAAGAAAACGCGCCGGTGAGGCGAACCCTTCCGCCGTGACGGCCATCACCCACGCGGCAGGCCGGACGTGCTCGGTACGGATAAAGCCTTCTCTTGCGCTTCTGTTTTCCAGAACATATTCGCCTCCGTCCCGCTTCCAGCGGTGAAAGGCAAAGGCAATGGCGGTCTTGAGCAGCGCCCGAAGTTCGGCCGGGGTTCCTTCATAGGCATCGGCATAGAGCTCGTCGTCGGGACGGAAGTTCTCAAGCCAGGCGGGAAGGTCGGAAATAAGGCTCATCGTGTGGTCTCCCTTTCCTTCTTGGGTACGTTGCTCACGCGCGCTCGTCAAATGAAATGTTGCCGGAGGGGGCCTTCCGGACCAGAGCGGCAGGAAACGAGGAGAAAAGACAGCTTCTTCGCATGGCCGGAACGCAAGGAAATACGTTGCGTTTTACCGGGAACGGCTCTATCTTGTCTCGGATGTTCCATCCGAATCGGAGGCCCTCATGCAAAAAATTCGAGTTCTGACCACGGCGGCGCTCGCCCTCGTTACTTTTTTGACCGGCGGTGGAGTGATGAAAGCCGTCAGCGCGGAAAACGATTATGATTCCCTGCGCCGTTTCAGTCAGATTCTGGACATGGTGGAGCAGTACTATGTTAACGACGTATCCCAGAAGGAGCTGCTCGACGGCGCGATCAAGGGGATGCTTCAGAATCTTGATCCTCATTCCACGCTGATGTCGGAAGAGGAATTTCAGGAAATGCAGGAAAACACCACGGGCGAGTTCTTCGGCGTCGGTGTGGAAATCACCGTGGAGAACGGGCAGGTCATGGTCGTCAGCCCCATTGAGGATACGCCCGGATACAAGGCCGGACTTCGTGCAGGCGACGCAATCATTGCCGTGGACGGTCAGTATACCATGGAAATGTCCCTGACCGACGTGGTTGCCAAAATGCGCGGCAAACGCGGTACGACGGTGGAGCTTCAGGTCCTGCATAAAAACGGTTCACGCCCCGTGACCATGAAGATCAAACGTGATGCCATCCCGCTTATCAGCGTCAAGTCGCGCGAACTGGAACCAGGTTACTGGTGGATACGTCTGACCCGCTTCAGTGGTCATACGGGTCAGGAAGTGGCCGATGCCGTTGCCGAGGCACGGGCAAAGGGTGCCGTCAAAGGTGTTGTTTTTGATCTTCGCAACAATCCCGGCGGACTGCTTGATCAGAGCGTCGAAGTCGCCGATCAGTTTCTCAAGGACGGTGTGATCGTTTCCATGCGGGGCAGAGACGCTTCTTCCGAACGCGTCTTCAGAGCGCATGCCCAGCCGGAAGATCTGGACTGTCCCATGGTCGTGCTGGTAAATTCCGGTACGGCCTCGGCCTCGGAAATCGTGGCCGGAGCGCTGCGGGATCAGAAGCGTGCCCTCATCATAGGCGAGCGCACCTTCGGCAAGGGATCGGTGCAGAATCTGATTCCTCTGGCCGACGGTGCGGGACTCAAGATCACCGTGGCCCGCTACTACACTCCTTCGGGCAAGTCCATACAGGCCGAGGGCATTTCTCCCGATTTCGAGGTCGCATGGGAAGCCCCGCGCGAGACGGAACCGGAACCTGCTCTGCTTCTGCGTGAAAAGGATCTGCGTGGTCACCTCGAACAGAAGAACGACAAGGGCGAGAATGTCGGAAACGAGGAGACGCTGAGTGATGCCGAAGAAGTGAAGGCCATGCTCGACAAGGACAATCAGCTGCGCCTTGCCCTTCAGTTCGTCAAAACGCTTCCCGTACTCAAGACTCTGAAAAATTAGAAGACGGAACCGGGGAAATTCATCCGGCTTTCCCCGGCAGGAAAGAATATCACAGACGTTCCCGGAAAAATGAGCCTCCGATCCTTTCTCCATGAAAGAGAAACGACGGCGGCTTCAGACACGGATCAGTGTTTCAGGCTCCGTCCGGCAGAAGATCGGTTTCTGTCGTTTTGCCGCGGCGAGGCCGCAGCTTTCCACAGCCTTCGGTGAATCGTCCGAAAGCTGCCGCGGCGTATCTGCGGCACGGAAAGTTTTTTCAGACCAGGGGGACGCGGTATGCGTGCCCCGCAATGCCAGGACGGAGGATTCCATGGTTCAGCAAACTCTTTCCATCATCAAGCCTGACGCCGTGTCCCGTAATCTGCAGGGAGAAATTCTGGCTATGATCCAGAAAAGCGGACTGCGCATCGTGGCCATGAAGATGATACGTCTTACCCGTGCCCAGGCGGAAGCCTTCTATGAAGTGCACAAGGATCGTCCCTTCTATGCCGATCTCGTGGAATACATGATTTCCGGCCCCGTGGTCTGTTCCGTTCTGGAAGGCGAGGATGCCATAGCTTCCTATCGTGCGCTCATGGGCGCGACCAATCCTGCAGCCGCAGCTGAGGGCACCATCCGCAGACGCTATGCCGAAAGCGTACAGGCCAATGCCGTTCACGGCTCGGACGCTCCTGAAACCGCCGCCCGGGAAGTCGCCTTTTTCTTCAGTCGGACGGAAATCGTGGGCTGAACCATGAACATCGTAGGCTGCATAGGTTGCGGAAATATGGGCGGCGGAGTGCTGAAGGGACTGGTTCCTCATGAGGCATTCACGCTGATAGGCCACGATCATACCCGTGCCAAGGTGGACGGCATTGATCCGGAACGCCATCGCATTACCTTCGCGCAGACTTCTCTTGAGGTCGCGGAAAAGGCTGACATCATCATTCTTGCGGTAAAACCGTATCAGATGGATGCCGTACTGGAGGAAATACGCCCGGCGCTGAATGAATCTAAGGTTGTGGTTTCTCTTGCAGCCGCCTATTCCCAGGAAAAGCTGCGTCATGGGGTGCAGGCACGATGTGCCGTGGTCCGCTGCATGCCCAATCTTCCCGTCATTGTAGGCAAGGGCGTGTTCGCACTGTGTTTTGAGGATCCCTCCCTCGGCGAAGAGCGGGGCCGGGAACTTCTGGAGATGTTCCGTCTCATGGGAATGGCCGTCGTTCTTCCCGAATCGCAGTTTCCCGCCTTTTCCTCGCTGGTGGGATGCGGCCCGGCCTTTGCTTTTCTTTTCATGGAGGGATTGCTCAATGCGGGCATCACCATGGGACTCAAGGCTCCCGTCGCCAGAGAACTCATAGCGGCCATGATGGAAGGAACGGCGCGACTTGCTCTGGAATGCGGTGAAAGCTTTGCCGATCTCAGAGTGAAGGTATGTTCCCCTTCCGGGACGACCATCCGCGGCGTCAATCACATGGAGCGATGTGCCGTTCCCGGACATGTGACCGATGCCGTGCTGGAAGCGCTTCGCCGGGATCAGGAAATGGCTTCAGGAAAATAAGACACGTTGAAACTCGGAAGTTCTCCCGCTGTTGACGTCGTCGGACGGGAGAACTTTCGAGTTTCTTGAGCGGAGAACGGGCCGTGGAGGCATTTTTCCGCGGAATTTTCCGTACGCCGGTCGCTCCGGCGCTTCTTGCCGAGGTTCCCATGCAGATGCCAGACAGACGAATGTTCTTCCAGATAAACTGGGGACTTGTGCTCACTACGGTGCTGCTTTTTGCCGTAGGCATGGTGAATCTGTATTCTGCCAGCGGGTCACGCATCGAAGGAGGTTTCGTTCTTTCCCCTTTCTATCAGAGGCAGTTCGTGTGGGGACTGATAGGACTCTGCGTCATGGTGACGTGCATGCTCATCGACTACCGGCGCATTGAAAGGCTGGCCGTTCCCTGCTATATCGTCGTTCTTTTTCTTCTTCTGCTTGTGCCCATCGTCGGCAAGACGGTGTACGGCGCCAAGCGCTGGATTGATCTCGGCGTCATGAATCTTCAGCCGAGCGAACTTGCGAAATTTGCCGTGCTCATGATGGGCGCCAAGGCTTTGTGTCGTGATGGTGAAGCCCTCGGCTGGAAGAGGCTCGGGCAGGTGCTTTCTATCGGGATCGTGCCTTTTCTGTTCATTGCCAAGCAGCCTGATCTGGGATCCGGACTGACGGTGATGGTACTTCTTGGGGGCATGGTGCTCTTTCACGGGGTGAAGTGGAGAGTGCTGCGTGTCTGTCTTCTGGTGATTCCGTTGCTCATGCCTCTGGGCTGGTTTGTGCTGCATGATTATCAGCAGGAGCGCATTCTTACCTTTCTGGATCCTACGAGGGATCCGCGCGGAGCTGGTTACCATATCATTCAGTCGCAGATTGCCATCGGATCCGGAGAGATGTTCGGCAAGGGCTTTCTTGCGGGGACGCAGAGTCAGCTGCGCTTTCTGCCGGAAAAGCATACCGACTTCGCCATAGCTGTGCTGGGGGAGGAATGGGGCTTCGCCGGATGCATGGCTCTCGTTACGCTGTTCTGTCTGTTTCTCATGGCCATGTACAGCACCGTGCGTGATGCCAAGGACCGCTTTGGCAGTACGCTTGCAGCGGGGATTTTCTTTTATTTCTTCTGGCAGATTCTCGTGAATATCGGCATGGTCGTGGGACTCATGCCCGTTGTAGGCATGCCGTTGCCTTTCATCAGCTATGGCGGAACGGCGCTCGTGGTGAACTGTGCTCTTGTCGGCATCGTGCTCAGCATTTCCATGCGTCGGTTCGTTTTCAAAAGCTGATCCTTGTGTGGAATGCACGGCCTTTTCAGGCTGAAAGGTTCCCCATGCTTTCCCGTGATTTTCCTACTGTCGGTTCCGGGCGGCGATACTTGAGAGAAGAGCATGGAGCGTTGCCGTGTCGCCTGAAGGCATGCGCACAGCAGGAACCGGGCATTACGCCATAGCTGAATTATAGCCGACAATCCTGCGGGTCGGATGGAACAGCATCACCGTCTCTCTTTTGCATATGGTTAGAAGCGGATGCGCCGCAGCCCCCTGTACCACGCCGTCGTGTGCCGCATGATCATTTCCCGGCAGAGACGGGCTTTCGACATTCATGTTTCTGAGTATTTTGTCGTCGGAGCAAAGACATAACCTTCACATTTTTTCAACATTATGTTCAGTAAATCAGGGATACTTTGCTTTCTGATATTATTTTTATTGTGAAAAAAAACTCGATCATAATTTTATTTATTTTTTTTCTTCGAATAAACGGCGGGGAGTCTTACGGAAGAGGAAGAGAAAAGGTTCTTTTTGGGAGTCTAAAATCATTCAGTTTTTCAAAAGAGAGAGGCTTTCCGGATGGATACGACAGCTTATTCATGGTTGTAACATTTTGTGCAAAAGTCATTCAGAAACTCTTTATTTCTTGAAAAAAATGATCCTCGGCTTTGACAAAGAGTCAAAAACGGGGTAGCTAAAAAAATGATTCTACTCCCAATAATTCAGGAGCGCAGAACTTTGGGGGCTTAGAATACAACGGTAGAGTGGCCCCTTTTTACAGCTTCGGTTGGAGGTTCTCGGAATGATCAACATCGACATAACCCTCCTGATTCAGTTGGTGAATTTTTTGATTGCGCTTGCGATCATAAATTACCTGATCATTCGCCCGGTACGCGGAATCATGGAGCGTCGCCGTGCGCAGAATGATGAACTGAGAGGTGCTGCCGATTCCCTTGAGGGAGAGGCCGATCTCAAGATGGAAGGTTACAAGGCCCGCATCGAAAAGACCCGCGCGGAAGTTTCCGCAGTGCGCAAGAGCATGAAGACTGCCGCGGAACAGGCCGCCCAGGCCAGGGTGAATGCTGCGGGCGATGAAGCCCGCTCCATCCATCGGGCCGCAGCCGAGCGTGTCCGTGCGGAAAGTGCGGAAGCCAGGCGCGAGCTTGACGGCAGGGTGGGTGATTTCGTTCAGGTTGCCCTCAAGTCCATGCTTGGATAGCATCATCACAGCAAGGAGAACGGCGTGCAAAGAATTTATGGAATTGTGACGGTATGCGCTCTGGTTCTGATCTCGTGCCAGACAGCGTCCGCAAGCGACGGCCACTCCCTGCCGTGGGGGGACTTTCTGCTTCGCGTGATCAATGCCGCCATCTTCGTCGGCATCATCTGGTACGCGGCGGGCAAGCTCATCAAGAAGTTTTTCACGGGACGCCGTGAAGAGATCGTCCGGGAAATGGATGATCTGGCCAGACGCAAGCAGGAGGCTGAGGCTCAGCTTGCCGAGGTCGAACGTCAGATAGCCGACGTGGAAACGGAATGCGCGAAGCTTCTGGAGGAAGGTCGCGCGCAGGCGGAACGCATCAGGGCTTCCATTCTGGCCGATGCCGAGAAGCAGGCTGCCCACATTGTGGAGCAGGCAAGGCTTGGTGCCGAGCAGGAGGGGAAGGCGGAGCTTGAAGCCATCCGCGAGCGTATGGCCGAAACCATTGTCGCGGAGGTGGAAAAGAGCCTTCTCGACAGGCTGGATGCCACGACGCATCAGAAACTGATCGACAAATCGTTGACCAAGGTGGTGCTGCAGTGATCGGCAATGTCGTGTCCCGGCGCTATGCCGCAGCGCTCTTTTCCATCGGAAAGGAGGCGGGCATGGCGGAATTGGAACGCTATGGAGCGTCTCTCAGTGCTCTGGGCGAGGCTGTGGAAAAGACTCCCCGACTGTCGGAGGCTTTTCGCAATCCCGTCCTCTCCACGGAAGAGAAGAAGAAAGTGGCGCTGGCCCTGCTGGATGTGGCCGGTGGCGGCGCCGTGGAACAACGTTTTTGTGCGCTGCTGGCCGATAAGGATCGGCTGCCCCTGCTTCCCGCCATTGCGGCGGATTTTTCGGCCCTGCTTGACGAGGCCCGCGGCATTTCACGCGGGGTCGTGACCACGGCCGTGGAGCTGGACGACGCGCACAAGGACACCATCAGAACGAAGTTGGAATCGCAGACAGAGCGCAAGCTTGAGCTTGAATATGTCATCGATCCCTCCATTATCGGCGGCATAGTCTTCCGGGTGGGGGATATGGTGTACGACGCAAGCCTGCGCGCGCAGCTCGACAACCTCAGGGAATCCATCAAGAGGGGTGAGTAGGCCATGCACATCAAGGCTGAAGAGATCGGAAAGATCATCGAGGAGCAGATCCGCAACTACGACCAGCACGTGGAAATGAGCGAGACTGGCACCGTCATGTACGTGGGCGACGGCATCGCCCGCGTGTACGGCGTGCGGAATGCCATGTCCATGGAACTGCTGGAGTTTCCCGGCGGACTCATGGGCATGGTGCTCAACCTCGAAGAAGACAATGTAGGCGTCGCCTTGCTCGGCGACGATACCGACATTAAGGAAGGCGATCCGGTCAAGCGTACAGGTCGCATTTTCTCGGTGCCGGTCGGACCTTCCGTAGCCGGCCGAGTGCTGAATCCGCTGGGCCAGCCGATCGACGGTCTGGGACCTGTGGAAAGCACGGAAATTCGTCCCGTGGAGCTTAAGGCTCCCGGCATCATGCAGCGCAAGAGCGTTCACGAACCCATGGTCACGGGCATCAAGGCCATCGACGCCATCACGCCCATCGGCCGTGGACAGCGTGAACTCATCATCGGCGACCGCCAGGTGGGCAAGACGGCCATCTGCGTGGATGCCATTCTTGCCCAGAAGGGCACCGGCGTGCACTGCTTCTATGTGGCCATCGGCCAGAAGAAGTCCACCGTGGCGCTGGTGGCGGAAACCCTGCGTCAGCACGGTGCCATGGAGTATACCACCATCGTGTCTGCCTCCGCTTCGGAGTCCGCTCCTCTGCAGTACATCGCTCCGTATTCCGGCTGCACCATGGCCGAATACTACCGCGACAACGGTGAGCATGCGCTCATCATCTATGACGACCTTTCCAAGCAGGCCGTGGCCTATCGCCAGATGTCCCTGTTGCTCCGTCGTCCTCCGGGACGTGAAGCCTTCCCCGGCGACGTGTTCTATCTGCACTCCCGTCTGCTTGAACGCGCGGCAAAACTCAGTGACGAACTGGGGGCCGGTTCCCTGACGGCTCTGCCCGTCATCGAAACGCAGGCCGGCGACGTTTCCGCCTACATTCCCACCAACGTGATTTCCATCACCGACGGTCAGGTGTTCCTGGAAACCAACCTGTTCAACGCCGGTATTCGTCCGGCCATCAACGTGGGCATCTCCGTATCCCGCGTGGGCGGTGCCGCCCAGATCAAGGCCATGAAGCAGGTTGCAGGCTCTCTGCGTCTGGATCTCGCTCATTACCGTGAAATGGCTGCCTTCGCCCAGTTCGGTTCCGATCTGGACAAGGACACCAAAGCCATTCTCGATCGCGGTGCCCGCATGACGGAACTGCTCAAGCAGCCTCAGTATCATCCCATGCCCACGGAAGAGCAGGTGGCCTCCATCTTTGCCGCTTCCCGTGGCTTCCTGGATGACATCGAGGTGAAAGATGTGCTGCCGTTCGAAAGCGGCATGCTGGAAATGCTTCGTACCGAACACCCCGATATCCTTGCTGATATCCGCGATCGCAAGAAGCTGGATGACGATCTGGAAGCCCGTCTTTCTGCGGCCATCAAAGAGTTCAAGGTATCCTTCAAGGCGCGGGGGTAACTCATGCCTTCGTTGAAAGATGTAAAACTCCAGATAGCTGGCGTCGGCAAGACCAAGCAGATCACGAGGGCCATGGGAATGGTCGCCTCGGCAAAGCTGCGCGGCGCTCAGAATCGTATCGAACGTTTCCGCCCTTATGCGGAAAAGTTCGGCGAAATGCTGGGTGATCTTGCTGCCAGAACGGAAGAGGCGGCCCATCCGCTGCTTCAGGTTCACAAGCAGATCGAGTCGGTGGTTATCGTTCTTCTTTCCTCCGACCGCGGTCTGTGCGGTGGCTTCAACGTCAACCTGATATCGACCGCTCTTGATCTGGCACGCGCTAAGACCGAAGAGGGGCTGACCGTCCGGTTTATCTGTGTGGGCCGGAAAGGCCGCGACGCGGTGCGCAAGACCTCATACGAGATCATTGAATCGTACGGAGACATCATGGGTTCCTTCGATTTTCGCCTGGCAGCTCGTCTGGGCGGAAAGGTGTCGCAGCTTTATGAAAGCGGCGAGGCCGACGAAGTCTACCTTGTGTACAGCGAGTTTGCCGGCATGACACGTCAGATTCCCACGAATATGGCGCTTCTGCCGGTGACGTCCGCCGCGAAGGATGAGAACGAGGACAAACCGGCAGCGGAATGCCTGTATGAACCCGAAGTAGGCGTTCTTCTGGCGGAACTTTTGCCCCGTTACGTCAACGTTCAGATCTACCGCGGACTTCTCGACAACTCCGCCAGCGAAAACGCAGCGCGCATGGCTGCCATGGACAACGCCACGCGCAACTGCGACGAACTGACCAATTCTCTGACGCTTCTTTACAACAAGACCCGTCAGGCTGCCATCACCAACGAGCTTATCGACATCGTTGGCGGCGCAAATGCGCAGCAAAGCCAGTAGGAGCATTAGGGCATGACAGCAAATAAAGGCCATATTGTGCAGGTCATCGGCGCTGTTGTGGACGTGGCTTTCCCTGAGGGACAGCTGCCGAACATCCTCAACGCGCTTGAGATCAATAATATCAACAACCCCAACGCCACGGATCTCGTCTGCGAAGTTGCCCAACACCTGGGCAACAACGTGGTGCGCACCATCGCCATGGACAGCACCGACGGTCTGGTCCGCGGCATGGAAGTGGTCGATACCGGCAAGCCCATCATGACCCCTGTGGGAAAGGCTGCCATCGGCCGCATTCTGAACGTGGTGGGCAAGCCCGTGGACGGTCTCGGCCCCATCGAGACGGACAAGTATTTCCCCATCCATCGTCCCGCCCCCGAGTTCACCGATCTGAACACCAAGGTGGAGCTGCTGGAAACCGGCATCAAGGTCGTGGACCTGCTCATCCCCTTCCCCAAGGGCGGCAAGATCGGCCTGTTCGGCGGTGCCGGCGTGGGCAAGACCGTTATCCTCATGGAAATGATCAACAACATCGCCAAGCAGCACGGCGGCAACTCCGTGTTTGCCGGTGTCGGTGAACGTACCCGTGAAGGTAACGACCTCTACGGTGAACTGAAGGAAGCCGGGGTTCTGGAGCGCGCCGTGCTTGTCTACGGACAGATGAACGAGCCCCCGGGAGCTCGTGCCCGCGTGGCCCTTACCGCTCTGGCCTGTGCCGAGTACTTCCGTGACGAAGAGCATCAGGACGTGCTGCTCTTCATCGACAACATCTTCCGTTTCACGCAGGCCGGTTCCGAAGTGTCCGCTCTGTTGGGCCGCATGCCTTCGGCCGTGGGCTATCAGCCTACCCTCGGTACCGACCTTGGCGGTCTGCAGGAACGCATCACTTCTACCTCCGCAGGTTCCATCACCTCCGTGCAGGCCGTGTACGTTCCCGCCGACGACCTTACCGACCCGGCTCCTGCCACTACCTTCGCTCACCTCGACGGTACGCTGGTGCTCAACCGTTCCATCGCCGAACTGGGTATTTATCCGGCCGTGGATCCGCTTGACTC
>CALUTB010000059.1 GCA_944323575.1 uncultured Mailhella sp. | reverse complement strand
GACAACGGCCTCGACCGCCCCGAAGTGGCTCACGGCGACGAATGCTGGCACTGCGCCAACTGCCGCACGAGCTGCCCTACCGGCGCCATAGGCTTCCGCTTCCCGCTCCGCATGCAGGTGTAATCACCGCAGCAGCCTGAAAGCCCTTATTGAACGCCCTGTCCGCTCTCCCCCGGACAGGGCGTTTTTTTGGTCTTGTAAAAAATGAAACAATATATTTTTTGACTTAACAAATTAATTTATATCACTTTTCTCGTTTATTCCGAAACGAAAACTTTCTCGCCGGAACGACCTTGAAAATATGCCCGGAAGTCTTCCCCTGTGAAATACAGAAGGAGACCTTCTTTAATATCATATTGGTTTTACTATAAAAAATGATACGGCGCGAAGCGTTCGGACGTTTTCCTTCATGCAAATGATCCGATACCGCGAAAAATTTTCAAATTGTTTGATTTTATCAAACAAAAACAAAAAATTATTGATTTAACTTCTCTTACTTTAAATGTGATTTTTCTGTCAACGTAATGCATTTTCTGTGTATCCGGTGCAGGCAAAATGCCCTTTCCATGGGGACGGAAGGAACCGGAATCACAAGGTAAAGGAATTTCCATCCGGAAAACGACGGAATTTTCGGATGGCTCTTTTCACCGTGAACTTGTCCGGATATCCGCCGGGGGGCGGCTATCCGGCGAGGACGATGACAAATGATACAGCATATCGACGACGACAAGTGCGTCGGCTGCGGCGTATGCGTGCAGAAGTGCCCTCTGGACACCATTCGACTCAACGAACAGGGAAAGGCGTTCATTGCATATCCCGACGACTGCATGACCTGTTTCGTCTGTGAACGGCTTTGCCCCGCCGGAGCCATTTTCGTTCATCCGTTCAAGGAAAAGCTGCCCCCGGTCTTCCCGGGCCCCCGGTACGAAACCGTGGAAGGCAATGACCTCAGGGACAAGGAGTTCTATCATGCCTGACAGAACTTCTCATGTTGTGGAAAGCGATCTGCTCATCATAGGCGGCGGTTCCGCCGGCATGTGGGCGGCCAAGCGCTTTACCGAACTCATGCCGGAAAAGAAGGTCGTCATCGTGGACAAGGGCCCCAAGGAATGGGGCGGCCTCATGTCCATGGCCGGCGGCGACTTCGACGCCATGTTACCCGGGGATGATCTGGATGCTTGGGTTGAAGACTTCATCTACTATTTCGACGGACTCTGCGATCAGGAGCAGATAGAGGAGATTCTCCGCCGCTCCCACGACCGTCTCGAAGACTATCAACGCTACGGCTGTGAATTCTTCCGCAAGAAAGACGGAACGCTCAAGAGCATTCCCCAGCGCGGCCTGCCTCACGTAAAGCTGTATCCCGCCAAGCTGGTGGGCCGCGGCGGTGAAGACATGGTCCGCAACCTGGTCCGTCAGCTGCGCAAGGCTGACGTGACCAGCCTCGGCCGCATCGTGGTGACCGACCTTCTGAAGAAAAACGGCCGCGTAGTCGGTGCCGTGGGCTTCGACTCCATAAACGGCGACTTCTACCGCTTCCGTGCACAGGCGGTCATTGCCGCCACCGGCGTGGGCGGCTGGAAAACCTCCTACGGCAAAAACACCCCCACGGGCGAAGGCGTGGAAATGCTGTGGAACGCAGGCGGCAGGCTCAAGGACTTCGAGTTCAGCCGCGTGTGGAACATGCCCCGCTACTTCGGCTGGGAAGGCCAGACCAAGCTCATTCCCCTGGGCGCCCGCTTCGTGAACGCCGAAGGCGAGCCCTTCATGGAAAAGTATTCCCCCGTGCTCGGCGTGAATACCGATCCGCATTTCATCACCATAGCCATGGCTATGGAAATCCGTGCCGGACGCGGCCCCATCTGCTTCGACATCAGCCGCATCAATCCCGATGACCTGATCCTGCTCAAGCCTCAGAACGGCTGGCAGCTCATGAACTATGAGAAGCTGTGCAGACTCGGCATGGATCTGTTCCGCGACAATACCGAATGGCTGCCGCAGATGACCATCTCCTACGGCGGCATGGAAGCCGGAATCAAGGGAACCACCAATCTGGAAGGTCTTTTCGCCGCAGGTACGGCCAGAAGCACCGAACCCGGTGTGTATGCCGGCGGCTTCGCTCTCATGAGCACATCCGTCACGGGTCACCTCGCCGGTGAAGGGGCAGCCGAATTCCTCTCCTCCGCCGCGCCCGTGGAGGACGACACCGTGGATGAGGACATCGATGCGCTTCGCGAGGCCGTCTATGCTCCGCTCGGACGTGAAGGCCTTGCCCCCCGCGACGTACTGAAGAAGATTCAGACCGCCATGTTCCCCTACGACGTGTCCATTCTGAAGACGGAATCTTCCCTGCAGCGCGCTCTTGCCGAAATCACGCGCATCCGCGAAGAGGAAGTGCCCGCCATGGCCGCCGCCGATCCTCACTATCTGCTCAAGCTGCGCGAAGTACGCGGCATGGCCCTCGTGAGCGAACTTTATCTGCGTGCCTCTCTGGAGCGTCGCGAATCCCGCGCCGGACATTTCCGCGAAGACTATCCCAACCGGGCTGAAGACGGCCTGGCCTGGATCCTCATTCAGCGCGATGAGAACGGGAATATGACATTCAGCAGAAAGCGTGTCCCTCTGGAACGCTACCGCCATCCCATTACCCGTTACTATCAGGACAATTTCCGCTTCGTCGCGGAAGAACACTAATACTCCGTTCCCCACCAGGAGAAATACCCATGGCTGCAACCACCAGCACTGCTCCCGCCGCGCCCAAAAAGCCGAACGTCATGTACTTCGTGCACACCGTCATCTGCCTTGCCATCATGTTCGGCTTCGGCCAGCTTGCCCCCGCTGAACCGCTCACGCCGCTGGGCATGAACCTCATCGGCATCTTCCTCGGCGTTCTTTACGGCTGGATCTTCATCGACATCATCTGGCCCAGCATCGCCGGTCTGCTCGCCCTCATGCTCGTAGGCGGCATGAAGCCCGGACTTCTGCTCAACAAGAGCTTCGGCGATCCCATCGTCGTCATGATGTTCTTCATCTTCGTGTTCTGTGCCACCATCAACTACTACGGCCTTTCCAAGTTCATCTCGCTGTGGTTCATCACCCGCAAGGCCGTGGCCGGCAAACCCTGGCTGTTCACCTACACCTTCCTCGGCTCCATCATGCTGCTCGGCGGCCTGACCAGCGCCTCTCCTGCGGCGGTCATCGGGTGGAGCATTCTGTACGGCGTGTGCGAAGTGTGCGGCTACAAGAAAGGCGACGGCTATCCCACCATGATGGTGTTCGGTGTCGTGTACGCCGCTCAGGTGGGCATGGCGCTCATTCCCTTCAAGCAGGCCGCACTTACCGTCATGAGCGCCTATGAAACCATGTCCGGCACGCACATCGACTACGCCAAGTACATGTTCATCGCGCTGGTCGCCTGTGCCCTGTGCTCCCTGCTGTTCCTGCTCATCGGCAAGTACATCTTCCGCCCCGACGTGAGCAAGCTCGCCGACCTCGACACCAGCAAGCTCGACAAGGATCAGAGCCTCACCCTTTCCAAAGTGCAGAAGATGGTGCTCGGCTTTCTCTTCGCCCTTGTGGCCCTGCTTCTCATTCCTGCCTTCCTGCCCAAGGACCTTGCCGTCGTCAAGTTCCTCAAAAGCATCGGCAACACCGGCATATGCATGTTCCTCGTGGGCGTCATGTGCTTCATCAAGGTCAACGGCAAGCCTCTGCTCCGCTTCAAGGCCATGGTCGATGACGGCGTAGCCTGGGGCATCATCTTCATCCTGGCCATGGTGCAGCCTCTCTCCGGCGCCATGGCCAACCCCGCCAGCGGCATCACCCCCTTCCTCATGACCATGCTCGAACCCCTGTTCGGTTCCGGTTCCCCGCTGTTCTTCGCGCTGTGCATGGGTCTGCTGGCCACCATTCTTACTCAGTTCATCAATAATGGTGCCGTGGGCGTGGCTCTCATGCCCGTTATCTTCAGCTACTGCACCAACCTCGGTGTCGGCCCTGAACTGCCGGTCATCATGGTTGTCATGGGTGTGCATCTGGCCTTCCTTACCCCTGCCGCAAGCTCCAGCGCCGCACTGCTGCACGGCAACGAATGGGCCAGCACCAGGAGCATCTGGAAATCCTCCCCCATCGTCATCCTGCTCTCCTGGATACTGATGAGCGCCGTCATCGCCGTCATGGGTTCGATACTCTTCTGATCGGGCAGATTATCGTAAGCTTGACCATCGGGCCGGGGTTCGCCCCGGCCTTCAAAGTCCCCTTTTGCCCCGCAGAAGGGGACAATTTCGACAGTGAAGCGGACGCACAAGGGGCGGACCGACGAGTCACATCCATGCTGTTGTTGACGCCCCCTGGAAATCCTTTGCGTATTTTTCTCACGGCGGGCAACGTAAACGATACGATGCCCGCCGGAGAATTGTTTGCCGATCTGTCGGGAGACAAGCTTCTTGCAGATCGAGCCTATGACCGCAATGCTGTACTGAAGCAGGCAGGGCAGCAGATTATGGAAGTAGTCACGCCCTCTCGAAAACGCAGGCGACACCAGCGAACGCATGACTTTCATGTGTACAAGGAGCGGCATCTGGTCGAATGTTTTTTTTTGCAAAGATCAAGTTATTTTGCTGTATTGCAACACACTATGAGAAGTCGGCCGCGACATTTCGGGAGAACGCCATGCCGGCGGCTTGTCTGATTTGGCTACAATGATTTTTTTAGAAACAGCCTCCAGCACCGCGATTTTCTTTTTCCGAGGCCTCTTCCGGCAGAAAACCGAAAGAGGCCTTTTCTCGTCGTTCCCATAGCGGTAGATGACGCCTCCTGCCGGCGACATTGACGCTCCGCCGCTGTCGGGCTAGAATATTCGTTCCTTTCAAATGCCCGGGCATGATGCCCTACCGCATATTACGCAGATTCGAGGAAATCAGTCATGCTTGATCTCAAACTTCTCCAGAAACACCCCGAAGTGGTGGCCAAGGCTCTGGCCGACCGCCATTCCAACATCTCCGTCGATGACTTCCTGGCCATGGACGAACGCCGCCGCTCCGTTCTCACCGAAGTGGAAACTCTCAAGAGCAAGCGTAACGCCGAATCGGCCGAAGTGGCCCGCAAAAAGCGCGCCGGCGAGGATACTTCCGAACTCGTGGCCGAGCTCGGCAAGCTCTCCGACCGCATCAAGGAGCTGGACGCCGAAGCCTCCGAGATCAAGGATCAGGTCTATCAGTGGATGCTCCGCGTGCCCAACATTCCCGACGCATCCGTGCCGGTGGGTGTGGATGAAAACGACAACCCCGAACTTCACCGCTGGGGTACTCCCCGCGAGTTCAACTTCCCGGTCAAGCAGCATTTCGAAGTAGGTGCGGCTCAACGCGGCCTTGACTTCGAGCGCGGCGCAAAACTCGCCGGCTCCCGTTTCTGCGTTTCCCACGGCGTGTTCGCCAGAATGGAACGCGCCCTCATGAACTTCTACCTCGACACACAGACCACCGAATTCGGCGCCACCGAAATTCTGCCTCCCTACATGGTCAACGCCGCCACCATGCTGGGCACCGGCCAGCTGCCCAAGTTCGAGGAAGATCTGTTCAAGATGCCCGCCTGGGACTACTACCTCATTCCCACGGCCGAAGTGCCCGTCACCAACCTGCACGCCGGTGAAATTCTCGAAGAGGATCAGCTGCCCCTGCGCTACACCGCGGGTACCCCCTGCTTCCGCTCCGAAGCCGGTTCCGCAGGCAAGGACGTGCGCGGCCTCATCCGCCAGCATCAGTTCATCAAGGTGGAAATGGTGCGCTTCGCTCATCCCGACAAGTCCTGGGAAGAGCTGGAGCACATGCGCCGCTGCGCCGAAATCCTGCTCGAAAAGCTGGAACTTCCCTACCGCACCATCACCTTGTGCACCGGCGACATGGGCTTCGGTTCCGCCAAGACCTACGACGTGGAAGTCTGGCTGCCCGGCCAGAACACCTACCGCGAAATCTCGTCCTGCTCCAACTGCGTGGACTTCCAGGCCCGCCGCGCCAACATCCGCTTCCGTCCCAAGGGCGGAGGCAAGCCCGAATTCGTGCATACGCTGAACGGTTCCGGCCTGCCCACCGGTCGTTCTCTGGTAGCCGTCATCGAAAACTACCAGCAGGAAGACGGTTCCATCGTCATTCCCACGGTGCTGCGCCCCTACATGGGCGGCCTTGAGGTCATCACGCCCGACATGTAGTCGACATATCCCCATTGACGAAAAGCGGGAGACGGCAATGCCGTCTCCCGCTTTTTCTTTTCCTCCGCCTCCGTGCAGCGCCCAGCCTGAAGAATACATGGATGCCGATAAGATGCGATTAAATTTTCGGACTTTCTCCTGCTGACATCCGGCCAGGCTGAAACTTATCCCTTTTTCCTGAAGAAGTTTCCAGGTGTTCGAGTCTCGTTTCCGGCAAGATCGAGGATCGGAATGCGGCCGGTCCGAAAGCACATTATCACCATAATTTTAAACTTGTTGCCTTTCGTAGAACAACAATGTTAAATTTTGAGCTTTATTTTTCGACGTCTTTTGATTTTTCTGAAAACAGAAAAATCCGTTCTCTCTCCTGTACGGATTTTCGGATTCCAAACATCGATCATCAGGAGCTGCACATGAACAGACGTCAGTTTTTGTATGGAAGCGCAGCTATGGCTCTCATGAGCGCCATGCCCTTCCATGCACATGCCACGGAAGGTCCCGTCGTCAAAACGGTTAAAGGAAGCGTACGCGGTCTTGTCATGGACGGCGTACATATATTCAGAGGCGTTCCCTGCGGCATGCCTCCGTATCAGGGCAAGTACGTCCTGGCTCTTCCGGAACCCGTTCCGGCCTGGAACGGCATTATCGATACCGTCACCCCCGGCGACATTCCTCTTCAGCCCGACAGCAAGGGCAAGCCCCTCGGCGGCGGCGACTGCCTGCGCCTGAACATCTGGAGCCCCGCGCCCGGAAAGACGAAATGCCCGGTCATGGTCTATATTCCCGGCGGCGGCAGCACCCGCTGCGACAACAACGACGTACGCTTCGACG
This sequence comes from uncultured Mailhella sp., assembly GCA_944323575.1. Classification (GTDB taxonomy): domain Bacteria; phylum Desulfobacterota; class Desulfovibrionia; order Desulfovibrionales; family Desulfovibrionaceae; genus Mailhella. The sequence continues at coordinate 8,227 of CALUTB010000059.1, read as the reverse complement.
GTACGGCCTTCGCTCAGGACGGCGTGGTGCTCGTGACCATCAACTATCGCGTGAACGTCCACGGCTTTCTTAAAATCAAGGGCGTACCCTCCAACCTCGCCCTGCGCGATATGATATTCGCTCTGCGCTGGGTACAGGACAACATTGCCGCCTTCGGAGGCGATCCCGACAATGTTACGGTGTTCGGCCAGTCCGCGGGCGCCACGCACATCACCTCTCTTATTTCCTCCGGCAAAACGAAGGGCCTTTTCCGCCGCGCCATTCTCCAGAGTCCCTCTGCCATGGCGCAGTACAACGAAAAGCAGGCTTCCATGGCGGCTTCGGAACTGCTGGACTTCTACGGCATTGAAGACAGCCGCGAAGCCGTAGCCTCTCTTTCCCCGGAAAAACTGCTCACGTTCTCCGCTTTTGCCGCCGCCAAAGGCAAGGATCCCGAATGGGGCCGCATGCTTCAGGGCAATGTTTCGGTGTTCAAGCCCTACTTCGACGGCGACATTCTCATGAAGCGCCCCGTGGACGCCATTGCCGAAGGCTCTGCCAAGGATCTGGACATCATGGTCGGTTCTGCCGAACAGGAATGGCGCTACTACACCGTGCCGAGCGGAGCCATCGACAAGATCGGAGAAGACGCGCTCAAGAACTTCGTGTACACCACGGGCTTCCCCGCCGACATCGTGGACCGCTACCGCAAGGCAGGCCGCGGCGATACCACCGGCGATCTGTTCACGGCGCTTCAGTCCGACCTCATCTTCAGAATGCCCGCCAACAAGGTTCTGGAAAGCCAGAAGAAGGCCGGCGGCAATGCCTGGGCCTATTCCTTTGCCTGGAAGAGCCCCTGCTACAACGGCAGACTCGGCGCGGCCCACAGCGTTGATCTGCCCTTCGTGTTCAAGACGCAGCACAAGGACTCTCCGCGCATCAAAAACACCCTCGGCACCAATCCCCCGGACACTCTGGCCGACGCCATGCACGGCGCATGGGTGAGCTTTGCCTCCACGGGCAATCCCGGCTGGACGCCTTTCGACCTCGATCGCCGCATGACCATGCGCTTCGATACCGAAAGCAAGGAAGTTGCCGATCCCTGGAAAACGGAACGCGAAAACATGCCGCTGAAGTAACCATACCGGCACGTGAAGAGCTCCCGGGCGCTCCATAAAAACAGCAAAAAGGGCGGAACCTTTGTAGGAAGAGGTTCCGCCTTTTTCTGCCATGACTTTTTCTCCGTGCCGAAGTCCCCCGTTGCAGAGGATACCTTCTGAAAAAGAACTTCGCCTGTGTAGATCAGAAAAGCATTCTTCCGTGTAAAAGAACTCCGCTTCATGTTCATGCGGCAGTATCGAAGAATTAATAAGGAAAAAGGGTGTTCGACATGGTCGAACCCCCTTTCAAATTCTGGTGGAGATGAAGAGAATTGAACTCTTGGCCTCTTGAATGCCATTCCCTCTTTTCGTCTCTTTTTCCATACCGCCTTATTTTGTTTTATATATAATTTCAACATATTACACAATAAGATTTTTCATAACAAATTTACCTTGGATTTGAAAAACTGGCACAAAACTGGCACAACTCTTCTATCTTGGGAACTTGATTAGGGCAAGAGGTTTTAGAAGCATGAGCAAAGATGAAACCTGGATACGACTCGAAAAAGGTATCCGGTGTAAAAAGCATCCGACCAGAAAACATGGGGTCAAACCGGACGCCTACTTTGTCCTCCGTTTTGCCGTAGATGGAAAAATGTATCAGGAAGCTCTCGGTTGGGCCTCGGAAGGAATCACTCTAGCTAAAGCCCGGGTGGAACTGGCTCGACTGAAAGAAGCTAAACGCCTCGGAGAAGGCCCCAGATCCTTACGGGAACGAAGGGATATCGCTGAAGCGGAAAGAAAGGCCAAAGAAGAAGAGGAACTTCAGAAGCAACGGAACCAGATTATTTTTTCTGATTTCTGGGCCAATACCTATCTTCCGTCTCAGCTCCATAAAGCCGACTCCAGTATGGTATCAGAAAAGGCACTCTGGAAAAACTGGATCAAACCAGCTATTGGCCATATCCCGATTGCCAAACTCACGGAGGATGATCTCGAAAGTCTAAAATGCAAAATGATTCAACAGGGAAAAGCACCGGCGACCATCAAATACGCAATGGCCGTTATTTCTCAGGTATGGACGAAAGCAATGGATAAAGGAATCGTCAGTACTCCTTCTCCCACTCAAAAAGTCATACTCCCCAAAAGAGACAATCGAAGGCAACGGTATCTCAGCAAAGAAGAAGCCCATGAACTGCTGAACAGACTGAAAGATCGAAGCCCCACGATACATGACATGGCTATCGTGTCTATGGAGTGTGGGTTACGATTTGGTGAGATTACGGCGCTGACTTGGGCTGATTGCGACTTTGAGAAACGCCAGCTGTTTATCCGAGATCCCAAAGCCAAGGCCAACAGATTTGCGTTTATGACAAAGAACGTCTACAGCGTACTCTCAAAGCGGTATGCGAACAGAACCGGAAACCTTATTTTTCCTGATGAAAATGGCAACAGGATGGCTAAACCTTCACATACCTTCAAACGTATAGCTGATGAACTGTTCAATAAAAACATATCCGATCCAAGACTGAGGGTATGTTTTCATAGTCTTAGACATACCTTTGCTTCATGGCTTGTCGGTGGAGGAGTAAGTCTTTATGAAGTCAAAGAACTCATGGGCCATGCCAGTATTGTCATGACTCAACGCTATAGTCACCTCTCCCCTGAAGGATTACGCGTAGCCATCAAAATATTGGAGGAGTGATTGGTAAAGGACTCTGACTGAATACTCATCTTTGTCATATCGCACAAGAACGAGACATGAGAAGTATCATAGCCTTGTTTTTTACATGATATATTAACATACAACAGTATACATTTATAAAACAATTCGATATTACTTATGTAATTAAATTATAAAATAGTATATCAATATTATCAAATATTACACAAGATTGTATATTTTGTTGATAGACAATTAATAGTTATTTTCCACACCTTTGCATTATATTTATTTCAAAAAAGTATATTAATATAAGATATAGATAGATTTTTTTGCCACTCATCGGCATGTATATTTTCTTCTGAAGATACGAAAACTACTCTCCTATCGATTTTAGAGATGATACTCAGCTAATATATACCTATTTTTAACTTTACAAATTTGATTAAACGTCATAGAGATTTAGGTTCCTTTGCAGAGTCAGGATTACAACCTCAAATTGGTAAATGAGGTGTAATATGGCCGCATCGGTACTTTACGACAACCTGTCCAAGAGTCTTAACGATTACGAAACAAGAGCATCTCTTTCCAAAAAGCTTGCTCTGTATGGAGTAGTTATTTCTGCTAAGACGATGGCAAACAACGATGCAGACAAGAAAAAAGAAGGAATAAAAAAGTCTTCTATTTCTCGTAATAAGGTTTACTATGAGAAGAAGGATATTCTTGAATGGGTAATCAAGAAATTCGGCGCATAGTTTTCCCTGCATCATCCTGCTATTTATAGCTGACCGGGCAGAAAGCTGCCTGCGATGATGAACTAGCAGTGTTCTTCATTCGCTTTTACCGATATCGGCATCTTGTTATGCCAGAATTAAGTGTACCAATTGAACAAGTAAAGTGTACCGATTTAACAAGTGCGGAAATAACCCACTGACTCTGCATCGATTCTTTCTTTCCCCCTTAACCTCCCCCGAAAAATTTTCGGGGGTTTTTTATTTTAATATTAACTATACAGGATTACTGATTTTTTAAGACTGCTGTTTTTATCATTGGGACACTTTGGGATGCTTTGGGATGGTAGTTACAAAAAGATCACCGCCGATATATCAACTCTCACAGGCTACCTGAATCCGCAAAGAAATACGCAGGGTAGCCGACTCAATACATTCTGGAGGATCCCATGAAAGAAAACACCGCTAATTGCCGCATCATCGAGTATCCCGTAACTCGTAACATCGAGACGGGGGAAGAAGAGGGCAACGTTGATCTGGCTACGCCTATCAATTCCGAAGCAGAGCACCTTGACGGTTCGAACTCTTTCGAAACTCTTTTCAAAACTGCTCCTTCCGTGACTGATAATCACTCATTCTCGTCACAGAAACCCCGCAATCGTAAAAGTAAAACTGAGTGGACAGAGGAACATAAGGCATTTCTCGCCCTCGCCTCAGTGTCTACACCGCGTCTTCTCATCATGCGCAAGCTTGCTCTCTCGGACCCGGCGTTTAACCGTCATTATCTCGAGGCTCTTCGCAAGGGGGAAATTTCACCGATTCCCGACAATACAGTATTCAAGCCTAGCTCCTTTCCTAAGGAAATCCGGGCAATGCTTGAATGTGGCGATGTTGATCTCATTTCAATTGAGACCGCTGAAGACCATCTGATTCTGCGCAAAATTTAAGTCAAAATCGGGGGGAGAGGCATATACTCTCCCCTCCCCCTTTTTACACCAAGAGGCGAGTATGCTTCCAATTCATTTTACTAACGACCGCTACTGGAATATAGCCCTCCTCCAGCGCATGAAGGAAGAAACAGAGTCCTGTAATGCCAACTTCGGCAACCACGATGCACTAGTACGTTTCAACCGTATCTGCCTTAGTATTTCTGATGCCAGCAAGGTCAATCCCAATCTTGTCGCAATCGGTTGCCTCTTCGCAACAGCTGCTGCAAGTCGTGGTCAGGTTGAGGTGCTCTGTGAGGATGGACGCATAACACCATTAAGCATGATAGGCTTCGTTGGATGTGATCCAGCTTCTGGTAAAAGTACCGCTCTCGCCCCTTTCATCTCTGTGTTCAAAAAGTACATGGAGGCGGAAGTCAAGGCATTGGAAGAGCAAGAAAATGCGATCGCGGTTAAAAATGCTATTCTCAAGAAAACTGTGAATCGAGCCATCAAAAACGCATCGAAGAATCTAACACTCGACAACCTCATTGCATTTGCCGACATAGGCTTTACGGAAGGCAACGACTACCTCCGCGTCATGGGCGAGACACTACGCAAGAAGCAGGACAAAATTCTGCCTCCAATTCTTCTTGTCAACGACCTTTCTTCTGCCGCTCTATCTGTTCTTATGGATCAGCAAGGATATGTCATTCAGCTGGAGCCGGATGGAGGCCGGTTTGATTTCAAGGTGTTACGACAATTAACGAAATACTGGAGCGATGAAGGGCACTCCCAGGTTCGCGTCTCGCGCAAGTCGTCTATTGTGCTCGATCCCTTTGTGACAAGTCTGACGTTTACTCAAAGAAGGTATTTCGGCGAGTTTATTGCCAACAACGACGTGCAGAGCATGGGACTTTTCGGCAGAGTCCTCATGTTTATTCCTGCCCCGTATCATGCCTGGGGTACACCCTCTCCTATACCTGCTGACATCGAAGATGACCTGAAAACGCTTCTGTTTGGACTCCTCGATTCCTCCCGTGGTAAGCAGGGGCCAAAAACTCAGTTAACATTCACAGCTGAAGCGTGGAGACTACTCAATGATTACCGTTCTCGTCCGAAGTTTTCTATGACTTCTTCTCCGGCAATATCTTCATGGAACAAAAGAGCCACAGAACACGCCATTCGCATAGCGGCCATCCTGCATCTCATCGAACGCGAAGCCGATGAGACCACTATCTCCGTAGACGTAACACAAGCCGCCATCGACTTTGCAGAAGTCTTTCGCGCTCATGCGGAAAAGGCTCTTTTTAGCATTTACGATAATCGTATGATGGAAGCCTGCCGGTATCTTGCGGAACTCATTCTTAAAAGAGACCAGCCGCAATATTTTCTTAAGGATCTCAAATACGCCGCACATAACACCTTTACTGCGGTTGAGGTAGAGCTCGCCATTTTCTATCTCGAACAATTTGGCCTGATTTCAGAAGACAAGGCCAACAAAAGCTCACTCGGAGCATGTTTCCGCAACAATGCGTTTAAACCGTCCGTTGGCTTCTACGGATAACAAAATTCATTCTTGCTACTAGTTACGCGAGTCCCCTAAGCTACAAGCTTCAGGGGACTTTTTATTTTAAGCGAATACAATGCCGCAGAGAGACAAAATTTGGCCCTCCAATCACGCAATTTTCTTCATACGCAGAAAATTGGCCTCTCATACACCCCAAAAAAAGAAAACTGCGGTTTCTTCGTGGGATTCCTTATGTCATTAAGATATCCCCTTGGAGTAGCCCATATTTCGAACGGACCGTCTCCCTAAGTTAGGAGAGCGCCTAGAACTATGGCAGGCACTAAAGCTTGGCAAAAGCCTAGGCATGGAATGCCGCTTTACTCCCACGCAAAGATCTCAGAGCAATGGTAAGGCAGAGTCTTCTCAAACGTGACCATGTTTCAATCATCCTCGGATACGGCCTACATGGTCCTCTGTCAGCTGGATGAATGGATGCACGACTACAACGAGCTTGCCCCACAAAGACTTACGGATGCTTTTTTCAAGAGAATTTATCCGGTCTCAAAGGAACTGAAACTGTCCGTTTTTGCAGGGGCAACTCCACCACCGCAAGACGCCCTGAAGGTCGTCATAGCCCTAAATCTCCAAGACGCTGAACTCCCTCTCCCCTGCTCTCCATCTAGCCGAAAACCTGTGACAGAACCAGCCGCTACCTCAAACGGACAAGCCGAAGCATCATGGCTAACACCGCTCACCATGAAGACCACGTTCACAGCAAACGCAGCCGGGAAGGACAAGCGTACCAGGCAAGAAGATTTACCCGGCTACAAAGGCAACACCATTCAAAACGAGAGGACTTAGGCCAGGACATCCGATTTTTTAGCGGAAAAATCAGCTAAAAAATCCCTCCCCCCGATTTTTGGCACGTCGTTTTCATATTTGTACGATAACACTCTAAGGCTTTGATGTAAGAGAATGAAGAAGGAACATGAGCTTACCATGTTCCTTCTTTTTTATCTTATCTCAGAATGCAAGGCTTGAAGCTATACGGACAGAGCTTATCATGCTCTTTACCATTGAATATATAATCCTTTATTATTCCACGCAAACATTCAAAAATACAGTTCTCCATAAACTGCTTTTTGTCATAAAACTCACTGTTCATAAAATCTGTTTGTACGGTACTGCGACATAATATCAACCGTGTGTCGATATACCAATATGTAACAATAGTCGAAACAATTGAACCACCAGTATCAAGAACGTCATAGTAAACTTCCGTACTTAGAACATTTATACGGTCAAGGAAAAGATACATGTCAAAATCCCTATCTCTGACAAACTCAGGCATTCCATCATAGTTTTGGACAAGATTCATGAATTACTCCTTTTACTAAATTGTATGTTGTTCGATATCTGCACAAGATATCTGTACAAATGTAAAAAAATACATGGTTATTTTTTAACTGCCAAACAGATATTATATGAACTTTTTTATAAGGAGAATTTTTATGAATAATTCAGAACATACAACAAGAAAAAGATTTTACTGCAACAAGAATGAAAATGAATTTGAACTCTTTAGCATGGATGACACTACTGAAGCTATTTCTGAAGCCATATCAAAGGGCGCTACTTCCATCTCATCCTTATCGTTTTCGTGGATTCCTGATAAATACCATCGTGCTCCTGTTCGCTATGGAAACTTGTACTTGATATTCGAAAAAGGAAAAAGTTTGAGAATAAATCGAACTCAGGCAATACCCATGATTTCTTTTTTACGCGACTACTATGATGTTGATCCTCTTTCCTTATCTTTTTGGATATCAGCTAAAGACGGTATACATATTGAAATACCATCAGTTATTTATGGTGGAGAAGAAGGCGATATCTATTTACCTGTTGTCCATAAGGAATTCGTGGACAGGCTTATAGAAGAGTGCAGTTCAGTAAAAGAGATTATTTCTGTTCTTGATTATTCTGCTTATTCTGTTGGTACTGGATACATGCTTGATCTTGAAAATGTCCGTTGTTCAGATAACGAAAAGTATAAAGTTCCCGTAAGTTGGGACGAATTACTGCACATGGATGAATACGACTTATTGGAACTGAACAAACACCCACGCTATATAACAATCGAACATCATACACCTGCAAAAAATAGCTCTTTATCTGAACTATATGAAAAGAGTTATTCGGCTGCGCATATATTTCCCGATGTAACGAATCAGTTGGAAAGATTGGCAGGACTTGAGAATTGTACTTTTCTAAAATACTGCATGGAAAACATCAAAATACTCTCTGAAGATGAATGGAGT
>CALUTB010000058.1 GCA_944323575.1 uncultured Mailhella sp. | reverse complement strand
TCCCGTAAAGGAATCACGCCGTGCATTCCCGGCAGACACAGCCGGAAAACTCCGGTGGTCTATGACAAGGAGGTTTATAAGCAGCGGCACAAGATAGAAATCATGTTCGGCCGACTCAAGGATTGGCGCAGAATAGCCATGCGTTATGACCGTTGTGCCCACACGTTCTTTTCGGCTATTTGTCTCGCTGCCATTGTCATCTTTTATATTTAATGAGTCCTGAACCTACGGCGTCTTTGACGGCCTGTTCCGTTTCTTTGCATTTTGCGCATCCAGGACCGAATATTTTGATAAGCATGACAATCTCACAACGTTAGAAGAGTTGTCCCTGAAGGGTATTGAGCAGCCATCCCATAAGCGTAAGGATTACCCAGAGGTAACCGATAAAGACAGCCTGAAGTCTGAGAGTCATCACCTGCCGAAGCATGATGATTTCGGGAATGCTGGCCGCCACGGCGCTCATGCAGAAGGCCATGGTGGTTCCCACGGGCATACCCTTGGTCAGCAGTCCTTCCATGATCGGAACAATGCCGGTCACGTTGGAATAGAGCGGAATCCCGACAAGCACGGCGGCAGGAACGGTCCACCACTGACCTGCACCGAGGTTTTCCGCAAACCAGTTTGCAGGGACAAGGCCGTGCATGGCGGCACCGATGGCCACGCCCGCTATGACCCATTTCCATAAGCGACGGAAAATGGATGTCATTTCAGTCCAGGCAAAGACGTGTCTCTGCCGGACGGTGATTTTTTTTCTTGCCGCAGCAAGAGGAATGATGGGAGTCTTCATGGCTTCACGCACGAAGGACTGTAGCCAGCGCGATGCGTGTATGGCATCCATGAACAGGCCTCCAACAATGCCTGCAGTTATGCCGACAGCCACATAGACCATGGTGAATTTCCATCCGAGCAGTCCCCACAGCAGAACTACGGCTATCTCGTTGATGATGGGAGAGGTGATGAGAAAGGACATCGTGATGCCGATCGGAATGCCTGCTGAGGTGAACCCAAGAAAAAGAGGAACGCTGGAGCAGGAGCAGAAGGGCGTGACCGCGCCGAATGCGGCTCCCAGCACATAGCCCAGTCCTCTTTTTTTTCCGGCCAGAAAATCACGGACACGTTCGGCGTTCAGAGATGCCCGTATCCATGAAATGACATAGATGAGAGCGATAAGAAGAAGCAGAATTTTGACGGTGTCATAGATGAAAAATTCGAGAGCGGCGCCCATGCGGGATCCTGCTTCAAGGCCCATGATGCTGCAGACCAGCCATGCGGAAGCGGACTGAACGTGGGCATAGACCGTCCACCATAGGCTTGCGAGAATAACGAGTGTCGCCATGTAGCGCGGCAGCCATCCGGTATGTCCGTCGCCGTGTGGAGCGTGGCGTTCTTCTGCCTGATTCATGGAAAAGACTCCTATAAATGATAATTGTTGAATTATTGAAATATATATGGAGAAAAACCAGCAGACATTCAACGTTCGGGAAGAAACGTCGGGTCGACATGGCTTTCCGCTCGAAATTTTCGGCAACATTCGGGATTTCCGGAACAGCATTCCGCCGTAAGGTAGGCAATGATGTCCAGCATGAGGGGAATGGAGGCTTTGTATCGCATGAATCGTCCTTCTCGTTCCACGGTGACAAGTCCGCTCTGCACAAGGGCCTTCAGATGAAAGGAAAGATTTGTGGCCGGAACATCGAGAAATTTGGCAATATCTCCGGCGACAAGTCCGGCGGGAGCATTCCTGACAAGGAGTCGGAAGACATCGAGACGCACGTCAGACGAGAGCGCTTCAAAAATTTTGCTGACATATTTACTTTCCATGAATTTAATAATTCAACAAAAATTGAATTATGTCAAGTCTGTTAACCCGATAATTGACGGGTATCGATAATAGAGTCGGAAGAAATGAGGCCAGCTGCGGGGGGAAAACGTGATGAGTCGTCTTGTTGTATGATAAGTGATTTATATAACATAATGTATGTATATTCATTTATATTAGTTATATATTTTGATGTAAATAATATAATTGTGAAGTAATGTAAATAATAATATATAGTTATAACTAGTAATATCTAATAATCCATAAAATTATTATGGATGCTGTCATGGTTGATGTCCGTCTCATGAGGTCAGCCACAGAAACTTCCATGACCGTATTCTGTGGGGATGGAAAGATTCATCTTTGAGTTTCCGGCTGATGTCGTTGTGCTTTTCAGAGAGCAACGACATGATTATGACTTTTGATGATGACTTCTTTATTAGACTGGAATACTTTTATACGGTATTCAGCAAGAATAACATGCCATTCTTGTCGTGCCCTTGTGAGGCTTTTATCCATGTCGTGGAAGGAGCGCAGTCAGGAATTGTCGCTCCTTTCAGACGAATGGGGAATCTCGGCAGACTGCTGGCGGACGACATGAAATGTCCTGAGGTGTAGAAGAATACCGCGACGACGGCCGTCCTTATTTCATTTGGGTACGGTCTGTTTATCCGCAGAAAAATAGCCGATGACGGGGTGCTGATGCTGAGGAAGAGACCTCCGCGTGTTTTCCTGCTCAGCTGAAAGATGTGGATTTTGATGTGTCGGCGGCTCAGACACTGTATGAAATGCATGAATGCGCGGACGACTCCGGCTGCCACAGAACCTGAAAGGAGGGGGTATTCTTTTGGAGGCTTGCTTGCCGTGATTCTGTTTTTTTTGTGATGTGCATGCTGGCCGGAAGGGAGGCGAAGGATCGGGTGGAATGCCAGCAGTGGAAACGCTTATGCAAGATTCCCGTTTTAATAAAAAGCTGACGGCTCATCTGAAAGGAGTTCTGGAAACGCCGGAATGCGTGCTTGCTGCCTACTGGCAACACAGGATTTTGTATACAGAAAAAGCCCGGAACACTCTGTTTCCGGGCTTAGAAATATGGTGCCGAGGGACAGAATCGAACTGCCCACACGGGGATTTTCAGTCCCCTGCTCTACCAACTGAGCTACCTCGGCACAACGAAAGAACTTGTATAGGAAGGGGCTTCGTTTGGCAAGAGGAAAACGCGGCCTTTTTGCAGATTTTTTTATTTTTCATGGAAAAAAGAGAATTTTTTTCTCATCGGAGAATGTTTGTGTTCCACAGGCTGAAAAGAGATTGGTTTCAGGGGCAGATTCTGCTTATCTGAAAAGAGACTGGCGCAACAGGGAACCGGAAAGGCTATTCCACGCCCCGGGCGAAACGTTCTATCATGGACATGGTGAGGGAAGAGTCGTCAGGGCAGGGAGGAATATCGGTACGATTCACCCAGCATGCTTCGGCCAGTTCACCGGTGTCGAGATGTATGGTGTCCGGACCGTCGAGTTCAGCAAAGAATCCGATGGCCAGCGTGCCGGAAAGTCCCCACGGCTGACTGCCTGCGTAGCGCAGATTTCGTATGCGCAGTCCGGTTTCTTCCATAACTTCCCTTTCGGCGGCCTGTTCCGCTGTTTCTCCGATCTCCACGAAACCGGCGACAAGCACCAGTCGTACGGCGTTTGAACGGGCGTAACGAGTAAGGAGGAGTCTGTCTTTGTCGGTCACGGCAACAATGACGCAAGGGGCAATGACAGGGTAGAAGATCTCGCTGCAGCTTGTGCAGACAAGAGCTCGTTCCTTTGGCGAAGGTCGCAAAGCTGAGCCGCATCGTCCACAGAAGCGGTGAGAAGCATACCAGCGGAAAAGATGCAGGGCTGTGACGGCAACAAAGGGAAGCGGTCCGCCGGCTCCGCGCAGTGCGGACGGCGTTGTTCTGCGCATGCCGTCTGGCGTCATGCCTTCCGCTTCTTCCCTGGGACGAACAACGAGAAAGAAGCGGATTTCTTCGAGTCGTGGGATATCAGTTTGGGAATGCAGCGTTGCATGCTCGGCGTGTGTGCACGATGCCGTCGTACAATCGCCGTGTTTTGTCGGAGCTTCCTTGAAAAGGCGGAATGCGTAGATAAGCGATGCCAAAGAAAGAGGAAAGTGTTCGTGCCATTCGCCTACCGTTGGCAGGGACAGGGATGATGCGGTGCAGAGAAGGCCGTCGCAATTGATGTCGAGAACGAGATCCGCGGATGACGGTACGGCGTCAGAAAAGGCATTATCGAGTTTCCAAGGGGCAATGTCCTGAATCATGCAGCATCCCCAGGTATTTGATTCTCAAGATAGCGGAGAACTGCAAAAAGATCGGGAAAGATGCCGACTGCATGGCGTTTCATGACTTCGTCCGGCGGCACCATGTCGGGAACGAGCAGGGCTTTCATGCCTGCTGCGCTGGCCGAGAGAATGCCGTTGCGTGAATCCTCTACGGCGAAGGTATGCGACGGCTCCATGCACAGTTCCTTGCATGCCCGCAGATAAATGTCCGGCGCAGGCTTGCTGACGGTGAGCATATCTCCGCAGATGAGAACATCGAAATAGCGGCCCATGCCCGTCATTTCCATGTTGCGGCGAACATTGGCTTCACGTGAAGAACTGGCAAGTCCGGTGATCCAGCCATGCTCCTTCAGCCATGAGAGCAGCTCCATGGCGCCCGGCTTGAGAGGAACGCCATCTTTTGTAAACTCCATGTAGTAGAGGCGTGTGCGGTTACGAAAATCCTGATAATTCAGGCTGACTCCGTAGACTTCCGCAAAACGTTTCTGCGTGCTGGCGTGCGTAGTGCCTATGCAGCGGAAGAAAAGATCACGCAGGTCTCCGAGTCCGAGGTCTCTTCCTGCGCATTCCCATGAGCGCAGTACCAGACGTTCGGAGTCCACGAGAACTCCGTCCATGTCGAAAACGATGCCGGGCATGAATTACTCCCCGGGGAAGGGACGTTCCTGAAGCGGCAGCCGGTAGATGCGGCCCACGCGCATATGCACGCCGTTGTCGTTCGGGAAGGTACAGTTGCCGATGACCGTTTCGAGTCTGTCGTACAGGAGAAAGGTCTTCGGATGTTGGTTTTCAGATAGATGGCCGTATAGCCCAGGTCGGCGTAGAAGGGCATGATGAGATCCTGCAGTCGGAAGATCCCGTTGCCGCATCCGGAGGGTGCGATGTGAAAATAGCCGAGCAGAGCCTCCTGATCCAGCGGAGCAGAAATGGACGTTCCGGAACATGCGCAGAGGTCGGGATCGATGGCAGCGTGCGTCGCCATGACCATGCCGAGCTGTTCCTCGCACGGCGAAGGGGATGAGAGTCCATGACCAGTCCCGGAGTTCTGCTGAAATCATGAATGATCTTGCAGTAATTGTGTACATCATTGTAATCGTCCCACGTTTCGGTGAGGATTCTTCTTCATGCTTTCCAGCAGAGAAACATGAAATTTTCCTTCGAACGTGCCACTGAAGCAGAAGTTCAGATCGTCTTTGCCGTAAAGGACGATGGTCATGGCAACGCCTCCTTGGCAATTGCGCTCATCTTGTACGCGGCATGGCTGTGCTGTCAAGCACCGTGCAGGAAAAACCGTTTGAAAATATGGAATAAGCGCTGTCCGACTGCTGATCATGCGTTCGGAGCGATGAAGTCTTTGACCAGTTTTTCCAGAGCCTCGTGTTCCCCGGGACGGTGCCAGAGAATGCGTTTGTCGGCCCTGAACCATGTCCATTGTCTTTTGGCGTAGGCCCGGGTATTCCGTGCCCAGAGCTCCAGACATTGGTCAAGGCTCAGTTCTCCCCGCAGAAAAGCCGCCGTTTCAGAGCAGCCTATGCCGCTCCAGCCCGGAGCCTGGGTATCCGGACATATCCGGAGAGCAGTTCGAGCCTCTTCCAGCGCTCCGCTTTCGATCATGGCGGCAATGCGCTTTTCAAGGAGAGGGGCAAGCTCCGGCAGAGGCAGACCGATGCCGAGTCTCAGAACCCGATAGACGGCGGGCGGGGGCGTCTGGGCGTGCCACCAGCTGAAGGTTCTGCCCGTACTTTCCCATACTTCAAGGGCCCGCACATTCCGCTGACTGTCATTGGGGTGAATTTTTGCGGCGTATTTCGGATCCACGCTCGAAAGTCTTTTATGCAGGGCCGGAGCGCCAAGTCTTTCGCATTCGGCGGTCAGTCTGGCAGTGACGTCCGGATCCGCGGCCGGAATGTCGGCTATGCCGTCGAGCAGAGCACGCAGATAGAAGCCCGTGCCGCCCACGAGCATGGGGATGCAGCCTTCTTCCAGCGTTTCCCGGATGGCGGTTTCGGCCATTTCCGACCACTGACCGGCGGAAATCTTCCGCGTGCTTTCCAGCCATCCGTAAAGTTTATGAGGGCAGAGCGTTTTTTCCTTTTCCGAAGGCTGCGCCGTAATGATGGGAAAGTCACGGTAGACCTGTCGTGAGTCCGCGTTGATGACGGCGACGGGCTTTCCGGCTTTTTCCAGCACAGCGGCAAGATGCAGTGCCGCAGCGGTCTTGCCGGAACCGGTAGGGCCGACAAGACAGAGTATGGCGGGTTGATCATTCATGTTCCGCTCCCCTTAAAACTTCATGGCAATGGACAGAGCGTGTACCGCATCCGGCTGAAGAAACGTCTTCAGTTGTGTGCCGAATGTGACGTGAGGCATGGCACGGCGTTATCGGAACTCGTTCGGGCCGACGGGTGATTCGGATGCCGTTCCTATCCCCGGCACTCGAACAGATCGTCCTCCTTGGGCATGTCGCCATGTCCGCAGTCGGATTCTCCGGGCCAGCTGTCCGGCAGATGATAGGCGCGGCGCAGTCGAGGAATGACCGAAGAGGGAACGAGGCAGCGGACATCTCCTCCGAGAGAGGCCACGTTGCGTATGTTGGTGGAGCTTATATACATCCATCGCAGATCGGACATAAGGAAGATGGTCTGCACGTCGCGCTGAAGTTTGCGGTTCATGAGCGCCATCTGAAATTCGTAATCAAAATCCGAGACGGCACGCAGACCGCGCAGAATGGCCTTGGCTCCAACGCTGTGAGCAAAATCCATGAGCAGGCCGGCAAAAGGCATGACCTTGACACGGGGGATACCCTCGAACACCTCCCTTACGATATCCACACGCTCATCGAGCGAGAACAGTGGCTGTTTTCCGCAGTCCCGGGCCACGGCCACGATGACGGTATCGAACAGTTCCAGACCTCGCCGTATGATGCATTCATGGCCGTTGGTGAGCGGATCAAAGGTTCCGGGATAGATTGCTATACGTTCTTCACCCATACCAGTATCCTTGTGTTGCCGTATATGCGTTCTGCCTCCAGACGCAGATCATACTGTGCGTCTGCCTTGAGGGGGAGTCCCTTTTCCACTTCAGCCACGAGAAATCCGTCGTCGGCAAGCCATCCCCGGCGCATGATGTTCTTCAGCGCAGGCTTGAAGAGATCGGCGCCGTAAGGCGGATCAATGCAGATGAGCTGGCACGGCTCGGCAGGACGGCGTGCCGTGACGCGCAGTGCGTCGTCTTCATGAATGGCGCAGCGTTCGGCAAGGCCGAGGTTGACGGCATTTTTTCTGATATATTCTGCAGCTTTGTGATCCTTTTCTATGAATTCGGCAAAAACGGCGCCGCGGCTCAGAGCCTCGAATCCGAGACTGCCGCTGCCCGCGAATACGTCGAGCACCCGCACGGCGCCCCATACGACGCCGCGAGCCTCAAGCATGGAGAAAAGAGACTCGCGTACTCTGCCCATGGCGGGACGATAGCCAGGTCCTGTAACGGTATGGAGCGTGCGTCCGCGGCAGGCTCCGGCAATGATTCGCATGCGGTGCTTCCTGTGGATGGCGCGCCGGCGGCGCGCTGCCGGAAGACGAAGCTTCCGGGATGAGGTTTACCGCGACCGGAAAGAAAAGGCGCGGTATTGTCCGGCCCGGATCATGCCTCAACGGGCCGGACGGTGCAAGAGGATCTTTTTGCGTCGCAGTGCTACAGCCGGGAGAGGAACAGAACAAGATCGCGTTCGATTTCCACAAGACGGTCGCGCAGTTCCGTCTGTTCTTCCCAGGGAATGTCGTCGATGTGGGAAAGACGCTGACGCACCTGAGCGGCACGCTGTTCCAGTTCTCCGGCAAGAAAGTTCCAATCCACGCGGGGCTTGATGCGGGAAGGACTGGGCATGCGCACTTCGGCGGCGGTTCCTTCTATGGTGGCTTCCTCGAGATATTCGGGGACGAAGGGGGTGATGCCGAAGCGTTCCCTGATGAGTCCGGCAAGAATTTCCTGTGCGCGGGGTTCTCCGTGCACAAGAGCGATGTTCATGCCGGGACGGGCCATGCCGCCGATCCACTCCAGCAGCTGACTCTGACCGGCATGAGCGGAAAATCCGTTGATGGTGAAGATCCTTGCGGCAACGGCCAGTTCCTCTCCGAAGAGACGCAGCGTTTTGGCACCGTCAACCAGCTTTCTTCCGGGGGTTCCCATGGCCTGATAACCGACGAAGACGATGCTGACCCCTTCCTTCCAGATGTTGTGCTTGAGATGATGACGTATGCGGCCAGCATTGCACATTCCGCTCGCAGAAAGGATGATGGCCGGACCTTCCATGGTGTTGAGCTTTTGTGATTCCTGAGCGCTCTGGGTGAAGCGGACAAGGCCGTCGTGCGTATCCTTGAAGTCTTCGACGCTGAGTTCCGGAGTGTGCAGATGTTCGGCATACTGCATGAAAACCTGCGTAGCCTTGGAGGCCAGCGGGCTGTCCACGAAAATGGGCATGCCTGACGGCAGACGATTCTGCTTCTTGAGGATGAGCAGACTGTAGAGTATTTCCTGTGTACGCTCCACGGCAAAGGCCGGAATGATGACCTTTTCACCGTGGCTGTAGCTGTAGCTTATGGCTTCAGCCAGTTCCTCGAGAGTATCGGCCTCGCCCTTGTGATCGCGATCGCCGTAGGTGGATTCCACGAAAAGCCAGTCCGGGGTATCGGGGACTTCCGCATCAGGCAGAAGCAGGGCTCCGGGGCGACCGAGGTCTCCGGAAAAGACGAGACGTGTTCTTTTGCCGTCCGCTTCCGAGACGGTAATTTCCAGAAGCGCCGCACCGAGAATATGTCCCGCATAGCGGAAGATGACCTTCACATCCGCTGCCGGAGATATTTCACGATCGAAATCCACACGTCTGAGCAGTTTTGCGGTGGCCAGTGCGTCATCCGTTTCATAGAGGGGCTCGGAGGACGCGCCATCGGATTCGCCGCGTCTTTTGTCGTGACGGCTTTTCCACTCGTGTTCCATTTCCTGAATGTGAGCGCTGTCTTCCAGCATGAGTGCGGCAAGATCGGCGGTGGGGGCCGTGCAGTAGATGCCGCCCTTGAATCCCTTCTTCACCATGCGGGGCAGCAGACCCGAATGATCGATGTGAGCGTGGGTGAGCAGGATGAAGTCCAGCGCGTCGGGACGATAGTTTTCCGTTGCAAAATTTCGTTCTTCAATGGCGGAGTTGCCTTGAAACATGCCGCAGTCTACGGCAAATCGCGTTGAAGCCGTCTCTATGACGTAGCAGGAACCGGTAACAGTCTGGGCGGCGCCCAGAAAGGTGATTTTCATAAAATCAACTCCTGGAATGATGGTTCCGGAAAATAGAAGTATAGACGTTTTTCCATTGCTTCGCAAGAATGGAAGGAAATGAGACAGGAGCCCTTTTCATGATGTTTTTCATCCTTCGCTATACGGAAGTGGACAGATGATGAAAATGATGGATATGAAGAAACATCCACGGAGAGAAAAATTAAAAGTCGGGCCGCAGGCAAACATGATGAGAGAAGATTTTCATCCTGTCGGATGACGGCTGTCCGGCGCGTACTGTTTCTCCGATGTGCGGCGGATGTTTTCCTGCGCCGTCTCCTGCCGAAGACCGGAGGAAAGAGAGTGCATGACGCTTGCACCCTGCGTGCACGCAGGATATGATACAAATACTGAACACTTTTGCAGGAGAAAATCATGAGCGCATCGTCGCAGCAGTATATCATCGATACGCTTTCAGCCCAGGAATCCTGGCGACTGTTCCGCATTCTGGCGGAAATAGTGGACGGCTTTGAGGACTTGAGCGGATTGCCGCCCTGCGTCTCCATCTTCGGCTCGGCGCGTCCCGGCTCGGATAATCCCGTTTACGAGGCAACCAGGAGGGTGGCCAGAACACTCGGCGAGGCGGGCTACGGCATCATCACCGGGGGAGGTCCCGGTCTCATGGAGGCGGGCAATCTCGGAGCAAGCGAGGCCGGTGTGCCGTCCGTGGGGCTGCACATTCATCTGCCCATGGAGCAGGATCCCAACAAGTACCTGACCGTACGCAGCGATTACCGGTATTTTTTCATCCGCAAACTGATGTTTGTGAAGTATTCCGTCGCCTATGTGGTCATGCCCGGAGGTATGGGGACCATCGACGAGCTTTCCGAAGCCTTTGTCCTTGCGCAGACGCACCGCATCAAGCCTTTTCCCATCATCCTGTACAGTCATGCCTTCTGGGACGGCCTTCTGGACTGGATAAGAAACCGCATGATCAAGGACGGGTATCTGCGCGAGGAAGAGCTGGAATATGTGACGGTGTGCGACACGCCCGAAGAGGTGCTTGCCACCATTCGTCGTCGCGTGGTGCTGTAGGACAGCATGGTGCTGAGCAATCTCTGTCCTGAAAGTGAACGCTGGCGGGCATTGCCGGTATGGGGGCCGGAACCTCCCGCGCCCTATGGAACAAGCTGGCGTTCGCTCATGCTACGGGCGCTTCGTCTGGCGGGAAGGGCCGCCCGGATCGGAGAGGTGCCCGTAGGGGCGCTGGTGGTGGATGCGGACGGCAGGATGCTTGCCTGTGCGCATAACGAAACCGAACGACTGCATGATCCTACGGCTCACGCCGAGGTGCTGGCATTGCGCCGCGCCGCAGCGGCTGCAGGGAATCACAGGCTGGGAGGATGCATTCTTGTAGTGACGCTGGAACCGTGTCTCATGTGTACGGGAGCCATCAGGGAGGCACGTGTGTCCGGAGTGGTGTTCGGAGCATCCGACGCCCGGGCCGGCGCAGTATGGTCCTGTCTGGAAGGACTTGATTTTGCTCAAACCGGTGGAGCACCGTGGAGTTACGGCGGCGTGGAGGCAGAGGCGTGCGCAGGAATACTGAGGCGTTTTTTTCACGCCAGACGTTGAGGAAAAAGTTCCGGGCCTGGATTCTGGAGCAAACGGGCATGACCCGTCGAAAGGCAAGACGTTTCGCGTGCTGTGATGCGCGCAGATCAGACGGAGGGGAATCCCATGAACAACACGGTTGACGAACTGACGGTGGATTACGAGGAAGACGGTATTCTCAAGATCAAGGAGATCGACAAGGAAGTGCTGTCCAAGGGGGCATGGGCGACGGTGCTGTTCCGTTATCGAGAATGGCAGGAAAACGACACCTATGGTCCCGACCGTTATGTCATACGCCGCTATAAAAAGTCGGGCGGAGAATACCGTCAGCAGTCGAAGTTCACCATTTCCAGCAACGATCAGGCACGTCGCATCGTGGACGCGCTGAGTCGCTGGATGTCAGACGAACCTGAAGAAGGAAAATAGTCTTTTCAATGCCGGAAGCCGCAGGAGATGTCGCGGCTTCCGGAGCTTTTGAAGTGTGGAGTGTTGCATGGCCGAATATCGCCGCCGATTTTTGTCGCTGGCCCGTCAGAGCGTGCTGCATCAGCTTATTTCAGCCTGGAAGAGACGCGGATCCTCTCTGCTGCAGGTGGGGCTGAATGCCGGATTTTCTCCGGAATTCTTCTGGGAAGCGGGTTTTGACGTGACGGCGTTCGACCGTTCTCCGGCATGCCTTTCCGCGGCACGGGCACAGACCGGCCCCCGCGTGGAGTATGTGTGCGGCAGCGCCGAGCTGCTTCCTTTCGACAATGGAACCTTCGACTATGCCGTGCTCATGCATCACGGACTGGATGCAAAAAACTTCCGCGCTTCGGAAACGGTGCTTTCCGAAGCGCTGCGGGTGGCGGCACGGGGCATCATCATCATGGAGTGGAACCGTTTTTCCTTTCCGGGAGTTCCCCGGAGTGCGCATACGCACTGGGAAGCATCGGAAACGGGGGGGGACGCCTGTTCCGCATGCGGTGAGGGCGTGCGCGGAGTGAAGCCCTGGGAGCTGTATGCTATGATAAGGCGTGTCTGTCCGGAACGATGCATCAGCATGGTTTCGGCCCTGCCTTTGTGGGAGGCTACATGGCCTTCCGGCTCCTCCGGACTGTGCGGGATGCTCCGCCGACTGGCTTCGCCCATCAATCTGGCGCCCTTACCTTTGCCCTTCGGCGCGCTTCTCGGCATGAGAGTGGACTGGGCAGCCGTGCCGCTTACCCCCATAGGCATGTTGAAAAGTGCAGCCGCTTCGCTGTGCTCCCCTGCAAAGTCGTCCCGGGAACAGGTCATGGGGCGAAATCTGTGTCCCTGTGAAGCGGAGAGCGACAGGCAGCCCGGACACTTGGAACATAAAGACTCCGGCCGCTGACGGATTTCCGGAAATGCCGTTTTGATCGATTCGGGACGAGAAAGGCGGTATGCGTGTTGTGCGGGCTGCGAAGGAGCGTCTTCTTCCCTGCGTCATGACGACGGAATCTTTCTGAAAACAGCTTTTCCTGCGGACGACAAGGCGGAATCTCTTCTGCGTTTATGTCAGATTTCCTATAGCCTGAGATTGTAAATTGATAAGAACATTGCTTCTGACCAATGAAGTCAGGAGGTCGGAACGTATAAAAGGTGTTGGATATTTGAGTCAGATGTAACTTTTTTCGCTGAGTCCTTGATGAAGGGTGCCTTGCTATTATAATAAAGTCAATAAATTGACCGTAAATAAATAGACCAAAGGCGGTGGGTTATGACGAAGGAAGATAGGAAAAACGCATATCTATACTGTAAATTCCGAGACGAGCAGTTTGCTCTCTACGATGAATACGCCAAACGCAACGGCATGATGATGAAAACGCTGCTGGTGGTCAACGTCCTCTTTTATGATGCCTTTTACCAGGGGGACGGCATGACTCAGAAGGAAATCTGCCAACGAACGTTTCAATCCAAACAGACGGTCAACCTGATCATCAAGAATCTCCTGGCTGAGAACTATGTAACCGTCACCGAGATGCCGGAAAACAAACGGAACAAGATTGTCCAGATGACCGATGCCGGGAGGGCCTGGTGTGAAAAAGTTGTGCGTCACATTACCTGGGCGGAGGACACGGCCATGTCCATGTTTACGCCGGAGGAACAAAAGCGGCTAATCGAGCTGTCTCGGACATTCACAAAGAATCTGACCAGGCTGGTTAATCAGGAAACGGAGGAAATATAAATGGAGTTTTATGAAGCAATCAGAAAAAGAAGGACGGTTCGGGAGTTTTTGGATAAAGAGGTCGATTTTGAAGCAATCAAACGAATTTTAGAGGCGGGCAATCTGGCACCTACATGGAACCACAACCGCAACTGGAGCTATATTGTGTTGAGAACAGACGAGGAGAAGGAATATGCCTTTGAATATGCGAAGAAGATTGCCGACAAGTTCGATGCCGAAAAATTTCTGAACACGCCGAGACCATACCCAACGACACTTGCGTAGAAAATGTACGGTTATGCGATGCCGAGGCAGTATACGATGCTCAAAGATGCGCCGTATGTGGTCATCCCTGTATTCAAGTGCAAGGAACTGAACGGCAAATATGTGTCCAAACTGAATCCGTTTTCCACGATCTGGTGCGTGATCGAGAACATATTCCTGGCGGCAACCGCAGAAGGGCTGGGTTGCTCGATGCGGATACCGCTCAATGAAGAACATGACATCGTAAAAGCGAAATTGAAGGTGCCGCCGACCTATATGATTCCTGTATTTATCGGGATCGGTTATGCCGACCCGAATGAGACGGAACTGGAGCAAAATGTCGCCGATCTTGATAAACAGTTGCACTATGGCAGATGGAAATAAACGAATATTCGAGGAATGCTGCAATGGAACCGATTATACGAAAAGTACAAGTAAAAAGCGTAGTTACCAAATCCAATCTGCCGGTGAGCGACTATTCCGTAAATCCCTATGTGGGCTGCACCCATGCCTGTCGGTACTGTTACGCTTCGTTCATGAAGCGGGTTACGGGCCACCCGGAACCCTGGGGGACATTCTTGGATGTCAAACACTGGCCGGAGATACGTCGCCCGGAACGGTATGCCGGGAAGGAGCTGTTCATCGGCTCTGTGACCGATCCCTATCTGCCACAGGAAGAAGTGTTCGGGCGCACCTGTGTGCTGCTGGAGCAGCTTGCGGGCAGCGGTGTCAAGATCAGTATTGCTACAAAAAGCGACCTAGTGCTGCGGGATCTGGATTTGATCAAAACCTTCCCTGACGCCCGTGTTTCATGGTCTGTCAACACACTGGATGAGGGCTTCAAAAACGATATGGACAATGCCGTCAGCATTGAGCGGCGGCTGGCCGCCATGAAGGTGTTTCATGACGTTGGCGTCCGCACCACCTGCTTTGTCTCCCCCATTTTCCCCGGCATCACCGATGTAAAGGCCATCATTGACCGGGCGAAGGGGCAGTGCAACCTGATCTGGCTGGAAAACCTCAACCTGCGGGGCAGCTACAAAGCGGTCATCCTCGACTACATCCGGGAAAAGTATCCGCAGCTTGTGCCGCTGTACCAGGAGATTTACCAAAAAGGAAACCGCGCCTATTGGGAGCTTCTGGACAGGGAACTGAAACACTATGCCGCCGGGATTGGGTTGGACTATGTGACCAACGATGACGGCATGAAACGGCCATTTGGCGCTCCGCCGGTCATTGTGAACTATTTTTATCATGAGCAGATCAAAAAGTCTGCCAGGAAAGGTGGTGACAGCCGTGCCTGAATTGCCGGAAGTAGAAGCGATCAAACGGGTGATCGAACCGCAGATACAGGGGCTTGCCATTGAGCAGGTCATGGTCAACAGACCGGAAGTGGTTGCACACTCATCTGCCGATGAATTCTGCACTCGAATTACCGGTCAGTTTTTTCACCGAAATAGACCGCAGAGGGAAGCTCCTGATCCTCCGTCTCAGCAGCGGTGATAAAGTAGTCCTGCACCTGCGGATGACCGTCTGCCGGCTGGTGACACCGGCAGATTACCCGGAAGAAAAGCATATCCATCTTGTGTTCCATCTGTCCGGCGGCAGGGAGCTGCGTTTCTCCGACACGCGCCGGTTTGGGCGCTTCTGGCTGCTGCGGCAGGGAGAGGCAGATACCTATGCCGGGATGGAAAAGCTGGGAGCAGAACCCTTTGAACCCGACTTCTCTGGGGAATACTTGTCCACATACCTGGGAAAACGGAAGAAAGCCATCAAGGAATGCCTGCTGGATCAGAATGTGGCTGCAGGGATCGGCAATATCTATTCCGATGAAATCTTGTTTGCCTCCCGTATCCACCCGGAACGGCCCGCCAACACGCTGACAACCGAGGAATGGAAGCGGCTTGCTTCGGTTATTCCAGAACG
>CALUTB010000057.1 GCA_944323575.1 uncultured Mailhella sp. | reverse complement strand
TCCTTCGAAGGCAGCGAACTTGAGGATCCCTGGGAAGAACCCGGACCGAACAGCTACGTCATGGCCGTGCCCGTGGAACAGGCTCCCAACGAACCCGAATACATCACCATCGGCTTTGAAAAGGGTGACGCCGTCACCCTGAACGGAGAACGCCTCACGCCCCGTGAAATGGTCATGACCCTGAACAAGATCGCCGGCAGACACGGCATAGGCCGTCTCGACATGGTGGAAAACCGCTTCGTCGGCATGAAGAGCCGCGGCGTGTATGAAACCCCCGGCGGCACCGTGCTTCACGTCGCTCATCAGGATCTGGAAGGCATCTGTCTCGATCGTGAGGCTCTCGCCACCCGCGAGACCATCATTCCCCGCTACGCCGCCGCCGTGTACAACGGCTTCTGGTTCTCCCCCGAACGCGAGGCCATGCAGGCGCTCATCGATCAGATGCAGCGCGGCGTGACCGGCGAAGTGCGCCTCAAGCTCTACAAGGGTACCGCCTGGCCCGTGGGACGTTATTCTCCCCACAGCCTGTACTGCCAGGATCTGGCCACCTTCGAGGAATGCGCCACCTACGATCACAAGGACGCCGCAGGCTTCATCCGTCTGCAGGGTCTGCGCATCCGCGGTTACGCCGATCGCGTGAGCCGTTTCCTGAAGTAGCATGACACCGGGGGATTCCTTCCCCCGGTTCGTTTTTCAGACGGAGCGGGAGAGCGTTCCTTGTGCGCCCGCTCCCCGTTTTCGGAAGCGACGCTCCTGCTTCGGCAGAGACGCCGCTTTCGTTCCTTCCGGGAAACGCGCTCCCGGCTCATTCCCCTTTCCGCTCCGAGCGGGGCACAAACATTCTGGAGTTACCATGTCCGACAAGCCTTGGGGAGGCCGCTTCAAAGAAAGCACCAGCCTTGCCGTGGAAGCCTATACGGAATCCATTTCCTTCGACAGCGCGCTCTATGCGCAGGATATCGCCGGATCCAAAGCCCATGCACGTATGCTGGGCGAGCAGGGCGTCATCACCCGCGAGGAGGCGGCGACGCTCATCAGCGGACTCGATCAGGTGAAGCGTGAAATCGAGGAAGGCTCCTTCCCCTGGAAGCAGGAGCTGGAAGACGTGCACATGAACATTGAAACCCGTCTCACCCAGATCGTGGGCGAGGTGGGCAAGAAGCTGCACACGGGCCGCAGCCGCAACGATCAGGTTTGTCTCGACTTCCGTCTGTTCGTGTCCGATCAGATGCGTGAATGGATGCGTCTCGCCCACGCCCTCGTGCGCGTGTTCGTGAAGCGCGCCGAAGAAAACCGTTCCGTGCTTCTGCCCGGCTGCACGCATATGCAGCCCGCCCAGCCCGTGAGTCTTGCGCATCACCTGCTGGCCTATGCATGGATGCTGAAGCGCGACGTCGAACGCATGGCCGACTGCGAGCGTCGCGTACGCGTCAGTCCCTTGGGCGCGGCCGCGCTGGCCGGCACCACCTATCCGCTCAATCCCGCCATGGTGGCCGAAGAACTCGGCATGTACGGCATCTTCGACAACAGCATGGACGCCGTGGCCGACCGCGATTTCGCTCTGGAAGCCCTGTTCTGTGCAAGTACCTGCATGGGCCATCTTTCCCGCTTCTGCGAGGAGATCATCTGGTGGGCCAATCCGCTTTTCGGATACGTCACGCTTTCCGACAAGCACTCCACCGGTTCTTCCATCATGCCGCAGAAGAAGAATCCCGACGTGGCCGAGATCATGCGCGGCAAGACCGGACGCGTCTACGGCAATCTCATCAATCTCATGACCATCATGAAGGGCATTCCGCTCACCTACAACCGTGATCTTCAGGAAGACAAGATTCCCTTCATCGATGCCGACAAGACCGTGCGTCATTCGCTCTCCCTCATGGCCGACATGCTGGAGGGCATCACCTTCCATCCCGAGCGCATGCGCAAGGCGCTTGCCGCGGGCTTCCTGAACGCCACGGAACTTGCCGACTATCTTGTCACCCGGGGCATGCCCTTCCGTGAGGCGCATCATGTTTCCGGCCGTGCCGTGGCGCTGGCCGAAGAAAAGGGCGTGGGACTGGAAAATCTCTCCCTCGCCGAGCTGCGCGAGCTGAGCGGCCTCATCGACGAAGATGTGTTCACCGCGCTCGACTATGATACCGCCGTGGCCCGCCGCAACGTTCCCGGCGGAACGGGGCCGGAATCCGTGAAGCGTCAGCTTGAGAACATCACGCGCTGGCTGGACGGTGACAGATAGTCATGGCCCGCAGAAAGCGCGTTCCCGCCACGCCTGAGCAGACCGGAGACTGGTTGAAGAAGGCCGTTCATTCCGCCCCCAGGCCCCTGCCGCCGGGATTCTTTCCGAAAATTCTGGAACACTCCGTGCAGGAGGGCTTCTCGCGTGAGGACCTTCTCAACACGCTGGATGAATGGCTGAACTACGGCTACTGCCGCATCATCGATCCCATAATGCAGGACATCGAAATCACGCCGGAAGGGGAAAGATTCTTCTATTGATCAATGCGTTCTCTGTTTCGGAAGTCGACGGACGCTTTCCGTCCGGCGTGCAGGAACATCGTCTTTGAAGGGCGGTCCCGGAAGGGGCCGCCCTTTCCGCATGACGGACGTTTGCAGGTCCGGCGGGACGGCAGTCGTCAGGGGCTTCCCGTTCCGGAAGCGGAACAAGTCGGGAGAAGACTCCTTATGGGCGACGTCAGGCTTCCGGGGCACGTCTGTACCGGCACGTGCCTTTCCTTCAAATGGACCGGAGGGGAAACGGACGTCTTCATGACAGGCATTTCCGTTTATCATGGTCATTTTCCGCTTCGGCAGGCATCATGCGCACAGGGAGGTGAGCCTATGGCGTCGGTGCTTGTTCTGGGCGTGGGAAATGTGCTCATGGGGGACGACGGACTCGGCGTGCACGCGCTGAGGGCACTCGGAGAAGGGGATCTCTGCGGGGCGGACGCGCTGGAGCTCGGCACGTCTCTGGCCGACTGCTTTCCCGAACTGGAGGGACGCAGGCATGTCGTTGCCCTGGATGCCGTGGAGGCAGGAGGTCTTCCGGGAACGTTGTACTGGCTCGACCGCGAACAGCTCGTCCGTGCGCGTTCCGGCATGCTCACCCTCCATGACGGGGATCTGCTGGACGCGCTGGATCTCGCAGGACTTCGCGGACACAGACCCGTGCTTCATGTGGCGGGCATGGAACCTTTCTGCACGCAGAACTGGAGCATGGAACTGTCGGACCTCGTGCGCGCCGCCTTTCCCGCTTATCTCGACATGATACGTCTCCGCCTGCGCATGCTCACAGGGGGGGCCGGGAGCACGGCGAGGTCTACAGAAGAAACGTCGTCGCAAGACCGAGGAAGATGAAGAATCCGCCGGAGTCGGTCAGCGCGGTGAGAAAAATGCTGGACGCCTGCGCGGGATCTCGTCCGAGGGCGCGCAGCACGAGCGGAATGGCGCCGCCTGCGATCGCTCCGAGCAGCATGTCGAGCAGAAGCGCCACGCCCATGACCATGGCGAGCAGGCTGTTGTGACTCAGAAACATGACGCCTGTGTAGGCGAGAACCGCCATGATGATGCCCGTGCCGAGTCCGATCTTGCTTTCACGGAACACGGCGCCCCAGGATCTGCGCGCATCGAAGCTCTCCGTGGCGAGCTGCCGGATCATGACCGCCAGAGCCTGCTGTCCGGTGTTTCCCGCCTGATTGGCCACCATGGGCATGAGTACCGCAAGAAGCGCCATCTGGGCTATGGAGCCTTCGAACATGGAGACGATGAAGGCCGACAGCGAGGACGTGCACATGTTGATGACAAGCCAGGGCAGTCGTATGCGTACCGAACGCGTCCAGGGGGTGTCCACGTTCTCGTCCTGACCAGCACCCACCATGCCCAGCATGTCCGAGCTTGCCTCATCCTGTATGATGTCGAGCACGTCGTCGTGCGTGACCACGCCCATGAGGTGTTCGTCGCGATCCACCACGGGCAGGCAGAGAAAGTTGTAGTGACCGAGCAGGCGTGCGACCTCCGCCTTGTCGGTGTCGAACTGCACAGAGATCACGTCCTGCTTGTTGACCATGTCCGAGAGAATGGTGCCCGGCTTCGCCAGCATGAGATCGCGCAGGGAAATCACGCCTTCCAGCGTTTCCTGACTGTCCACCACATAAACGTAGTAGGGCATTTCCTTTTCTTCCAGTTCGCTGCGGATGAGCTGTATGGCCTCATCCACCGTGGAGTTCACGGACACCATGATGATGTCCGTGTTCATCACGCCCGCGGCGGTGTCGGGATCGAAGCTCAACAGCATGCGCAGTTCTTCGGCGTCGTCGGCGGGCAGATTGCTCAGCAGAATGTCGCGGTGTCCTTCCTCCACCTCGTCGAGAATGTCCACGGCGTCGTCGGGATCCATCTCCGCGATGAGGCGCGCCGCATCATCGGCATCCATGTTTTCCAGCACGTCGCCGGCCACTTCCTCGTCGAGTTCGGCGAGAGCTTCGGCAGCCTCCTCCGTGGAGAGATGCGTGAGTACGCACAGCTGCTTGTTCAGGGGAAGCTGTTCCAGATGTTCCGCACGGTCGGCAGGGTGAACGAAGTCGTCGCTGCCGATGTCGCTGCCGCACAGTTCCAGTCCGGCTTCGCGGGCGCTCGTCTCATACAGCGAGAGATCTTCCTCGTCCCCCGGTCCGCTTTTCGCGTCACCCGCGGTCCAGGTTTCGGGCGTGTCCGCAACGGTGTGCCTCGGCTTCGCTTGCTCCGTGCCTTCCGTTTTTCCGGCATCATCCGTGTTGCCGGCGTCCGGGGCAACCGTGACGTCCGTCTCCGGCGAAGAAGCCGCATCGCCTGCGTGGAGAGCTTTCGCGGTCGTCTCCGCGGCGGATGCATCACGGGAGAGCGCGGACGTCGCCCCGGACACGGCGTCATCCGCGTTCCGCCCGGACAAGGACGGGGCATGGGCGGCGTGCCTGTCCTCATCCGCGGCAGGTGCGTTTTCCGGAGTCCGTCCGGTCATGCTCGACGAGAGTTGTGCAGAGGCCGGGACCTGGGGGGAAGCAATGTCGATGTTGTCCTGTGATTGTGTTTTTTTACTCATAGCCTGTATTCTCCCCAAACACTCTTGACGAATCGAGAGAGGTCGCCTAGCCTGTTGCTTCACTCCATAGTGTGGAGATTGTCTGTTCCGGCTGCTGCCGTGAACGGAAGAAGTAGAGAGGCGGATATGTCCGAAGACGATCTTGAATATCATGCTCAGGCCGCAGGAGCAAGTTCCAATATGGGGGAATGCGGTCATCCGCTGCTTCATGTGGATCCCCCCTTCGTCATTCCCGCGGATACGTCGGCAGTGCTTTCCGATACGGCCTGCGTCTTTGCCGCGGATCTCATCCGCATGGCGCTCGAAGAGGACGGTCCGGATCTCACGAGTCTGGGCATCTTTCCGCCGCAGGAGCAGTCGTCGGCGTACATCGTGGCCAAGCAGCGCACGATCGTGGTGGGGCTTCCCCTCATCAGTCTGGTGTTTTCCGTCATCGGCATGGCTCCCGATGCCTGGAGCGCGGAGGTGAAGGAAGGCAGCCTCGTGGAAAAGGGAACCGTGGTGGCCCGTCTGCACGGCTCTACCATACAGCTTCTCAAGGCCGAGCGCGTCATCCTCAATCTCATGACCCATCTTTCCGGCGTGGCCGACCTGACGCGCGAATATGTGGAGCGTCTGGACGGCACGGGCGTGCGTCTGCTCGATACCCGCAAGACGCTGCCCGGTCACCGCTATCTGGAAAAATACGCCGTCCGCGTGGCGGGCGGCGTAAATCATCGCATGAATCTTGCGGACATGCTGATGATCAAGGACAATCACATCGACGCGGCCGGTTCCATCACCGCCGCCGTCGAAGCGCTGCGCATGCGTTATCATCCCTGTCCCCCCATCGAGGTGGAGTGCCGCAACGAGGCCGAGGTGCGTGAAGCCGTGGCCTGCCGACCGGAGCGCATTCTCCTCGACAACATGGGGACCGAGCTTCTGGCTGAAGTGCTTCCCCTGATTCCCCGCGACATCGAGGCCGAAATAAGCGGCGGAGTGACGCTGGAAACCATTCGCGAACTGGCGCTTTCGAGCCGTGAACGTCCGGCCGACTTTATTTCCGTGGGGCGCATCACCCATTCCGCGCCTTCGGCCGACTTCAGCATGAAGATGGAGCGCGGCGGTATCTGAAATCTGTACCGGGACGGAAGTGCCCGGAATATGGTCGGAGGTTTTTCATGGAACACAGGCAAGTCGCGGCAGGCGGCGTGGATGCCCGCATCGAGGCGCTGAAGAAGCAATACGGAAAGGATCTCGTCATTCTCGGTCATCATTATCAGTCCGACGACGTCATCCGTCACGTGGACATCGTGGGCGACTCCCTTGAGCTGGCCCGACGCATCCCGGACATCGAAGCGCGCAACATCGTGTTCTGCGGCGTGTATTTCATGGCGGAATCCGCCGGACTTCTGGCACGCCCCGGGCAGAAGGTCTTTCTGCCCGATCACGGCGCGGACTGCGCCATGGCCCGCATGGCCCGCGCGGAAGATGTGCAGAACGTGCTTGAGAAGCTCGCCGCCGCCGGCAGGAAGATCGTTCCGCTCGCCTATGTGAACTCCTCCCTGGCCGTCAAGGCCGTGGTGGGGCGTTTCGGCGGCGCCGTGTGCACGTCCTCCAACGCCCGTCCCATGCTGGAATGGGCCATGAAGCAGGGAGATGCCGTCCTCTTTCTGCCCGACCGCAATCTCGGCCGCAACACGGCCCGCGCGCTCGGCATTCCTGCGGAGAAACAGGTCATCATCGGGGCCGACGGCAAAGGTCTCGACAGCGAAGATGTGCGCGGGGCCGATCTTCTTCTCTGGCCCGGATGCTGTCCCGTTCACGATTCCCTCATGAAGCCGGACATGGTGGATGCCTTTCATGCCCACTTCCCCGGCTGCCGCGTGATCGTGCATCCAGAATGCACGCCGGAAGTCGTGCAGCGCTGCGACGGAGCAGGTTCCACCGCCTATCTGATCAAGGAGGCGGAAAGAGCCGCGGCCGAAGGAAAGGAAAAGGCGCTCTGCATCGGCACTGAATTTCACCTCGTTCACCGTCTCATGGAAAAGCTTGCGGATCGCATCAACATCATTCCTCTGGCGCATGCGTCCTGTCCGGACATGGAAAAGGTGACCGCGGAAAACCTGCTCGCTACGCTGGAAGGCCTGGAACAGGGCAGAGGCGCGGTGGATGTGGAGGAGTCCCTCAAGGCTCCCGCCCGCGATTCTCTTGTCCGTATGCTCGAAAACTGCTAGACGTATCCCGACGCCGGAACGCATGCCGCTTCTGCGGAAAGAATCGTTGTCGCCGCACAGGCGTTTTGACGGCGTCTGTCTCTGCGGACGACGAAGTTTCGGATACCTCGGGGCGGAAGGTCTGGAAAGCATGTCTCCGTCGGCGTCGGAATGTCGCCGTCCTTTGAAAACGGATACGGCTTTCGTATCCAATCGCTGCTGCGCGACGCGCAGTTCAGGCGTGCCTTATGAATACCATTCGCTATTGTTCCCAGGTTCTTGTCATCGGATCCGGTCTTGCCGGCTGCGCTGCCGCGCTCACGCTGGCCGACAGAGGGCTGGAAGTGCATCTTCTCATGCCCACCGAAGAGCTGGACGGAGGCAACTCCATCATGGCTCAGGGCGGCATCGTGTTCAGCACGGATCCGGAAGATCAGAAGTCTCTGCAGCATGACATGTTCGTGGCCGGACATGATTACAACTATGTGGAGGCCGTGCGCTTTCTTGCCGAACACGGCGGGGAGGCCGTACAGCGTCTGCTCATCGACAAGCTCCACGTCCCCTTCGACCGCGATGCCTCCGGACACTGGGGCATGACCCTTGAAGGCGGTCATGCCGTGCCCCGCATCGTCCACTGTGCCGACTACACGGGACGGAGCATCATCGAGCACATCCATGCCGCCGTGGCCGCGCATCCCGGCATCACCGTTCTGGGCGGCCGGTCCGCGGTGGATCTTGTGACCACGGAGCATCATGCCCGCTCCACGGCATGGCACTATCAGCTCATGAACCGCTGTCTCGGCGCCTACGCCTTCAACGATACCTCCAGTGAAGTGGAGCTGCATCTTGCCGAAATGACCGTTCTTGCCACCGGCGGCGTAGGACAGGTCTATCTGTACTCCACCAACAATCCCTGGGCCACGGGATCCGGCATCAGCATGGCTCATCGCGCCGGCGTCAGACTCGCCAACATGGAGTTCATGCAGTTCCATCCCACCGGACTGTTCAATCATGCCCAGCAGATTCCGCTGCTCACCGAAGCTCTGCGCGGTGAGGGCGCTCATGTGATCAACGGTCACGGTGAACGTTTCGTGAGCCGTTATGATCCCCGCGGAGATCTCGCTCCCCGCGACGTCGTTTCTCAGGCCATCGTGAGCGAAATGCTCGCCACCGGGGAAAATCATATGCTGCTCGACTGCACCACGCTCGACTGCGACGTCACACGACGCTTTCCCACCGTGTTCGAGAGCTGCCGCAAGATCGGCATCGACATGCGCTCGCAGCCGTTGCCCATCGTGCCCGTGGCGCATTACTTCTGCGGCGGCATCCTTGTGGATCTGCATGGAAGAACCACGCTCGACAGACTCTATGCCGTGGGCGAATGCAGCTGTACGGGCATACACGGCGCCAACCGTCTGGCCAGCACGTCCCTGCTCGAAGCGCTGCTCTGGGGCATTTCCGCAGGCGTGGACATCGCCGGACGCGTCGCCTCCGAAACCTTCGATACGCGGATTTTTGCCGAAATCGCCGACTGGAAGCATCCCGGCAACGAGCATAACGACGATCCTGCGCTCATCGCCCAGGACTGGGCCACCATCCGTCACATCATGTGGAACTATGTGGGCATCATCCGTACCGAGAGCCGGCTCCGCCGTGCCTTTGCCGATCTGCGGGATCTGTCCAGCCATCTGCACGATTTCTACAAGCATACGCCGCTTACGCAGTCTCTCGTGCATCTGTTCCACGGCTGCCAGACGGCCTATCTCATCACCCAGGCCGCGCTGCGCAACAAGCAGAGTCTGGGCTGCCACTACCGTAAGGACTGACGCGCTCCCGCCGCGCAGAAAACGGAAGTCCTGACGCCCTGCGGACGCAGGCGGAAGTTTTCCGTCCGGCGTGTCATGCCTGTCCGTAACGAAAAGCCGCATGTTTCTCCCGTAAAGGAGGCGCAAGCGGCTTTTCTGCATCCTGCGGACAAGGTCCGGAAAAGGGCCGTTGTCCTGAAAGGCGGATCGGCGGGCGTTCAGCTCGTGAAGTAGGGGGTCATCTGCATGAACAGCGATACGGCTGCGACGCCGAGAAGAATGAGCAGGGCGTTGTGGAAGGTTTCCTGTCTGATGCGTCTTGCCAGAGGCCAGGCGCACAGAAAGCCTGCAGCCGCGGCCGGGGCCACCCAGGAGGCGGAACGCATGACTTCTTCCGTGATGAGTCCGTGGCTGACGACCACTGCGAGACTGACGATGGATGAGGCCGTGGAGCTGGTGAAGAAACCTCTGGCGGTGTTCTTGTCCATGCAGGTGAGCGAGGCGTACATGGCCATGACGGGCCCGTTGATGCCTATGGAACCTCCGAAGAATCCGGCAAGAAAGCCGCAGCCGTACTTGAGAAGCGGACGCGAGACCATGCAGGTGCCGAGCCAGTCCTGTATGAGCTGCACGATGATGTGCATGACGATGATGACGCAGAGCAGAAGTTCGAGCAGCGCCATGTCGACGGCCTTGAGCGTCTGGACGCCGAGCAGAATGCCCGGAAGGGCGGCCAGCCAGAAGCCGATGACTTCCCTGACCTTGATGTAGCGCCAGTACAGCGCGAAGGACATGAGGCCCACCATGACCGACGCAATGAAGCTGATGAGTATGACGGTCTTGGAAGAGATGAACAGAGTGATGAGCGGAAGCGCGATGAGCATGCCGCCCATGCCCGTGAGGCCGTTGATGAAGGCGCCTATGAACCAGGCTCCGCCGATGATGAAAAGATCGCTGATCATGTAATCCTCGGAAACAAAGTGTGGGGTAAGGGTATTATTCCTTTCCCGGACATTTGTAAACGGAAAAAGACGGTCGACGAAAGACCGGCATCAAGAAGCGGCTCCATACGGGATGGGAGCCGCCGGAAAAGGCGTCTTACTGAGAGAGTTCGTTACCGGGAGAAGTAGGGCAGCACCTGGAAAAAGAGGGATACGGCGGCGACGCTCAGCAGAATGAGCAGAGCATGATGGAAGGTTTCCTGCCGGATGCGCTTTGCCAGAGGCCAGGCGCAGAGAAAACCGGCCACGGCGGCGGGAGCCACCCAGAAGACGGTATGCATGACCTCTTCGGTCACCATGCCGTTGCTGACGATGACCGAAAGACTGACGAAGGAAGCCATCATGGCGCTGGTGAAAAATCCGCGTGCCCTGTTCTTTTCCATGCACATGAGCGAGGTGTAGATGGCCATGACGGGACCGTTGACGCCGAGCGAACCGCTGAAGAAACCTGCGCCGAACCCGCACAGATACTTCATCACGGAGCGGGGAGCCATGCAGGTACCGAGCCAGTCCTGAATGAGCTGCACGACGATGTGTATGACGAGAAGAACGGCGAGAAGAAGTTCCAGCCAGGCGATATTCACGACCTTGAGCGTCCAGACGCCGAGCAGGATGCCGGGAACGGCTGAAAGCCAGAATCCCGCCACGTCCCGGAAGTTGATGTAACGCCAGTAGAGCATGAGGCTCATGAGTCCCACCATGAAGCCCGACAGCATGCTGACGACGATGGCGTCCTTGGAGGATGCGAAAAGGGAGATCAGCGGCAGAGCGATGAGCGCGCCGCCCATGCCCGTGAGACCGTTGATGAAGGCGCCTATGAACCAGGCTCCGCCGATGATGAGAATGTCGTTGATCATGACCGCCTCGGAAAAGGGGTGAAAAAGATCATTCTTATGCCTCCGGCAAACGTTTGTAAATGACAAAGGAGGATGCCGGGACGCGGAAGGCGGAGAAGCGGAGCGGCGAAAAGAAAACGGGCAGAGATGCCGGAAGAACGGCAGGGCGGGGACGGGAGACGTCGATCGACGGAAGAGATGCCTGATGCGGAAAAGGCCGCCGGATGAATCCGGCGGCCCGAAGGTCCGACGACGGCGGAATCGTCGCGGGAGAATTTACTTCACGGTGTAGAACTTGTCGCCGGAAGCGCCGCAGACGGGG
Organism: uncultured Mailhella sp.; assembly: GCA_944323575.1. Classification (GTDB taxonomy): domain Bacteria; phylum Desulfobacterota; class Desulfovibrionia; order Desulfovibrionales; family Desulfovibrionaceae; genus Mailhella. Next base: position 4,178 of record CALUTB010000057.1, on the reverse strand, counting down.
CACTTGCCTTCAAATTTACCCTTGCTGATGAAGCCGCACACGGGGCAGATGTAGTAGTCTTCGGCGTCGGTGCTGGGGTCGGTCGCCACATCCTTGTAGAGTTCGGCGTGCACACCTTCCACTTTGCAGACCATGTCGAGGTACTTGGCCACGGCCATTTCCTCTTCGTTTCTCGCGTCGAGGATCATGCCGGGATACATGTTCACGCATTCATGGGTTTCGCCGGCAATGGCGGCCTGAATGTTTTCCGCGGTGCTCTTCACTTCCTTGGCGTTGCGGAAGTGAGCCAGCGCATGGATGGTTTCCGCTTCGGCGGCGGCGCGGAACAGCTTGGCGGCCTGCTTGCAGCCTTCCTTTTCGGCCTGTGCGGCAAAGGCGAGATACTTGCGGTTGGCCTGGGATTCGCCGGCGAAGGCTTCCATCAGATTATCGTAGGTCTTGCTCATAAAAGCTCCTTGTGCGAAAAAACGTTGACGTTGTTGTTTGTTTGATGAATATTCCATAACAGGAATGATTCTTATTTACGGCAGCTTTCTCCTTTTGTAAAGAGGTTTTTTCATCTTGGGGAAAGATTTTTTGATGAGCTCATTTAACTTATTTAAATGAAAGGTTTTTTATGGCGTCGTCATCATATGTTGTGCCTGATCTTCAGGTGTTTGAGGGGGCGGGCACCCTGCGCCAGGCACAGGAAAGACCGTGCTGGGTACGCTTTGAGGAGGAGATACGGCGCAGCCGTTTCATCACGACACTGGCTCGGGCGGACAGCCGGGAAAGGGCGCTTGCCCTTGTGGAATGCGTGCGTCGTGAGTTTCCCGACGCGAGGCATCACTGCTGGGCGTATGCCGTCGGCAGGCCCGGAGATACGGCGAAGGTCGGGCAGAGCGACGACGGCGAGCCGCACGGCACGGCGGGCAGGCCCATGCTGACGCAGCTTCTCTACGGCGGCGTGGGAGAGCTTGCGGCCGTGACCACGCGATATTTCGGCGGCATCAAACTGGGAACGGGGGGACTTACCCGTGCATATCAGAACGGGGTGAAGCAGGCGCTGACGCTTTTGCCTGTGACGGAGAAAAAGGTGCTTGTCCGCGTTCTTGCGGAGGTGGATTATGCCCATGCCGATCGTTTTCATCGTATGCTTCCGCGTTTTCAGGCGCGCATCGTCGATGAGGATTTCGGACAGCGGGCGCTTTTTACGCTGGAGATGCCGGAGGATCTCGTGCAGGCCTGCGGCGAGGCGCTGCGCGAGGCGACGGACGGCGCAGGCGGACTTGTTTCGGAAGAGAAGGAGTCTCAGTGAAAAGGATACTCATGCTGGCCACGGGCGGCACCATCGCCTGTGAACCCTCGGAAGACGGACTTGTTCCCCGTCTGTCGGGAAGGGCTATGCTCGAACGGCTGGGCGACGGGAGCATTCCCTGTGAGGTGGACGTGAGGGAACTCATGAATCTCGACAGCAGCAATCTTCAGCCCGAGGACTGGGAGTGCATGGCCCGCGCCGTGGCGGAGGCGTACGATGGTTACGACGGTTTCGTGATCACCCACGGCACGGACACGCTGGCCTATACGTCCGCGGCGCTTCATCAGATGCTGAAACATCTTGCGAGACCCGTCATCATCACCGGATCTCAACTGCCTCTCGGCGTTGCCGGTTCCGACGGACCGCGCAATCTCAGGGACGCCTTCTCTGTGGCCTGCGAGGGGGTTCCCGGCGTGTTCGTGGTTTTTCACGGCGACGTCATCGACGGCGCCCGGGCCAAGAAGATGCACACCGAGAGCTTTGCCGCCTATGCCAGCGTAAACGCTCCGCTGGCCAGAATCACACCGCAGGGCGTGCTGTGGAAGGAGCGGCGTCCGCAGCCTTCCGGGGTCTTTGAGCTGGTGACCGGTCTGGAACGCAGGGTATGCGTGCTCAAGCTCGTCCCCGGCACGTCTCCCGCACTTCTGGATATGCTGGTCGATGCCGGATATCGAGGTGTGATCATCGAGGGCTTCGGCGCGGGAGGCGTTCCCAACGACAGCCGGGACAGTTTTCTGCCGTCCATACGCCGCGCCTCGGAAAAGGGCGTGGTAATCGTGTGCGCTTCCCAGTGCGTGTTCGACGGCGTGGATCTTTCCCGCTATCCCATAGGTGTGCTTGCCGCCAGACTCGGTGCCGTTTCTGGCGGCGACAAGACCGTGGAAACGATCACGGTACGACTGATGATGGCGCTGCATCACTGCGGAAGCATGGAAGAGGTTCGCGCTTTCATGGAAGAGCCGGTATGATGTCGATGCATTGCCTTTTCCCCCTTTTTGCATCACAAATGCTTTTTTGCATTCCATCCATTTCACAGATTTCTTTGTGAAACTCTAATAATTTCTATAAGTGCAGTGTGTTGTATTCCTAGGATTTTCTCTGTCGTTCCCGTAAGTTCGGTGATGTGTGCGGACACGGTGCGGAACAAAAAAAATAACGCAAAAAAGTGACACGTAGGACTGAACCTCCTCTGACTACCGAACAATCTCCTAACACATTTGGAGAACTCCGTGGCAGAAAAAAACGGGAGCAGGACTCATTAGCTATAAAAAATAACAATGGCAGCGATGCAAACGGCCGAAAAGAAGGTGTTAGCGCAGCGGTCATACCGTGTAGCAGTTTTCCGCCAATCTTTGAGCCTGCCGAACATGATTTCTATTTTGTACCGCTGCTTATAAAGCTCCTCATCACAGGCACAGGTGCCTTACGACTGCGTCTGTCAGGAATACACGGCATGATTCACCAGTCGGCATCATAGCCTCTATCCGCAAGAAGGTCCCTGTCCTGTGGCAGAGAAGCAAGACAGCGGTCCCTTGTAATCGCTCACCTGACCGTCGCTCAGATGGAAGGCTATCGGTTGGCCGAGGCATTACAAACGGCATGGAGTTTTGAATTCAGACCGCCTTTTGTACGTTCGATACATCGGGAAAAGCCCATTTTTCAGCAGAGTTGCTGCTGTCCTATGGGCCTTGAGAGGGGTGGCGTCAATCATCAGGCGTGCTGTAGGGTCTTGTTGCTCTACAATCTCCGCAAAAATATTGTTCAAGACGCCCAATCGACTCCATCGGATAAAGCGATCGTAGATAGTTTTGTATGGTTCATACTCGCGCTGAGCATCTTTTAATTGCAAGCCATGCTTGATGATATAGATAATACCGCTGACGATACGCCTATCATCGACGATGAAAGTAGTGTTTGATACGTGCGAATTGCTCATGGGAAAGATAAAAAAGTTCTTTCATTGTGCCATTCCATGCCAACAATAAGAACTTTCTTCTCTTTTGACAATTAATGAGTCCTGATCCTACTGTTTTTCCCTGTGTTTGAGAACAGATTGCATTTGGGAGTGGGCAAGGGGGGGGGGCTGACGCCTGCCTGTGTTTTGGCGTTCTTGCCGACCAGAGCCTGCATTTTTGTTTTTCCTTGATGGGCAGGAAGGTCATGTCCGCAGTGTTTTACTGGAGATGACCGACTGTGCGGAGCGGCAGATGCGGCGTCTGCAGGAAAAAGGGTAGCCATGATGTCGCTCGATCCTGCCATGACCGTGGGGCGCAGATCACGGAGGCCCTGCGTCGTCGCGTCGTAACGGGAGAGCACGCGGCGAGGAATGCAGCAAATCAGTTGCGTTTTGCGGGCACGGATAAGGATGCAGCAGTACTGTTTGCATGGCGTCGCCCCGTCCTGGGCAAGAGGGGGGATTATTCGGAAGGACCGCCGTTTTCGTCTCCGGCGATATGTGTTTTTCTGCGTGTCTATACAAAATTGAAAAAATGGGATATTCTGAAACGGATCGGATACGTCTTGCGGACATCAGAGTGGAATTTTTTTAACAATTATGGCAAAATGGAGGAGGTTTTGTAGGTAATGTTCTTTCTTCCGGTCGGAAAAAAATGACTGCATAATGATGTTTTTATTCGCATTGGAAAGGAAATTCTGTTTTTTTTCGCGGTGCTGTGAAAATGTTTCAAAGCGAGCGTCCTTTTTTAAAAAATAATGACATTTTTGTTTAAAACCCTGAGAGTTCGCGCGTTCCGAGGGACATGCGAAGGGCGATTTTCCTTCGGATTCGGCTTTCGGTGACTTTTGAAGATCCTGCTTATTTTCTTCATTTTTTTTATTTATACAGAAGAAATTTACTATAATGCGGCATCTTGCATACATA
>CALUTB010000056.1 GCA_944323575.1 uncultured Mailhella sp. | reverse complement strand
CATCATGGGCACGCCCGTCTACGGCGGACGCATTCCTTCCGTGGCCCGCGAACGTCTTGCAGGACTTGCGGGAAAGGGAACGCGCTGCCTTGCGGTGGTGACCTACGGCAACCGGCATTACGACGACGCTCTGCTGGAACTGGCGGATCTTGCAAAGGCGCAGGGCTTTGCGGTCATGGGCGCGGCGGCCCTTGTGGGACGCCATACCTACGGCGAGATTCAGACGGATCGCCCCGACGAAAACGATCTTGCCGCCGACAGGGATTTTGCCGCCCGCGCTCTTGAGCGCAGGCAGGATGCTTCCGCCGTCGAAGTACCGGGCAACCGCCCTTATCGCGACGGCGGAAACGGCGGAAAATTCCGTCCGTTGACGTCCGATGTCTGCATAAGCTGCGGTCTGTGCGTCAAGAAGTGCCCGATGCACGCCATTGCCGATGACTGCCGGACCATTTCCGACGCGTGCATCTCCTGCTTCCGTTGCATCAGAATCTGTCCGAAGGGCGCAAAGAATATGGATGTCGAAGCCTACCGCAACTTTGCCGTGGCCTTCACCGAAAAGCTGAAGGCAAGGCGGGAAAACGAATACTACTGCTGATGAAAAGAAGGGCCGGTCATTCCGGCCCCTTGCAGCGTGCAGGGAAAGGAAGCGTCCTTCAGAGGATGCTTCCTTTTTTTTCGCTCCGGGCGGAGCGGGCACGACTCAGAATGGTTTCCAGCTCTTCCAGAATATGACGCAGAAGTGCGGTCACGCTGAAGGCCTTTCCGGTTTCCGCGTACAGTGAGGAGGCAATGCCCGCAAGCTCCGGCGGCAGAGCCTCGGCAGGCACGTTCACGTTCACGCCTATGCCCGCTACGGCCCACTGCAGCTCGGCGTTGTGGAACATGGTTTCCACCAGAATGCCCGTCACCTTGCGGCCGTTGAGAAAAAGATCGTTGGGCGGCTGCCGTTCCAGTTCCGGGCCGCCGCTTCGGCGCACGGCGCGGGCCACGGCTTCCATGACGAGTCCGGGCAGCTCTCCCGTCCGCTCCGGCGGAAGATTGGGGCGGGTGATCACGGAAAAACAGAGGCTGCCGGGCAGGTTGAGCCAGCGATGCCCCCTGCTGCCGCGCCCCTCGCTCTGCCTGCGGGCCACCACGACCAGACCTTCCTTTGCGCCGTTCAGCGCTTCCAGCACGGCCACCTGATTGGTGGACCCGGTTTCCTTGAGCCATATCCAGGTGTTCCGGCCGAGAATCTTCGTCTGCAGGCCCTCGCCCGCATCGCTGTCCGCCCAGGGATCGGCCCGGGAAATGAGCCGATATCCCCGCCTCGGTACGGATTCGATGATGTGTCCTTCCTCGCGCAGGCTCGAGATATGCTTGCTCACGGCCGCCCGGCTGATGCCGAGCTGCCCGGAAAGCTTTTCCCCGGAAAGCCAGTGTACGGAACCTTCCTGTACAAGACAGTTCAGAATGCGTTCTCGCATGGAAGCTTCTTCATGCGGCATGTTCAATGCTCCGTGATGAGAAATGTCAACCTTTATTTATGATATTTTAAGTTGACATATTTATATCCGGTAGTACAAGAAGACATCCGACACCACCTTTTTGCCCACCGGAACATCCTATGAATACTCTTCTTTCCCTTGTGCTCGATCGTCTTGCCGCAGGCGCGGACGGACCTCTTCTTTCCCGCAGCGAAGCCGAAGCCTTTCTGGAACTGCCCCATGCCGCCACGCCGGACATGCTTGCCGTAGCAGGCGCGGTGCGGGCGGCGCGGGCGCCGTCGTTCTTCAACTGCGGCATCATCAATGCCAAGTCCGGCCGTTGTCCGGAAAACTGCGCCTTCTGCGCGCAGTCAGCACACCACAAGACGGCCGCGCCTGTCTATCCTTTTGTGGATCAGGACACCATTTTGCGCAAGGCGGAAGAGGCCGCGGCGCACGGCACGAAGCGTTTCAGCCTTGTAACGAGCGGCACCATGCTGGGCGAGGAGGACGTGGAGCCTCTGTGCCGGGCTGTGGAGCGCATCATCCGGGAAACGGGACTTTCCGTATGCGGATCGCTGGGCATGCTCACGCCCGGCCGGGCCGTCTGCTACCGCGAGGCGGGCATCACGCGCTATCATCATAATCTGGAAACGGCGGAGAGCTTTTTCCCGGAGATATGCACCACGCATGACTACAAAAAGGATGTGGAGAGCCTGCGCGTGGCGCGCGAGGCCGGACTTGAAGTGTGTTCCGGCGGCATCATCGGACTTGGCGAGAGCAGGGCGCAGCGCGTGGAGCTGGCCTGCACGCTTGCCGAGGTCGGGGTGGATTCCGTGCCGCTGAACTTTCTGAATGCCATTGCCGGAACGCGCCTTGAACATATGCCCCGCCTTGAAGTGACCGAGGCTTTGCGCACCATTGCCATGTTCCGCATCATGCATCCTTCCCGCGACATTCTCATTGCCGGCGGCCGCGCTCATGTGCTCGGCGAGTGGCAGAGCTGGCTGTACGCCGCCGGAGCCAACGGCATGATGACGGGCGACTATCTGACCACCTCGGGCGCGGCCTTTGCGGCGGATCGCGCCATGATGCATACCCTCGGAGTGGCCTGATGCCTGCCTTCTTCGTTACCGGAACCGATACGGATGCCGGCAAGAGCACGATAACGGCCGGACTTCTCCGCGCCTTTGCCCGGGCGGGCGTGCCTGCCCGCGCGATCAAGCCCGTGCAGACGGGCTGCACGGAAACGGCGGACGGCCTGGAAGCTCCCGACGTGGCGCTCTGGCGCAGCGCGGGCGGACAGGGCGAGGCGCTTTTTATGTACCGCGTTCCCTGTTCGCCGCATCTGGCGGCCGGTATGGAAGGCGCGGAGCTGGATGCCTCTGTCGTGGCCGAAGAGTGCCGAAGCCGCATGAATCAGCCGGGCGTGACGCTTTTTGAAGGAGCGGGCGGGCTGTATGTGCCGCTGAATGAACGAGAGAGCATGCTTGATCTCATGCGCAGTCTCCGTATTCCCGGGCTTCTGGTGGTGGCCAACCGGCTCGGCTGCATCAATCATGCGCTGCTTTCGCTGGATGCGCTGGAGATGGCGGGCCTTTCCGTGGCGGGCATGGTGCTCTGCCGTACCGTGCCTTCCGCGCATACCGATGCGGGAACCACGGCGGAAGCCGAGGCGCTCATTCTCGGCGACAACGCCGTCCGCCTTGCCGAAGAGGGAAAAAGGCGCGGCATCCCTCTTCTGGCCGACATTCCCTACATGGAGAACGCCTCCCCGGCGCACGACGCGTTCTGGGACGCTCTTGCAGACATGCTGGAACCTGCGGCCCGCGCGCTGGCGGCCTTTTCCCCGGCCCGGGGGATCGACGCGGATCTTCTGGCCTTCGACCGGGAACATCTGTGGCATCCGTACACGTCGGCCATGCGTCCTCTTCCCGTGCGGGAGGTGACGGGCGCAAGCGGTGCACGTCTTTTCCTTGCGGACGGCACGAGCCTTGTGGACGGCATGTCCTCGTGGTGGTGCACGGTGCACGGCTACGGAAACGGGCGTCTGGTACGGGCGTTGCAGAAGCAGGCCGCAAGGCTTTCCCACGTCATGTTCGGAGGGCTTACCCATGAGCCTGCGGTGGAGCTCGGCAGACGCCTTTTGAAGGTGCTGCCCGCTTCCCTTGAGCACATATTTTTCGCCGATTCCGGCTCCGTGGCCGTGGAAGCGGCCATGAAGATGGCCGTGCAGTTCCGCCGATCCGCAGGGCAGGAAAAGAAGACCCGTTTCGTGGCGCTTCGCGGAGCCTATCACGGCGACACGCTGGGAGCCATGTCGCTCTGCGATCCGGTCACGGGCATGCATACGCTTTTTTCCGGGGTGCTGGCCGGGCAGCTTTTTGTGGAGCGTCCGACCTGCCGTTTCGACGAACCCTACCGGCCGGAGAGTTTTGCGCCGGCGGAGCGGCTTTTGCGCGAACATGCGCAGGAAGTGACCGCAGTGGTGGTGGAGCCCGTGGTGCAGGGCGCGGGCGGCATGTGGTTCTATCATCCCGAATACCTGCGGGATCTGCGCAGGCTCTGCGATGAGCTGGACATCCTGCTCATTGCGGATGAAATCGCCACGGGCTTCGGACGCACGGGGCGTCTTTTCGCCTGCGAGTGGGCGGGCATCGCGCCGGACATCATGTGCGTGGGCAAGGCCCTGACCGGCGGTATGATGACGCTTTCCGCCGTGGCCGCCTCCCGACGCGTGGCGGAGGTTATTTCCGGAGCCGATGCGGCGCACGGCGGGGGCGTGTTCATGCACGGGCCGACCTTCATGGCCAATCCTCTGGCATGCGCCGTGGCCTGCGCGAGTCTGGACGAGCTTCTCGCATCGCCCTGGCAGGCCTGCGTGGAGCATATTCAGGAAAAGCTCGAGGCGGGCCTTGCGCCGTGCCGGAACGTTCCCGGCGTGGCCGACGTGCGCGTGCTCGGCGCCATAGGCGTGGTGGAAACGAAGGAGCCTGTGAACGTGGAGGCATGGCAGGACTTCTTTGTGTCGAGAGGCGTGTGGATACGTCCGTTCGGGCGCGCCGTGTACGTCATGCCGCCCTTCGTTGCTTCGGACGGCGAGCTTGACGCGCTCACCCGTGCCGTATGCGAAGCCGTGCTTTCCGCCTCCCGCAACGGCGGAACGCCTGTTCTGGAACAGAGGAGAGAATCGTGCTGATATTCTGCCTTTATGCCGCGGTGCTGCTTGCGCTCGGCGTGCTGGATGCACGCCGCAGCCGCGGCTCCTCGGCCTTTTTCGTGAACGACCGCTCCTCGGGAACCTGGCATACGGGTTTTTCCCTTGCGGCCTCCTGCATAGGCGGTTCCGCCACCATAGGCATGGCGGGACTGGCCTGGCAGGTGGGCACGCCCGCATTCTGGTGGCTCGGTTCCGGAGCCTGCGGCCTTTGCCTGCTCATGCTGTTTATTGCCCGCAAGGTGCGCTCATCCGAAGCCTACACCATGCCGGAAATCGTGTCCGCCTGGCTCGGAAGCCGGGCGGCGGCGCTGGTTTCCTTCATCATCATGCCCGCATGGCTTGCCATCCTTGCGGCGCAGTTCACGGCCATGAGCGGTCTGACGGCGGCACTGACGGGCCTTGCGCCGGAGGTTGCGCTTCCGGTAGGAGCGGCCGTCATCGTGGCGTATTCCTGCCTCGGCGGGCAGGCCTCCGTGATCCGCAGCGATCTGCCCCAGTGCCTGCTGCTTTTTGCCGGTCTTGCGGCGGTTCTGCTGCTTCTGCTTGTTCAGGATGCCTCGCCGCTTGCGGCCGTGCCGCTGGAATTTGTCAACGAAGACTTCGGGCCGGACCGCTTCTCCTATTTCATGATCATCATGGGCGGCAGCTATCTTGTCTGTCCCATGCTGTTCGGGCGCATTCTGAGCGCGCGCAGCAGTGCCTGCGCCGTGCGCGGCTGCGGTCTTGCCGTGATCATGCTTTTTTTTGCCGCAGGGGTGGTGACCGCGCTCGGCATTCTGTGCCGGAACATCGTGCCCGCCGGTACCGCGCCTGATGCGGTGCTTTCCTCGGCCATGACGCTGCTGCCGCCGTGGGCGGGCATGCTGCTTCTGGTGGCGCTGCTCTCCGCGGTGCTTTCCTCGGCGGATTCCTGTCTCGTCACCGCGTCCACGGTGCTGTGCAATGATCTTCTTCACCGCAGAAGCGTGGCGCTCTGCCGCCTGGTGACGCTTCTTTTCGGCGTTTGCGGCCTGCTGCTTGCCGGTCGCGGGCACGGCATTCTCGATCTTCTGCTCATGGCCAACGACATGTATGTGTGCGGCGTGGCCGTGCCGGTGTTTACGGCCATGCTCATGAAGCGAGGGGCGGTTCCTTCCGGCGCGGCGCTTGCGGCCATGCTCGCGGGCGGCGCGGGAGGGCTTGCTTCCGCCGTGAGCGGAGAGCCGCATTTCGGCTACATCGGCATGGCGCTTGCCGTGGCGGCCGTGCTGGGAGGACGTTTCATGACGCCGTCTTTTCCGGCCGTCGGCAGAACGATCTGAGCCGGAAGCATGAAAAAAAAGGGGCCGTCCGTCTATCCGGACGGCCCTTTCGCGTTTTTGAAGACACCGATTACACGTCGAGTCCGGCGTGATAGCCCTGATACACGGCGGTGGTGATGGTGGAAGGACGCACGGCGTCGCCTATGATGCGCACGAAGGGCGCGGCGTCGATGAGATCATCGCAGGGGAGGGAACGCTGACCTACGGCGCAGATGATCGTGCCCGCGGAAAACAGCACTTTCCTGCCTTCCGCGTCGCGGGCGAGCAGGCCGTCTTCGCGCACGGCAAGGCCGGTGCAGCCGGTGTGCACGTCCACAAGTTCCTTCAGCTTGCGCAGCAGAATGGGACGATGGCGGATATTGGCGTCGGGAGCCACTTCGGGCCGCATTTCCACGAGCGTGACCTTCCTGCCGTCCTGCGCCAGATGAATGGCGCATTCGCATCCGGCAAGACCGCCGCCGAGCACCACCACATCCTGCGCACATTCGCCGCTTCTTTTGTAGTAGTCGTTCACGATGATGACGTTTTTGCCGTCCATGCCGGGCAGCGGCGGAACGATGGGCGCGGAACCCGTGGCGATGATGAGCGCATCCGCGCCTTCCTTTTCCACATAGTCGGCCGTGACGGTGGTGTTCAGGCGCACGTCCACGCCTTCGATTTCCATCTGCCGGGCCAGCGTGAGGCCGAGCTGATACATTTCATGCTTGAAGGGAATGGCCTGTTCGCTGCGGAGAATGCCGCCGAGTTCCGCTTCCTTTTCGCAGAGAATGACGTGATGACCGCGCTGGGCCGCCGTGATGGCAGCCTTCATGCCGCCGCAGCCGCCGCCGGCCACGATGACCTTTTTCTTTTTCCGGGCGGGCATGGGCGGAAGATCCTGTTCGCGGCCGATCTGCGGATTCACCGTGCAGCGGCGCGTGCCCGTGGTGGGACGTTCGGCCATGCACACGAAGCAGCGCAGGCAGCGCACGATTTCATCGTCGCGGCCTTCCATGACCTTGGAGGGCAGTTCGGGATCGGCGATGAGCGCACGGGCCATTTCCACCACGTCGGCCTTGCCGGAGGCAATGATTTCCTCCATCTGCGCAGGATCGTTCAGCGCGCCGATGGCGGCCACGGGCGTGGACACATGCTTCTTGATTTCGGCGGCAAGGTACACGTTGCAGCCGTGTTCGGAGAACATGGGCGGATGCGTGTCGAAGAAGCCGAACTGATAGGAACCGGCCGACACATGGATGAGATCGACTCTGCCGTCCAGAAGCTTGGCGATTTCCACGCCGTCTTCCAGCGTGTAGCCGCCTTCAAAGAGTTCTGAGCCGCTCATGCGCACTTCAATGGGGAAGCCCTGTCCCACGGCGGCGCGCACGCTGTCCACCACTTCGAGCAGCAGACGGGCGCGTCCGGCAAGATCGCCGCCGTATTCGTCGGTGCGCTTGTTGAAATAGGGCGAGAGGAACTGATTGATGAGCCAGCCGTGTCCGGCGTGGATCATCACCATTTCAAAGCCGGCGCGCTTGGCAAGAGCCGCCTTTTCGCCGTAGGAGGCTACGATGTCGGCGATCTGCTTTCTGGTGAGCGCCTTCACCGGTCTGCCGTCGGGCCGCACGCCGTCGCAGGGGCCGTACTGGGAGAGGGAAGCCTTTTTTTCCTTGTCCACGAGATAGGTGCCCGCGTACTGACCGGAATGGGAAAGCTCCACGCTGGGAATGGCGCCGTGACGGCGGATGGCGTCGGCCGTCATGGTGAAGCTCGCCAGAGAGCCGGGAGTCTGAAGCTCAAGATGCAGCATGTGGGAGGCATCCGTGGCGGGATGCACGACAAGTTCGCTTACGGTGACGTTGGCGCTGCCGCCCTTCGCTCTGTTTTCATAGAAGGCGCGGCTTCCCGGACCGGCACAGCAGTCCCAGGTGATGTCGGTGGCTCCGGTAGGAGCGGCGAACATGCGATTGCGGAACGTGACACGGCCAAGCCTGATCGGGGAACTAAGATGCGGATATTTTCTTGTCATACTTTCTCCCGGGCAGAGTTTTTTTTCCTTGTTATCACAAGGGAGGGCTGTGCTGTAAAGTTGAAAGCCTGAGAGTGTTGTTTGATCGTTTCGAACATTGTGCGACAGGAGACGGCGGCACGGTTCTGACGAAAGAAGGCCGAGCTTCCGGTCGTCTGGCGGGAGAGGCTGCCTTCACAAAGACGGATGCGCGCGGCGGCGGACAAAAAACGTGCGGGGATGGGAGCCTCTGCATGGCCGCTTCTGCGGGATTTTTCCGCCTCCGGCATGACGGGAAGCGGTGATGAAAAAAACAAATATTGACAATGAAATTCATTTTCAATAAAGAAGAAAAAAACGTCTTCCGCATCATCGTATGTTTTTCATCCGGCATCGACCGAACCATCGCACTATGAGACCATCGCACATCATATCTTCGCTTCATACGCTTCTTTCCATCCGTCAACCCGTTTTTCTCTGGGGAGCGCCCGGTGTGGGCAAAAGTCAGGTAGTGACCTCTGTGGCCCGTTCGTCCGGCTATGCGCTTCGGGATATCCGAGCGGTGCTGCTTGATCCTGTGGATCTTCGGGGCATTCCCCGCATCACGGCCGAAGGTTCCACCCAATGGTGTGCGCCGTCCTTTCTGCCCGGCCCGGGCGACGAGGAGCGCGGCATCCTTTTTCTCGACGAGCTGAACGCCGCGCCGCCTCTGGTGCAGGCCGCCTGCTATCAGCTCATTCTGGACAGGCGCATAGGCGAGTACGAGCTTCCCGAAGGTTGGGTCGTGGTGGCGGCGGGCAATCGCGAGAAGGACAGATCCGTCACGCATCGCATGCCTGCGGCGCTTTCCAACCGCATGGTGCATCTGGAGTTCGACGTCCATCTCGACGACTGGCTGGACTGGGCGGAACTCTCCGGCATCCGCAGCGAAGTGACGGCCTTTCTCCGTTTCCGACCGAAGCTGCTGCACGACTTCGACCCGCAGTCCGCTTCCCGCGCCTTTGCATCTCCGCGGTCCTGGGCCTTCGTGTCGGCGATCATGAACGCCCATCCGTCGCGCGATGTGGAATACGGCCTTTATCGCGGTGCGGTGGGAGACGGCGCGGCAGCGGAGTTCATGGGTTTTCTTCAGGTATGGCGGGAGCTGCCTTCCGTTGAAGAGGTACTGGCGGCGCCGCTTCAGGCTCCGGTGCCTACGGAACCTGCGGCCCTGTATGCCGTGAGCGAGGCGCTGGCCTCTGGCGTTTCCCGTGAGAATTTTTCTCGGGCATGCGCGTATCTCGACAGGCTCCCCGTGGAGTTCGGCGTTTTGTGCATGCGTCAGGCCGTATGCCGTGATCCCGGCCTTGTGGAAAGCGCCGCGTTCGGAGACTGGGCGCAGAAACATGCGGACGTGCTTCTGTGAGGAGGTCGACCATGCCGTCTTCATGCGAGAGGAGCGTCGAGGCTCTGAAGGCGCTGGAACGCGCCCGCGCCGCTCTTGTGCTTTCGCATCCTTTTTTCGGTTCTCTTGCTCTGCGGCTTCGTCCCGTCTGCGATGAAAGCTGCGCAGGTCTCTGGGTGGACGGGCGCACGCTGGGCTGCAATCCGGCGTATGCCTGCGCCGCCTCCGACAGGGCGCTGCTCTCGGCCTTGGCGCATGAAGTGCTTCATGTGGCGCTGGGGCATCATGTGCGTCGCGCCGGGCGCGACGAGCGGCTTTGGAACAGGGCCTGCGACTATGCGGTGAATCATCTGCTCCTGGAATCGGGCTTTTCGCTGCCGGAAGGCGCGCTCTACCGCCCCGAATATGCGGACAGAAGCGCGGATGAGATCTACGGCTGGCTTGCCGTGCTTCAGGACGGGGAGAGTCACCGCGCCCATGTTCTTTCCGAGGAGGGAGAAGAGAGCGCTTCCGTGGAGGGCGAAGGGAGCGACGGCCTCGGCGGAGAGCACGGCGTGGAAAACGAGCTGTCTTCCGCCTCGCCGAAGCGCGGAGAGAAAAAGAGGGGTGCTCTGCAGAATCTGGGAGGCTCGGCGTCGGAACGGAAACAAGGACGGGAGCGCGATGCGGAACGGGATGACTGGGGCGAGGTACGCGATCATCCTTTGCTGCGGGACGGCACGGGAGATGCGGCGCGGGAGAAGGCTGAACAGGAAGCGGATACGGCTCTGACACAGGCGTTTCAGGAAGCGCTGCGCATGGGCGACATGCCCGCCGGTCTGGCTCGATTCGTGCGTTCGCGGCTGTATCCTTCGATCGACTGGAGGGAACAGCTTTCCCGTTTCATCGAGTCCTGTTCGGACAACGACTATTCCTGGTCGCAGCCGGATCGGCGCCATGTGCATGCCGGGCTGTACCTGCCTTCCCGTCGGGAAATGCGTCTTCCGACCGTGGCTCTTGCGGTGGATGCCTCCGGCTCCGTGGACGCGGCGCTTCTTTCCCGTTTCTGTGCGGAGTTGTCCGGCATTCTTGAGTCGTTCGACACCACGCTGCTGGTGTTCTGGCACGACATGACCGTCACGGGGCGTGCCGTGTACGAACGGCAGGATCTGCCGGTCACGCCCCTGCCTTCCGGCGGAGGCGGAACCGACTACCGTCCCGTGGCGGAGGCGCTGGAGGAAACCGGCGTGACGCCGGCCTGCCTTCTGTGGTTCACCGACATGGAATGCGATCGCTTTCCTGAAGAAATGCCCTGTCCGGTGCTCTGGGTCTGTCCTTCCGAACCGAAGATCCGGCCGCCGTTCGGAGAAGTGCTCGTCATGCCTGAACATTCCGTCGTTTGAGATGCAGGCCGAAGAAAAGGAGTCCGTCATGCGCATAGAATGGAAGATTACCAAGAAACGGGGAAACCTTCGTCCGCTGCTCATCTACAGCATGGTGCTTGAAGAGCATGAAAAGGCGCTGGCTCTGCCGCCGCTGCGCCTGCGTTCCACCATTCCCGAGCCGCAGAATTCCTGGCAGGAGTACTGCTATCCGGGCTGTCTCGAACGTGCCGGAGGGCCGGAGGGCATTTCATGCTATGAGCTGGAATCGCCCTCGCATCGCGGCAGAAGCTGGCCGCAGACGCTGCGTCTGCCTTGGCGTGAGAACAACGCCTACCCCGAAGTACGCGCGTCTTTTGAAGCGTTCCGGGATGCTTTCGACGCGCTTCTGGCCGAGGCATGTGCGAGCGTTCCCATGAATGAGGAGGAAAGACTGTGTTCTGGCGACGAAGCCCGTCGTCTGGTGGCTCCCGCACTTCTTGCCGAGCGTTTTCTTGCAGCGGTGAGGCGCGGGGAGGATTCGACTTTCAGTCAATGACAATGAATTTCTCTTTCTTTATAGTTGACAATGAAAATCTATTTCAATATAGTTCACCCGTATTCCGGTATGTGCATCCGGCCCCGGGACCGGATGCGCCGGACGTGTTTTTGGGTATTCGTCAAGGATACGCAGGGAAATCTGCGAAGAGGAGGATAAGGTTATGAACGAGAATCTCAAATACGGTTTGTTCTTTCTCGGCGGTGTGGCTCTCGGCGCTGTTGGTGCCGTGGCCGTGAGCCGCGGCAAGCTTGATCTCAAGCCCTTTGCCACCGAACTTGTGAGCCGCGGACTCGACGTGAAGGATGCCCTCATGGCCAAGGCCGAAACCGTGCGCGAAAACGTGGAGGATCTGGTGGCCGAGGCGCAGCACGCTTCCGAAAAGCGCAGGGAACGGCAGGAAGAGAGCCACGCCTGATTTTTTGTTCGTGTCGCCTGACTTTCGATCCGGCCGGTCGCCGCTCATCCGGCGTCGGCCGGATTTTTTCGGAGGGCTACCTCCGCTCATTCGGGAGATGTTCATGAATTTTGTTCTGGTCCACCGCATCCCCGGCCGTGCGAGACTGCGCAGCGTCGAACGTTTCGGTCTGACTACGGCTACGGCCCTGGCCGACGGTCTGGATGCCCTGGAGGGCGTGGAAGGGGTGCGCGTCAATCCGCGTACCGGGAGCGTTCTGCTTCTTTATGCCGGTGAGGACGCATTCGGCCGCGCCCTTGCCTTTCTCGGCGGAGCCGAAAGACGAAAGGAACCGCAGGTGCCGGTTCCGACACGTCGAGGGAGCGAGCGTCCGAGTCTTTTTCCTTTTTTTCGTTTTCTTTTCATCCGACCTTTTTTGCCCATGGTCGTGAACATGGGTACGGCCCTTTCCGGTGCGCTGCCTTATCTTCGCCGCTGCCTGTCGTCCTTTGCGCACGGCAGGATGGACGTGGACGCCCTTGACGGCGCGGCCATCGCCATATCGCTTCTGCGGCGCGATTTCGGCACCGTGGGACTGCTTACCCTGCTTCTCGGCTTCGGCGATTCGCTGGAGCGCTATACGCAGAAGAAGTCGCTGGAAAATCTCGCCTCGCATCTGGCGCTGCAGGTGGACAGGCTCTGGGTGCGCCGGGACGGCGAGGAAATGCTCATTCCCTTTTCCGAACTGCGGGAGAGCGACCTCGTCATCGTGCGGGCCGGTTCCGCCGTTCCCGTGGACGGCGTGGTGGAGGAGGGCGTCGCCTCGGTGAACGAATCCTCCATGACCGGGGAGCCGATGGGCGTCATGCGCGGCAGAGGTGCTTCCGTCTACGCCGGAACCGTAGTGGAGGACGGGGAGATTTTCGTCCGCTCGACGAGCTTCGGCCGGGATACCCGTATGCAGCAGATCGTACGCTTCATCGAGAATTCCGAGCAGATGAAGGCGGGCATTCAGGGGCGTTTTGAAAGTCTGGCCGACCGCGCCGTGCCCTTCACCTTCGGGCTGGCCGCGCTGGTCTGGCTTGTGACGCGCAACCTCACCCGCGCCGCCTCCGTTCTTCTTGTGGACTATTCCTGCGCGCTTCGTCTGGCCACGCCTCTGGCCATACTGTCGGCCATGAACGAGGGCGTGCGGCACAGAGTCATGGTGAAGGGCGGCCGTTTTCTGGAAGCTCTTTCTACGGTGGATACGGTAGTGTTCGACAAGACCGGCACGCTGACGCAGTCGCGGCCGAAGGTGGCCCGCGTCATTGCCGCCGAAGGCTATGCCGAAGACGACATTCTTCGTCTTTCCGCCTGCCTTGAGGAGCATTTTCCCCATCCCGTGGCCCGTGCCGTGGTGCACTGCGCCGAAGAGCGCGGACTTCGCCACGAGGAGGAGCATACCGAGGTGGAATATGTGGTGGCGCACGGCATAGCCTCCATGTGGCGCGGAAGACGCGTGCTTCTCGGCAGCCGTCACTATCTTTCCCAGGATGAGGGCGTGGATGTTGCCCCCATGGAGACGGAGATCGAAGCCGCGTCCGGCGAGGGGTATTCCCTGCTTTATCTTGCCGTGGACGGCAGGCTTGTCGGGCTCATTGTCATGGAGGATCCGCTGCGGCCCGAAAGTCCCGAGCTGATCCGCCGCCTGCACCTCATGGGCGTGGAGCACATTCTCATGCTCACCGGCGACGATGTGCGTACGGCGTCGGCCGTGGCCGGAAAGCTCGGCATCACGGAGTATTGCGCGCAGGTGCTTCCCGAAGACAAGGCCCGCGTGGTACGGGAGCTGAAGGCCGAAGGGCGTACCGTGCTCATGCTCGGCGACGGCGTCAACGATTCTCCGGCGCTTTCCTCCGCGGATGTGGGCGTGACGCTGCGCGACGGCGCGGATCTTGCGCGGGAGGTGGCCGACGTGGTGCTCATGGGCGGCTCTCTCCATGACCTCGTGACGGCTCTGGAGCTCGGCCGCGGAGCCATGAGGCGGATTCAGTTCAACTTTGCGGCCACCATGGCGCTCAATTCGGCCTTCCTGTTCGGCGGGCTGACCGGGCTGCTCAGACCCGGCGTTTCGGCAGTGCTTCACAATCTCACCACGCTGGGCGTGTCGCTGAACGCCATGCGCCCGGCACTTCCCAGGGAGGAATGACATGGACTGCGTTTCCAACTGCATCACGAGCTTCATTGACGGGCGTGTGCGTCTGCGCCATCCGGCGCTGAAGCAGAGGGAGATTGCCGACATGGCGGCCGCTTCTCTCGGTGCCGTAGACGGCGTGACGGAAGTGAAGGTGAATCCCGTTACCGGATCTCTGCTGCTTTTCTACGATCCTGAGGTGCTTTCCCGGGAAAAACTGCTGAAACTTGCAGAACAGGGAACGGCCGTGCTTCCGCAGGTTTCTTCCGCCAAAACGAAACGAAGCGGGGATGCGCTTTCGTGCCTGCTCGGCCGCCGTGCCACGCGCATGGTAGATCGCGCCATGCTGGCTTCCTTTCTGATCTGCCTTGCCGGTCTTGCCGCCGGATCGGGCTCCGTGCACCGCGTGGCGGGAGCCGTATTCACGGCTGCCGGCCTTCAGCATCTGGCCGCGCACCGGAAGGCGCTCTGGTAGGTCGTCATGGCGGACTCCTTTCAGAACGGCGTGAGGCGGGCAGGGCGGATTCTTGCAGCAGGTCTCTGCGGGTCGCTCTGTTTCGCGCTTCTTTTCATGGCGGTTGCAGTGTTTGTGCAGGCGCTGGCGGTTCTTGTCATCGCGCTGCTTTCGGCCGTGCTTTTTCTGCCGCATCCCCTGAAGTGGTATGCCCGGCAGGCCGGCGAGGCAGCAGGCGTGTTTTTCGACGCGGTCATGGAATCCTTCGATTCCGGTCGTCGGCAGGAGGCTTCTGAAAAGGTTGCTTCCGAAAACACGTCCGGCCCCGGCGAGGAGCGAGCCGCGTCTTACGGCGCATCCTCCGGCGCGTAGCGAGTGTTCGCATGAAACAGGAAAATTTATTATTCTAAGGATAATATTTTATGTAATTATATCAAGATGTTATTTTAATAGTATGAATTCTTTTTCTTTCATGTCCGCACCTTTGTCCGCACAATGTAAATAGAAAGATAACGATAAAACATGAACAGCCTCAGGCTACTCAGACCATCTTTTTATAGCCTGACCATCAAGGATTGGCAAGTTGAGAGCATGGACTGTCTTCAGACAGATTTCGTCCGTCAGGCTGAGACGATAGGTAGAGTTTTCGGCAGGCCGCAATAGACTTACCGAGAGCATCCACCACCGCATGAATTTTGGAGGTAAAACCGCCACGACTTCGGCCGAGAGCCTGATTGTGTCCAGTGGTATGTCGAGCTCCGGCACTATGCTTATGAGCATGAACGTATGTCCCATCAATCATGATGTGGTTCATGTCAGCCTGTAAGCTAAGAAGCTCAAGGATAGCAGTCAGATATCCTCTTTTTTCCATGAACCATATTTCTTTGACAAAGCTCGCCATGGAGATCCGGTTCGCAGCATCCAATGTACAGCATTGAGAAAGTTTCTGACGTCACCAGTCGGTCGTCCTCCACGAGGAGAACCTTCTGTCGGCAGTATAGGCTCAAGTCTGAGCCAGAGATCTTGCAATCTATCTGATGGGTAGTTTTTTGTTTCAGTTGCTTCCTCTCTTTCAACTGCTTGGAGGTTAAAAAAAGCCCCGATATCATCTCGATACCGGGGAGCTTTGGTAAAAATTTTACTAAACTACTTCATGAAAGTGGGCAGGTAGGCATACAGCGCCGGGGAACCGCCGGTGTGCAGGAAGAGCACGTTGGAACCTTCGGCGAAGTGGCCCTTGCGCAC
>CALUTB010000055.1 GCA_944323575.1 uncultured Mailhella sp. | reverse complement strand
ATTTCTTTGCCATGGCCGACTCCTTGGAAAATACCCTTGACGATGCCTGTCCGTCATCTTTTGGACAAGCAGATGACGTTCGGACGGACTTTGCTCCTTTAGGCTCTAGCAGGTTGCCGTTACCTCGATTTCCACCTGGCCGTTCATCGGCAACTGATGAACGGCGACACAGGAACGTGCCGGATAGACGCCGTCGAAGAACTTTGCATAGACTTCGTTCACTGCGGCAAAGTCGGCCATATCCACAAGGAAAATGGTGGTCTTGACGATGTTGGCAGACGTGGCGCCGACGGACTCAAGGAGGGCCTTGATGTTTTTCAGAGACTGCTCGGCCTGGGCTTTTACTCCTCCTTCCGCAAGCTTTCCGGTGGCGGGATCAATGCCCAGCTGGCCGGAAAAGAACACCATATTTCCAGTACGAATTCCCTGAGAGTAGGGGCCAATCGCAGCGGGGGCCTCGGTTGTGGAAATAACTTTAATGTCCATGGTCGCTCCTTTTAGTTTTTAAATACACAATCGAATGTCGACATATTAGACTATCCTCACATATTGTCAAGACGGAAAACATCTTCAGGGGAGGAAAACAGTCCAGATAATCTGGTTTTTTCTTGATGGACGGTTTAAAAAGGGAATGAGTCCTTTCAGGCACCCGGTTTTCGGTGCCTCCGGATTTTCAGGCATCGTGGAAACGGCTTTCGCCGCTCCGGAGACATTGAGGCGGCGACCGTTTTGGTTAAAAAATCACATGTTGAATACTGTGGATCAAGGCAATAATTTTATGCTCGTTTTGCGACGTCATTCTTGTCCCGCATTTTTTCCGGGAAGGTTTTTGACGATTTCCTGACGATGCTGGGCGGGCATGGAGCGCCGTTTTTGGGAAAACAGGATTTCCTGCCCTTCACGACGGGGGCGCCTCCGTTTACGGAAACGCCGGGGATGAGTGCAGTCCGCATCACGTCTGCCCGGCAAAACGTGAAGTGCGGGAGCTGTGTCGCCTTGTTCCGTAGAAGCTGGATTGCGCCGTATTTCCGCGCTTTTTTCCCGATCACGTTCCTTCAACATGCCGGACGACGTTCAGTACCGATGCCCCATGCCGTGCAGGACGGGCTGCAGCCCTCTTCCGGCGCTCCTGCTGCCGTTGTTCCGGTTCGTGCCTTTCTTCCGCTCATTTCCTTCTGGCGCATCTCCGTCGCGATGAGACGGGGCTTCAGCAAGGTCACGTCTTTGATCATGTTTTCCATATCTTTCATGTCATCCTCTGATACGTAGGACATGATCTTTTTTCTTCCTGGTCAGGCATGTCTTATTAACCGACTTTGGATACCTCATGTTCACGCAATTCTCATGCCGCAAGCAGTCAATATACGAACCAAGAACGGGATATTTTCCTTATGCATCATTGTGCAGGATGCCTTTCAGCTGATGCGGTGCGTCGAACGCCATTATCATCAAGATCGGCAAAGCATCCTATTCCACCAACAGCGGCAGACTTCCGAATAATATGTACCGCTGATACGGATCTTCGTCGTGAACGCACGATCATTGCAACAATGCCTTATCCCGCTCCCCTTGACATGTACCGCTTTGCCGCAGCAAGCACGGCGCTTTTTGTTTTATTATTCTATTTTTCACATGATCCGGGCAAAAACGAACCTTAAGCACCTCGTGTCGGAACGAAGGTCGATGCGTGAACGTGCGGGCCAACCCTTGTCAATGAAGGCTCCAGGTCAAGCAAGCGGCAGACGGCAGCAGTATGTCGCCCGGTCATTGTCCGCTTCAGGCATCCGAATGCCGTTCTTTTTCGATGGTGTCGTCACTTGATTTCAACCCGAACGGCGATGCGTCTGATTGGTCTGCCGCCGGGAATGAAGCAGCCTGTCCGGCATGCCGTGCGGCAACTCCTCTCCGACGCTTCAATTTCCGAAAAGCATTTTCGACGAGATGACGGAGACGAGATGACGGAACAGATGGCTGTGTTCGGCATAATCCCTCGGACGCCTACGACTTTTCCGCGGCGCTTCTCTTCTGTGCCGCAGACGGGCGCGACGGTATGCTCTTTCAAAAAGGAGTGTTTCTCATGGGAGACTTTGCAAAGGCTCATTCCTTCACCGCGCGCTGGGAAGGCGGATTCACGGATCATCCCGCCGATCCTGGCGGCGTGACGAATCACGGCGTCAGTCTGCGCTTTCTGCGCGGGCAGAAGGAGGACATCGACGGCGACGGCGACATCGACGGCGACGATGTCCGTGCCCTCGGCGCGGAAGACGCGGCACGGATCATGCGCCGCGAGTTCTGGGATCCGATGAAGCTCGACGAGGTGAAACCCCTGTGCGCAGCGGTGCTTTACGATGCCGCCGTGAACATGGGCGCAGGATGTGCGCGGCGCATGGCGCAGAAGGCTCTGGGCGTTCCTGCCGACGGCGTGTGGGGACCGGTCACATGGTCTGCCCTGCGCGTCTGCGACGACAGAAAGACCGCGGCGGCCATATGTCACATCCGTCGCGCAAGGTATCATGAGCTGGCGGGCAGAAACGCCGCACTCGGTGCTTTTCTCAAGGGCTGGCTGCGCCGCGTGGATGCACTGGAAACGTTCGTGGAGACGGAAAGGGACGCCGATGCGGGAAAGTCCGTCCGGAAGACGTCCGGCGTCCGTCGCGGACGACGAGCGGTCGCGGCAGAGGAGAAGGCGTCATGAACGACGGAGCATGGATCGGCGAAGGCGTGGGATTTGAACGCATACGCCGCATCACCGGATATCTGGTGGGCAGTACCGAACGCTTCAACAACGCCAAGCGGGCCGAGGAGCGCGACCGCGTGAAGCACTGCCGTCTTGTCGACGTCGGAAGCGGCTCCGCCGCAAAAAGACGGCGTCACGGCATGGGATGAAGCGTTCCTTCGCGTCCCGTGCTGCGGATCGGCTCTCCGTCGGGACCGCAGGTCGCATGGAAGGACGCGCCCGGGACGGAACCGCGCATGCACGGGCCTTGTTCCGTCCTGCCCGGCGTTCCGGCTGAGGACAGGTGCGGACCGGATGAACGGAGAGGGGAACGACGGACATGACCGCATCCGTCTCTCCCCCTCCGGAGAATCCGGCGACGCGTAAGCATGTCTGCGTGCCGCAGCGCACTTCGCCGAGTCTTTTGCGCAGATCGGTGAGCTGACCGTACCACAGGGCGTAGTGTCCCGCGGGACCGGAAAGTGCGGCCTCGGTTTCGCCCGTGGGCGTGAGATCGCCCTCCTGCTGCGGCATGAAGGTGAGATACCATTCCCGGTCGCCCGCATCGCTGATCCGGTCGCGAAGGGCGTAGTCTCTGAAGGTCATGCCGTATTCCGGGCGGTTGCGGTCGGCCGCGAACGCCGCGCCTTCATCGTCGACGATCCGTATCGGACAACCTTTCATTTCTTCCTTTGTCGGATCGCTTCCGGAGGCCGAGGTGACGCGCACCGTATGCGTGCCGGATTCGGCATGGAGAATTTCCAGTCTGTTGCTGATCTCGTTCTCTTCCGTCAGCTCGGCGTTGAAGAGAGGAAGTCCTCCGTCGCCGGAAAGGTTTTCCACGTCAACGGTCTTGAACGGCGTCGTCGTTCCTTCTTCTTCATCGGATTAAGGAAACGTCTTGTCTTGTGCGCATGGCTCTGCTGTGCCGCGGCGACGGCCTTTGCTACGCTCTCCGGAAAAAAGAGCGCGTTTTTTGTCCGGACGAAGAGGCGCGTCACGACACGACTTTCCCCGACGCGACGGTCCGGACCCGGCGGAGAGGGGGAAAGTCTCATCGGGAGGAAGGTCATGGAGGAGTTCATCAACGAAGTGTTCGGCAGTTACGCGGGGCTTGTATTGTCCGTCATGGGCGTGTGCGCTGCGGTTTCAGCGCTGCTGCCCGCGCCTTCGGACGCGAGCGGAACATGGTATCGGGCGCTGTACGGGGTGCTGAACTTTTTTGCCGTGAACGTGGGCAGGGCCAGAAACGCCGATGATGCGGAAAAGGACAGGAAGGCGGTTTGATGTGGACTGGAACGTTGTGGCCGCCGGTCTTCTCCGTCTGGCAGAAACGCTGCGCAAGGCGCTGCATGCGCTGCGCGGCAGGCGTGTGCGCGATCGCGCTCGTACTGACGGCGCAGGCCTGCTCATGGAACAGTTCGGAAGAACTGCCGACGCTGCCGGTGCTGACAAGTCTGCAGAGACTGACTCTCGACGGGACGCCGGGCGTGTGGATGGACAGTGACGACGCCGGGCGTCTCGCCGTGTGGATCTATGACGTGACGGAGGAAGACGGACGGTGAACGAAGATGTTCTGCTCGGCGTCATTTCGGGGCTGTGGCTCATCGTGGCAGGGGCGGGCGGGTATGCCATCAGGCGCATTCACGAGAAGCTGGACACCCTTGTGGTGCATCAGACGGGCTGTCTCAGGTCCTTTGCGGACAAGAAGAGCAATGCCGACGATCATCGGGAGTTCTTCCGCCGCACGGACGACCATGAACGACGTCTCATCCGTCTGGAGTCCGGCATGGATCAGAAACGCTGCATGAAGGAGTGACATGACGAAGCTCACGCCGAAACAGCAGAGATTCGTCGAGGAGTATCTCATCGATCTGAATGCGGCGGCTTCGGCGAGGAGGGCCGGATACGGCGTCCGTTCCGCAGATGCCGCCGCAAAGACCGGAAGCCGTCTGCTCCGGCAGGAGCCGGTGCGGCAGGCCATCCGGCGCGCCATGCTGGAGAGGCAGAAGCGCACGGAGATAACGGCCGACTACGTGCTCTCCACGCTGATGGAAATCGTGGAGCGTTCCATGCAGCGCGCTCCGGTGCTTTCCCGGCGCGGGCAGCAGCTCGTGGACGGCGAAGGACGCCATGTCTGGCGTTTCGACGGCAGAACCGCAAGCCGTGCTCTGGAGCTCATGGGAAGGCATCTGGGACTGTTTGCGGAAAACAGCCGCCGGCAGGGGGACGTGGCGCTGTCCATCAGCTGGGAGGGCGTCGACGGCAGGAGCGTGAAAACGTCCGGGACGGATGCGGAGCACGGAGACGAACCGGCCTTCGTCATGACGCCGGATTCCGGAAAAGAGGACGCCGTTTTCCACATCATGCCGGAGGAGGAACGGTCATGAACGTAACCATACCCTATGCTCCGCGCTATCCGTCGGTGCACCGGGAGCTGGAGACGCATCGCTTCGTCGTGCTGGTGGCGCATCGGCGCTTCGGCAAGACGGTGCTTGCGGTGAATCATCTGCTCAAGGCGGCGCTCACCTGCCGGCGCAAACGGGGCTTTTTCGCCTATGTCGCGCCGTACCGCAATCAGGCCAAGCAGATCGCCTGGAGCTATCTCAAACACTATTCCGCCCCCGTGCCCGGCCGCGAGGTGAACGAAGGCGAACTTTCCGTGCGTCTGCCCGGAGGCTCGACGGTGCGCCTTTTCGGCGCGGACAATCCCGACGCCCTGCGCGGCATGTATTTCGACGGCGTGGTGCTCGACGAAGTGGCGCAGATGAAGCCGGAGGTCTGGAAGGAAATCATACAGCCCGCGCTGGCCGATCGTAAGGGGAGCGCCCTGTTCATAGGCACGCCCAAGGGCGTGAATCTCTTTTCCGAGCTGTACGCCTTTGCGCGCGAGGCCATGAATCCGGATTCGGACCGCTTTGATCCGGCCTGGACGGCGCTGTGCTTCCGCGTGGACGAGACCGGCGCCCTGGATCCCGACGAAGTGGCCCGTCTGCACCGCGATCTTTCCGACAACGCCTGGCGGCAGGAAATGCTCTGCGACTTCTCGGCGTCTGCGGACGACACGCTCATTCCCATCGATCTTGTGACCGAGGCCTGCGCCCGCCGCAGGCGCGACGAGGACACAAGCGACATGCCCGTGATCATGGGCGTGGACGTGGCGAGATTCGGCTCCGACGCCTCGGTGATCTTCACGCGGCGTGGCCTTCAGGCCTTTGCGCCCGTGGTGCTGCGCGGACTCGACAACATGGAGCTTGCCGACCGCATCGCCGCGGAGATGGCCTTCCGCCGTCCGGACGCGGTGTTCATCGACGCGGGACAGGGACAGGGAGTCATCGACCGGCTCCGGCACATGGGTCACGAGGTCGCGGAAGTGCCCTTCGGCGGTCGCGCGCTTCAGGAGGGGCGCTTCGTGAACCGTCGCTCGGAGATGTGGTTCGGACTGCGGGAATGGCTGAAGGGCGGAGGATGTCTGGATGCGTCGGGCGGACACGGAATGAGGCTCAAGTCGGAACTGTCGGTGCCGCGCTACTGGTACGACGGCACGGGCCGCATCGTGCTTGAGCCGAAGGACCGCATACGGGAAAGGCTCGGCGCTTCGCCGGACATCGCGGACGCGCTGGCCCTGACCTTCGCCGCGCCGGTGGGCGTGAGAAGCGTGACGGAAGCGTTCGCACGCGACAGGGATCCGCACGGCTTTCTCTACGGCTGGGGAAGCGGACGCGGGGCGGAAGGAGGAGCGTTCTGATGCAGGAAGGGAAAAAAGACGCGATGCGTTATGTGTTCACGCAGGCCGTTTCCGAAGAGGATCGCCTGCTGCCGTGGAAGAAGATGCAGGCCGAACGCCTTGCGCACGCCGTGCTGTGGAACGTCTGCGATCCTTCGAAAGAGGACTGGCTCGGCCTTGCCGATCCGGAAAAGACGCTGCTCTGCCTTGTGCGCGCGCCGTCCGGCGAACTGGCCGCCGCCTTGTGGGTGATTCCCAGCGGGCTGTGCGGCACCGTGCATTTTGCCGTGTTCCGCGCGTTCCGTCCGGATGCGGTGAACATGGGCAGGCAGGCCATGCGCTGGCTTTTCGATACCTGGCCCTTTGCGGCCCTTGCCGCGGTGTTTCCCGCCGCGTACCGGCACCTGCCGCCCTTCATCGAACAGCTGGGCTTCCGGCTCTGGCCCGAGGTGCTTCCTTCGGCCTGTCCCATGCCCACGAAGACGCATCCCGCGCGATGTTCCGACATGCGCTTCGCCCTGCTGTGCCGCAGTGACGTGCCGTCCTAATGTGGGGACATGCCTTCCCGCCGCGGAAAGGAAGATCCGGCGGCGGCAGGAAGGTCGGACAAGACAGCCGGAAGAACCGGAACATGGGAGGACAACGTCATGGGCGGCATATTCAGCGGACTTTTCGGCGGAGGCGGGAGCGGACCTTCGGTCATCACCTACGAGGCCGAGGACGCGCCGAGGGAGGCGGAACAGGAGGCCGAAAGCACGGCCCTGCGCGATGAGGAGCAAAGAAGGCTCAGAAGGCGCAGACAGATGGGCGGTACCGTGCTCACCTCGCCGCTCGGCACCACGGGATCGGTGTCGAGCACGGGAGCGGGACTGCTCGGCCGCAGGGGGTAGGGCATGGGTGTGGACATCAGGGAGCTGAAGCAGCTTGTTTCGCATCTTGAGGGACTGCGCGAGAAGAGACTGGCTCAGCAGCATGAGATCGGCAGGCTCATTCTGCCCTCCCGGGGGCTGTTCCGGGGCGAGGAAACCGAGAGCCTGCGCAATGCCGATCTTCTCAATCCCGCGGCCCAGCGCGCGCTCAGAAAGGCCGCGGCAGGCATGACGCAGGCCGTCACGCCATCTTCCGAGGCATGGTTCCGGCACGCCTTTCTTTCCCGAAAGGACAGGGAAACGCCCTTTGCCGGGGAGTATGTGGACGCCGTGGACGCAAGAATCCGCACCGTGCTTTCCGACGGCGCCTTCTATCAGGCCGTGCACGCCTTCAACAAGGAGCTGCTTGCCTTCGGCTGCGCGCTTCTTTCCTGCGAAGCCTCGCCGCTTACGGTGGCGCGCTTCTCCTGTCAGACCTGCGGCACCTATGCCGTGGCGCTGGACGAGGATCGCCGTCTTTCCTGCGTGGTGCGCCGCGTGAAGATGACGCCGCGGGAAATGGCCGGCCGCTTCGGTCGGGAAAAGCTTTCCTCCCTCACGGCGGCCATGCTGAAAACGCGTCCCTACGAACCCGTGGACGTGGTGCACGTGGTGCAGAAGCGCGAGGAGCGCGACGAGCGGCGCGCCGACAACCTCAACATGCCCTTTGCCTCGTTCTGGTACGAGGACAACGGTTCGGGGCTGCTTTTTGAGGGCGGCTTCCGCTCCATGCCGTTCTTCTTCACGGTATGGGAGGAGGCGCGGGGCGTGTACGGCACAGGTCCCGGCGACGAGGCGCTCGCCGATCAGAAGGGGCTTGAAGCCTGGGAGATGCGCAAGGCCGTCGGCATCGAGAAGATGATCGATCCGCCGCTTCTTGCGCCCGGAACACTGAAGCGTCATGTGAAGGCATCTCCGGGCGAGGTGGTGAGCGACGCCTCTCTCGGTCAGAGCAACGCGCTGCGGCCTCTCTATGAGGTGAATTTCGGCGCGGCCGTGGGCGAGGTGCGCGAGGAGGTCAATCAGATCGCGCTGCGCCTTGAGGACGTGATGATGGCGAACATCTTCGCCAACATGAGCCTTGAAACCCGTCCCGCGGGCATGACCATGACCGAATACATGGACAGACGCCGCCGCAGCGCGGAACTCATGGGGCCGACGGTATCGGCCTATGAACCGCGGGTGCTCGGTCCGCTCATCGAACGGGTGTACGGACTTTTGGAGGATGCCTCGCTGCTGCCTCCGCCTCCGCCCGGTCTTTCGGAATGGGCCGCGCTCAGCGTGTCGTATCAGTCCCCCATGGCGCAGATGCTGGAGCAGTCCGGAGCCGTGGCCGCGGGACAGTTCCTGGAACAGGTCATGCCCCTCGTGCAGGCCTCGCCGGACATCATGGACAAGATCGACGCCGATCAGCTGGTGGACGAGCTGGCGCAGCGCATGGGCGTGCCCGCGTCCATCATCCGTTCCGACGAACAGGTGGCGAAGATGCGGCAGGAGCGCGAACGCGCGCGGCAGGAACAGACGCAGCAGGCCGCGCTCATGGCGGAAGCCAGGAACATCGCTGAAATCGGCGGCGTGAAGACGAACGATACCGTGGCCGGTGCGCTGCTTGAATCCGCCGGAGGCGCGGCATGATGGAAACGCGCGCCGCCGCCGATGCCGCCCGCGCCGAAGAAGAGGAGCGCGAACGTCGCGACTGGTTCGACATGCTGCGCTGCGAGGCGGCCTTCCGTGTCTGGGTGAGGCTGCTGGAGGAAATGGGCGTGGGGCGTCTCATGGTCACGGAAGAGGACATGCGCATGCGCAACATCGCCGATCAGATCCTCGACCGCATGGCCGACGCCGATCCCGACATCTATCTGCGCGTGATGCGCACTCTGAAACGACTCTGATCAAAGGAGAGGAGCATGAACGACATTTCCGTGGAAAGCACGCAGATTCCGGCGTCGGCCCCGGAACAGTTCGCCTCCGTCATGGCGGACGGCGGCGACTGGAAAGCGGCCCTGCCCGAATCGTGGGCGGACAAACTGCGCGACGTGGAGGATCCGGACGAGGCCGCCGAGGCGCTTGAACGCGGACTCGCCTATCATCCGGCAACAAGAGCGGAGGACATCAGACTGGAGCTGCCCGAGGACTTCTCCGGTCATGTGGACAGGGACGTGCAGCAGCATTTTCGCGAGCTGTGCGTGCAGGAAGGCATCACGCCCGCCCAGGCGCAGGCCCTCGTGGACTGGCAGATCGGCGCGGAAAAGCAGATGCGCGAGCGCATGGCGGAGGAGGGGGCGGCGCAGCTTCGCCGCAGCTGGGGGGCGCGCTTCGAGCAGAACCGTTCCGAGGCACTGCGCGCCTTTTCCGCGCTGGATCGGCGCATGGGCGGAGCGCTTTCCTCCTCGGTCGCGGGCAGGAGCATGGCGAATGATCCCTCGTTCGTCCGCGCCTTCTACGAAATCGGCAGACTTCTTTCGGAAGACAGTCTTTCCGCAGGCATCACGCCCGCCGCGGGCATGATGCGCGAAACGGCGGAAGAAACCTATAACGGCATGTTCAGGGGGAAATAACCTATGCCCGTGGCTCAGACTCTGCATGAAATTGCGCTGGACAAGGCAAGAAAGCGTCCCGAACTGGTGGACTTCCTCACCGAAGAGGCTCCCATTCTGGCGCTGCTCAAATGGATACCCGCCACCCACGGTCTGTGGAACGTGGAAGAGGTGCTCGACAACATCAAGGGCGCAAGCTTCACGGAACTTGGCGCGCCCCTGCCCACCATGAACGCGGAAACCCAGCTCAGGCAGACCTTCGTCAACCTGCTCGGCGGCGAGCTGGAAGTGTCCAAGGACAAGGCCGATCAGTTCGGCGGCGCGCAGAAGTACTTCGCCCGCCGCGAAAACGCCTTCTTCCGACAGGCGGGCATGGATACGGAACTTGCCATCTGGCGCGACTACTGGCGCAAAGCCGCGCTGAAGAACAAGCTCGTGACGAAGTGCGGCGCCACGCAGAACGCCTATACCGTCATGGTGGTGCGCTTCGATCAGGAGAACAACATCGGCATTTACGATCCGGCCCAGTTCCATCAGGGACGTCTGCTCGATCCTTCTCCCATCAACGGCGGCAACCTCTACCACCTACGCTCCCAAACCGGCGAACTCGCCTACGGCGTGCACTACCGCGGCCGCTTCGGCTGGCAGCTCATCCATCCCGAACGCGCCGTTCGCGCCCTCGTGAACGTGGATGCCGAACATCTGCCCACCCTCGCCCAGATCGAGGACGCCATCGCCGCCGTGCACGGCACCGCGGCCAACACCTACATCTTCGGGCATCACAAGATCGTGCAGAAGACATTCTCGGCCATCAAGCAGGCCGACGTCATGTACGTGAACATGGACAACGACATCCAGACCGTGGTGGGCGCGGTAAACGGCGTGCGCATCGTGGGCAGCTACAACCTGCCCGACGGCACCGAAAGCGCCGTGGCCTAGAACTGCCGGGACGCGATGCCGTCCCGGAACTTCGCAAACGCATCCGGAGGTACTTCATGAGTTTCGCATACGGAAAGGACAACCGCTGGCACGACCAGTATTTTGAAAAGGGCAAGGCCATCAATGCGGCAAGCTTCGTCTGTGCCGAACCCCTTGCCGTGGGCGGACATCACGGCTCGCTCGCCGTCACCGCGGCCGCCGACGGCACGGTGACGCTCGCATCCTCCAAGGCGTTCCGGCTCTCCGTGCAGGGCTGCGACACCGAGGACGGCGAATTCACCGACGTCGCCGGCGCTCCCGAGGTCAGCGTTTCCGGCCCCGCCACCTTCGAGGACGGAGACGTGATCTGTTCCATGGTGCTGCCCGACATGCAGCGCTGCGCCAAGATCAAGGTGACCTCGGACACCGCCCATTCCGGCAACGTGGACGTGTATCTGTCGACGCTGGCCCGATAGGGGAAACGGGGGGGAACTCTTCCCCCCTCTTCATGCACAGGAGAAGAGTTCATGCTGACGAGCCGCAATACCCTGCAGACCTATACGGTCGTCGAGGGCGTGTTGGACTATGTCGTTCCCTTTCCTCTGTACGACGTGTCGGACGTTGCCGTGCTGTGCAGCGACGGGAACGGAGACGTCGAGCTTGCGCCCGACACGGACTATGTCGTCTCCCTGAACGGGGACGGCTCCGGCGGCACGGTGACGCTTCTGCCGGGTCGCGTGTCCGCAGGCGCGACGCTGGCCGTGAAGTCCTCCGTGCCGGAGACGCAGGAACTGGATCTTTCCCATACCTCGGAGATGGATACCGGGGCGCTTGAGCGCGCGCTGGACCGTCAGGTGCAGATGATACAGCAGCTGCACGACGAAACCGACCGGGCGGTCAAGGCTCCCGTCACGGGCAGCGTGACGCCCGAAGCCCTGCAGAAGGATCTTTTCGAGGCCAGGGAAGAGGCCGCAGCCTCGGCGCAGGCTGCGGCGCGGAGCGAGGCGGCGGCAGTCTCGGCAAGGGACGTCGCCGTGGCATCCGCCGAAAGCGCGGCCTTCGACGCGGAACGCGCCCTGTCCGTGCGCGACGATCTGTACGGATTGACCGTGACCGTCGTGCCCTCGGAGGAGAACACCACGGGCGCAAGCTACGACCCTTCCTCCGGCATGCTGACGCTCCTTCTGCCTCGCGGTCCGAAAGGCGAGAGAGGCGAGCGGGGAGAGAGAGGCATACAGGGCGAAAAGGGCGACAAGGGAGATAGAGGCGAACAGGGCGTGCAGGGCGAACAGGGTCTGCAGGGGCCGCGCGGGTTCCAGGGGGAAAAGGGCGACAAGGGAGACGCCGGCGATACCGGTCCGCAGGGCCCGCAAGGCCCGCGGGGCAGTCAGGGCATTCAGGGAGAAAAGGGAGAAAAGGGGGACAGGGGCGAGCGCGGAGAACAGGGCACGCCCGGTCCGCAGGGCGAGCCGGGAGAAAAGGGCCCCATGGGCGATGCGCCGTGGGCCACGGCCTTCGGACAGTTCCGTCTGGAGGGCGCGGATCTGTGCATGGATTATGCAGGCGCGGAACCGGAAACCGTGTTCGTCATCAACGACAACGGCGAAATCGAGGTGACGGTATAATGCCTACCATCAATCTGGGGCAGGTGCGCCCCGTATACCGCGGCGACTGGGACGTGTCTTCGACCTACCGCAGCTATGACTGGGTGCGGTACAACGAGGGATCCTATCTGGCGCTCAGGGATGTTCCGGCCGGCTATGAGCCGGATTCGCAGAAGAATTTCTGGGTGGTGTTCGGCTCGGTCGGCGAACAGGGACCCAAGGGAGACACCGGTGATCCCGGTCCGCAGGGGCCGGAAGGCCCGCAGGGCGTGCAGGGTGCGCAGGGGGAAAAGGGCGAGAAGGGCGATCCCGGCGAACAGGGCCCGGAAGGCCCGCAGGGCGTGCAGGGCGTGAAGGGGGAAAAGGGCGAGAAGGGGGATCCCGGCGAGCAGGGACCGGAAGGCCCGCAGGGGCCGCAGGGGCCGGAAGGGCCGCAGGGACCGAGCGTGGCGGTCTCCGACGCCGTGAACAGCACGTCGAGCAGCACGGCGGCAAGTTCCGCAGCGGTGAAGATCGCCTACGATGCGGCCGTTGCCGCCTCAGGCACGGCTTCTGCCGCAGCAGCAGCCGCTTCCGCGGCACAGAGCACGGCCGACGGCGCCCAGAGCGCGGCCGACACGGCCAATGCCGCGGCCTCGGCAGCGCTTCCCAAGGCGGGAGGCATCATGAGCGGGGCAATCGACATGGGCGGCCAGAACATTACGGGGATCAATCATCTCGTGTTTTCCAACAACGCGGAACTGTGGGTGAGCTGATGGCGACGCTGGCAAAGAAAATCCGGATGAAAAATTCGTCGGGTGCGGTGCAGACGGCGCTCATTTATTCCACCACGGGAGAAAGCGGAGAGCCGAATCTTCCTCTGACGGTGGACGGCGTGCAGGGGTACGCCTGTCTTGCGGGCACCTCGGACACGAGAGCCACGAGCGGGCGGGTGAAGACCTCCGGCGGCACGCAGTATGCCATAGGCGCGAGAGGCGTACCGGCATACGGATACGGGCATTACACCTCGAACGGGTCGTTTACTGTTCCCGCCGGTGTGACCGTGCTCAGGGTCACCTGCGTCGGTGGCGGAGCAGGCGGCATGCTGGAGAGAGACTGCGACGATTTCAGTTCGACCGGCACCTACACGTTATCCGGTGTGGAAGGAGGTGCGACGAACTTCGGCACTGTGGTCGCAAACGGAGCAACGTCGTCGGTTTATTCCATTCATGCGACCGTGAGCGATGACGGCGAAGGGCATAAGTATGTGGATTGCTACAACACATCAATAACAAACAGCAATGGAACGCAAAATGGAATGACCACCACAAACGGAACTAATCATACGGTCGGTTATCAGGGAGGCGCAGCTGTAAGCCTGACTATGATCAACGGTACTTTATCAGGGAGTGCAGGAGCCGGAGGCGGAGTTACTGTCGCACAAAGAGCACGTATCTGTACAGGCGGTTCCGGTTATAAGACCACACAGAACATCAGCGTCACTCCCGGACAAGTCATTTCCTATTCCATAGGTTCCGGCGGAAAGTGTCGGTACTGGGGGGGACTGTACGCCACGTCTTATAATGATGGGCATCATGGTGTTGCCTATCCCGGGTCAAACGGCGCCGTACTTGTGGAATGGGGGGAAGGAATACAGTGATGTACACCTATGCGGACATCTACGGCGGCAAGGTACGGGACATCAGACAGTCTCATCTTGAATATACGGAGTTCTGTTCCGTCTTCGACCCGTCCTCCTACTGGCTGGACGTGACCGGAGTCGAGGAGGTGGGCGTCGGATACGTCATCCGGTTCAGCCCGGATAAGGGCACGTATTTCGAGGCTCCGCAGCTTCCGGAAACGCCGGAGGAAACGCTGGAGAGCAGGCGCGCCGCCAAACTCGAAATGCTTTCACTTCAGTTCGGGCAGGCATCGGACCGTGCCTTCATCGATTCCTCTCTGGGCTTCCGTGCCGATGCCGATGAAACGGCCTACCGCGATGTGGACGGGCTTGTCGTGCTGCTTTCCGATCAGCCGGAACAGACCGTGTCCTTCTGCGATTACGACAACCTCATGCAGACGCTCAATCTGGAGCAGCTCAAAACGTTGCAGAAGGAAATCGCCCGGAACGGCACGTATCTTTATGAGCAGAAATGGGCGCTGCGCGAGGCCGTCGAATCCGCGGAAAGCGTGGAAGAGCTGGACGAAGTGACCATCGCCTTCACGTACATGACCTTCGAGACTCCGGATGAAGGGCAGACGGGCGGCGACGCGGACGCTTCCGTCCCCGAGTCCGGCGCGGAAGACGGGAACGCTTCCGGCAAGGCCGGGGAGAGCGCGGCATGAGCGGAACCCTTTTTGCCGTGCGTCCGCAACGCGTGGACTTTCCGTTCAGCGATGACGACGCTCTGGCCGTGTATGCCGCACGAACGGGTTTTCCCGTGCTGCGCGACCGCTTCGGCTTTCTGAACGCCTTTTCCCGCTGGCGTCTTTATGAAGACGCGCTGCCGTTTCCCTCTTCCGGCAGCACGGCGGACTTCGCCGATCTCATGGACGAGCGCGCCGCCGACATCGTGGCGCGCATCCGAAAGGAGGAGAAGGACCTGTACATCCTTCTTTCCGGCGGCGTGGACAGCACGGCCATGACCTTGGCCGTGCTCAGGGCTGCGGAAGGCGATTTCCGTCATCTGCACGTCGTGTTCAACGAATCCACGGAAGAAGAGTATCCTGCGTTCGTGACGTATCTTTTGGGCACGGGCATCGACATGGTGCGCTGCCTGCCCCACGAGATAGAAGACGTGCAGCAGCGTCTGCTGGAAACGGGATATACGCTCGCCGGATGGGGGGCGGATCAGCTTTTCGGCAGCGCGGTGAGCCAGCGCTGGCCGGAATGGTATCATCTGGACTGGAAGAAGTGGGTGGCGGAAACGCCGGGCATCCGCACCGATGCCGCCGTGGAGCAGTGGGAAGCGGCGTTTTCCCGCTACGACCTTCCCGTGAGAACCTTCGGAGAGCTGGCCTGGTTCATGAACTTCGCCACGAAGTACGACATCGTGGTGAACAGCGATGCGCTCTATTCGGGCCGGCTGACGCATCGCATGATGAACTTCTACGATACGCAGGCCTTCAACGACTGGAGCGTGTCGAACT
>CALUTB010000054.1 GCA_944323575.1 uncultured Mailhella sp. | reverse complement strand
ACTTGGCTGACTATTGGAATATTAGTTCTACAGATTGCCATCAAAATTATAAAAGACACTGACGAGGACAGCTGACGAAAAGAGGGCATCTGGGAAGGTGCCCTCTTTTCGTGCCGTTCCTTTGGGATGGCCGGTCAGGTTATCCCAAAGAACATCGAGCTGGCCTTCCAAATAATTACTGCCTTTGAAACTTTTTGACAGCCCAAATTTTTTTGAGGGAAATTTTTATTTTTTCTTTTCCTGGATGAAGAAACGGGGATGTAGCTCAGTTGGGAGAGCGCGATATCCTAAAAATCGACAAAAAAAATTTCTTCTTTTTCTTATAAAAACTGGCACAAAACTGGCACAACACGACAAGAATATAAAAAAAGGAGTTATGGCTTTATGCCATAACTCCTTGAAATTTCTGGTGGAGATGAAGAGAATTGAACTCTTGGCCTCTTGAATGCCATTCAAGCGCTCTCCCAACTGAGCTACATCCCCGTTGTGGAGTACTTCTTGCCAGAATCCGTTCAGACAGTCAAGCAAAAATTCCTTTTTCGCGCGCCGGAAACATGACGATGTCAGAAACGAACGTCGCTCCGTCGGACTTTCTCTGTATCTCTTCCCGTTTTTTCCGGGCAACGATCTGTCAATCTTTCGTACGGCGAAGGAAATTCCATGACCATGACTTGTCATTGACCTGAAAAAATGGAATCCTCAACACGCAGGCTGCCCGGGCATCAGAATTTTCCTTCATACACGTTTTTGAGACGATCATTCTGGAACGCAGGGGCCGCCCGCTTCCGTTCAA
This sequence comes from uncultured Mailhella sp., assembly GCA_944323575.1. Taxonomy (GTDB): domain Bacteria; phylum Desulfobacterota; class Desulfovibrionia; order Desulfovibrionales; family Desulfovibrionaceae; genus Mailhella. The sequence continues at coordinate 14,838 of CALUTB010000054.1, read as the reverse complement.
AGGCAACAACCTCCCGGGAAAGGTGTCATCACCATGCCCGGCAACTCTCTGCCGGAGTCCAGTTCTCCGGTTTTACGGACCGCTCATGAATCTGGAAACATTACTTCCCCATACTCCAGGCAACGGCGAATCCTGCTGTGCCGCTGTTCTCTCCACTCTGATCAACTATACCAACGGCGACCAGGATACCGCACAGGCTCTGGGCTGGCTGGGCGCGTATTCCTGTCCGTCCCTGAATCCCGCATGGATCTGCCGCATAGACACGTCCGAGCACATTTTCGGCATCCGCTTTGACGGCGAAGCCAAGGACGAGACTCCCGGACATCCGGCATGTCTGCGCGGATACTTCGGTCTCTATATCTTTCCTCCGGCGCAGTCTCCCCTTCTGGATCGTTTTCCCTTGGAGGCCCTCCGCTTCGCCATTTCTCCCTATTACGACCACGCCGTCTACGAGTTTTCCGGTATGGAAAGAGAACTCATGTCCTTCCTTCTCGGACAGCTCCGCATCGATATCGCCCTTGACGGCAAGTCCATCGCCATCACGCTGGATGCCCCGGCCAGACATCAGATGATTGCCGCCGACGGCATTCCCGCCGAAAACGACTGGCTGGTCAAGCCCGGAGAACCGGAATGCGATGTCCCCGCCTTCCGTCATTTTCTTCCTCTTTTCTCCATTCTTGCCGCTACGCTCCAGCATCGGGCAGAGGAAACGGTCACTGTTTCGCGCGGTTCAGTCAATATGCCCCGCCGCTGTTTCCACACCGACGGATCCATTGAGGACTGCAAGGAACAACAGGAAATACTCCTCAATATTACGGCGTCATTAGGTTCCCCGCTCGCCATGGAGGGAGAAAGACTTCACAGCATGAACGGCATTCCCTCGGTACCTCGCCTCCCTGAACCAAAACAGGAATAATCCCTCCTGCGTCATATCGTAGGAGAAGCCCGGCTGAAGAAAATATTTTCTTCAGCCGGGCTTCTCCTTATCAGCCTGTTCCGCACATTCCATAAAAAACGCTGAACGTACTCCCGAAGCTCCGCATCGGCCAGAAACGGCGACATCATGATCTGCCGACCGGCATATTCGAAACCATCTTTCTTCCAGATACTTTCAACGTTACCATATCTCCATACAGCCGACATAATGCCGTCACGATTCTGATGCTTTATATGTGTCGAAGGCAATATGCCTTCCTGCGGCATCATTATGTAGTCTACTATTTCTGCAACACGGAACATACCTGCGCCGGATACAAATTTCCGACCATATGTTACTGAAAATGCAGATCCGCAGAAACATATCCTTCAGCAAATTTAACACACCGTCATCTCTTTAATAGAGATCTGCAAGGGAGAACCATCATGGTAAAGAACTTTGCCCGCCGCGACATGCTGAAAATGGGTATGGCCCTCACGGCCTGCGCCGCCGCCGGAGTGTTGACCGGAACGAAATCCGCCGAAGCCGGAAACAACGGGCTTATCCTCAAGGCCGGCATCATCACCGACATGCACAAGACCAGCAAGGCCGACAGCAGCACCCGCATCTACTCCACCGCCACCGACAAGATGAAGGTGTTCATCGACGCCATGAAAAAGGAAAAGCCCGCCTTCATCATAGAACTCGGCGACTTCGTGGACACCCTTGCTCCGGGAACCGATTCTGCCGCTAACCTGCGCGACATCGAAGCGCTGTTCACCTCGTTCGGCGGTCCTGCCTACCACGTGCTGGGCAACCACGACTTCGACAACCTCAAGCGCGAAGAATTCCTCTCCGGCGTCACCAATACCGGCATAGAAAAGGGAAAGACCTACTATTCCTTCGACATCGAAGGCGTACACTGCATCGTGCTCGACGCCGACTATACGCCCGGAAACTTTCGTCCCTACGACATGAACACCCCTGAGGATACCTTCTGGACCTGGGTGGACACCATCATTCCGCCCCAGGAACTGGAATGGCTGAAGGAAGACCTCAGGAAAACCGACAAGCCCGTAATCGTGTTCACCCACCAGACGCTCGACCGCGTGGACGAACAGGACCACAACATTAAGAACGCCTCGGTCGTCCGCACCATTCTGGAAGAAAGCGGCAAGGTGCTCGCCGTCATTTCCGGTCATGATCATCAGGGCGGCTATTCCAACATCAAGGGCATTCACTATGTGGTGCTGAACGGCAACGTGGGCGTGAACGACACCCGCACATGGGAAGTTACCAGCACGGAAAAGGGCCGCGGCCTGCATAACGACAACCAGTTCTGCATGCTTGAGGTCTCCGGACAGGGCAACACCTACACTCTTTCCCTGAAAGGCTACGGACGTCAGCCCAGCTATGAGCTGACAAGAACACTCTGATTTTTTCCCCATCCGTCCCTGTATAAAGGACAATGCTTCGTTTTCCGGGAAAATGAAGCATTGTCCTTTTTCATTTCATCTTTCTTCCCCTGTTCTCCCTTCCAGCGGCATACCTGTCGCATCTGCTTCAATATTTGACGAAAGAAACTCTTCCCGTTAGCCTGAGCTCGGGAGAAACGCCGTGAACGCGAAAAAAAAAGTGACGCTGGAAGACGTAAGCCGTGATGCCGGCGTATCGCTGAGTTCCGTTTCCATGATTCTCAACGCCAGAGCCGACGTGTCCTTTGCCCAGGAAACGGTGCAAAAGGTACGGCAGTCTGCCAGAAGACTCGGATACAACGCGCCTTCAAGACGAGCCAGAGGAAAGCTGCCGGGCAGGAACGTGGTGCTTATCGTCACGCCGAACATCGCCAACGCCTATTACTCCGGACTTGTGCAGGCCATACAGCAGGAAGCTGAACAGCGCAGCTTTTCCACGCTCATATTCACCACCTACCGGGAGGCCCGCAAGGAGAAAGAGGTGATGGACATGGCTCTGGCGCTTGGTGCGGCAGGCATGATCTTCACGCTTACGCCCCAGAGCCTGCGCAAGGTGGAAAAGGTAAACGGCAAAATTCCCGTCGTCATTCTTGGAGACAGAAACTCCAGCCCCAAAGTTGATACCGTGGAACTGGACAACTACAGTGCCGGTGTTCTCATCGGCCGCCATATGCTTCAGCTCGGCCACAGACACATCGCCTTCATTTCAGCCATGATGAACGCTTTCAACGTGATACGGCTGAGAAGACTTCAGGGCGTCCGGGATACCTACGCCGAACATCCCGGCTGTACCGTGCAGGTGTTCACGCGCGACTACACTCCGGACGAAGAGCTGAACAGCATAGATCTGGAACAACGGATAGGCTATGAACTCACTCAGGAGTGCCTGAAACGGAAAAACCGCATTTCCGGCTTTGTCGCGGTCAACGATTTCATTGCCTACGGTGTGCTCGACGCCATTGCCGACAACGGTTTCCGTGTTCCGGAGGACTACAGTGTCTGCGGATTCAATAATCTCTCATCCTCGCGCATTTCCAAGGTGGGCCTTACCACCGTGGAACAGCAGACGCAGGAGAGAGGACGCAGAGCCTTCGACATTCTTTACGAGCGTATCTGCGGCAACAGCACCGTAGTCAGCGACATCACCCGCATGGAATACACCCACCGTCTTCTGGAACGCCGCTCCACGGCGCCCTTCCGGCAGACTTCGCAGGAGAAATCATGAAGAAACTCATTCCCTGCCTTCTCATCCTGCTGATTTCAGGATGCGGCAGACTGCCGTTCCATATGCCGTTCACAAGTGACGACGCCCCGTCGGAAACCGTAAAAAAGGAAGAAAAGACAACGGAAGTCTCACCGACCTACGGAGTATCCCCGGAAGCTCAGATCTATCTGACAGAGGCCATGGAATACTGGACCGACTCCGGAGAATGCATGAATCCGGAAGCGGCCGCCGCACTTCTGGACAAAGCCATCGACGCGGATCCTCTGGATCCGATGCCCTATCTCATGCGCAGCCTGGCACTGAGCGATCTGGGATATTACAATGAGGCCTTCGACGACGCCACGAAATCCATCCGTCTTTCCCCCACGGCTCAGGCCTATGCCACAAGAGGGCTGGTATGTCTGAAGCAGCGGCATCCGGAAGGCGCACGGCGTGACTTTGAATATGCGGAAAAAATCAATGCCGCAGAACCGCTCATCTATGTATACCGGTCGGCCGGGGCCTTTCTGGAAGGCCGGGACGACGATGCCTGCGACGATCTGAAACACGCCAGCGAACTCGGACTCCGCCGTCCGTGGGACACGGCCGTGGAAAACGGCCTGTGCCGCTGACCATACGGAATCACACGCAACCTTCTTTCAAAGCCCAGTAGAATACGAGCCTTCGGAACACTGCCCCCGGAAACGACCGCGACGTGTCGGCCGCTGTCGTTTCCGGGGAGAAAAAAGATACTTTTCTCTGGATTCCCAGAACGCCCGTCAGAAACATCATGTGGTTCCGGCATCCGCCGTGTTTTCTGATAAGTCGTTCTATTCTTCCGTCGGATTCACGGAATCAAGAAAGCGATACGGCCCGTCATAGGTAGGGTTCCCGTAGATCTGGCAGACATGAGTATTCCAGACTCCGTTCCGCCAGTCATGAAGAAGATATCCGGGAGCCTCCATGACAAAGGTATCCCCGCCTTCAGGGGAAAGATCCAGATATATCTGCATAGACGCGGCCGGAGCTGACAGCGCCATGACCCCGGCCCACTGCGTGAAGATGGGACGGTGCATATGTCCGCAGCACAGGCGAACCCACGGTGCTTTTTCCAGAACGGAGCGCAGCAGAGAAACGTTTTCATAAGGCTCGTCCATGGCTCCCATGCCCGTCAGAAAGGGTGGGTGATGCATGAACAGCAGAGCAGGAACGCCGGGACGCCGCATCAGCTCCTTCTCAAGCCATGCCGCGCACACGTCGGGAACATGGCCGGAATGAGAGCCGGGACTCATGCTGTCCATCATGAGAAGACGTACTTCGTCCCTCTCCACGGCATAGCACATCCATGGGGCCGTTTCCTCGTTGTCGGGACACCATCCCCTGAGTATGGCGCGCATTCTGTCCCGTCTGTCGTGATTGCCGGGAACGGCATATATGGGAACGTTGAGCGGAGAAAAAGCTTCATAAAGCATCCTGTAGGCATGCTCATCCCCGCTGTCCGCCAGATCACCGGTCATGATCATGACATCAGGCTTCTGCGCAAGTCCGAGAATATGTCTCGCCGCAACCTCAAGACATTTCGGGGTATCAACGACGCGGAAGGACAGCTTTCCGTCTCCGCGAAGATGAAAATCTGAAATCTGAAGAACTCTCATGGCGCTTCCTTGCGGGAGACCTCTCCTCCCGCCATATGATATGCTGCTGATCAGACATGTTCCACGTCGTCGCCGAGACGACGCACCGCTTCATCATGCCTGCGCTGTACGATGAAGGCAGCCACCGCACTGGTGGCAGCCGCAAGCATGGTGTACAGGCAGACATAGATGGGATCGCCGTCGGCCACCTTCATGAAGTAGGTACAGAGTCCGGGAACGATGCCCGCCACAAGAAAACCGGGGAACTGATAGACGATGGAAATGCCGGTATAGCGCACATCCGCAGGAAAAAGATCGGAGAACAGCGCAGCTTCGGGACCGAACACCCCGGCATAGAATACGCTGAGAGGAACGATGATGGCAAGGCCTATCATGAACAGATTGCCGCCGCTCGATTCCATGAGCCAGAAGGAAGGAAAGATGGAAAGACCGCACAGAACGCTGGCGATGCCGTAGACACGTCCACGCCCATAACGGTCGGCAAGACGACCCGCGACGAGAATGAAAGGACACATGACAAGGGCTGCCACCATGACCATGGCAAGCGCTTCCGTACGCGGGACGCTCACATACTGTACAAGATACGTAATGACGAATACGGCAAGGACGTTGAAGAACACGCCGTCAATCCAGCGGGCGCCCACGCCGAGCGCTATGTTGCCCGGATGTTCCCTGCAGACCTTCACGATAGGCAGCGTCTTCTTCGCCTTTTCCTGACGAGCCTTTTCCTGCGCCTTCTGGAAATCGGGCGTTTCGAGAATGTGCACGCGGACATAAAGCGCGATGCAGACAAGAATCACGCTCACGAGGAAGGCCAGCCGCCAGCCCCAGGCAAGAAACTGTTCGTCGGTCAGACTCCAGGAAAGCAGCGCAACCACACCGGACGACAGACATAATCCCGTGGCCAGGCCCATCTGCGGAATGCTGGCATAAAAAGCCCGTTCCTTCTTGCTGGCATACTCATAGGTCATGAGTACGGCGCCGCCCCACTCCCCGCCGAGACCGAGTCCCTGACACAGACGGAGGCTCTGCAGGATGATGGGAGCGGCAATGCCTATCTGCGCATAGGTGGGCACAAGACCTATGCCTATGGTCGCCAGTCCCATGATGAGCATGGTAAGCACGAGCATGCTCTTGCGTCCCAGCCTGTCGCCGAAATGCCCGAAAACGAATCCGCCGAAGGGACGTGCCAGATAGCCGATGGCAAAGGTACTGTATGCCAGAAGGGTGCCCATGAAGGGATCTTCCGTGGGAAAATACAGCTTGTTGAAGACGATGCCTGCAACAACGCCGTACAGGAAGAAGTCATACCATTCGATGGTGGCCCCGAGCAGGCTGGCCAGCACCACCCTGCGGATCTCCTTTTTGCTGGGCGCGCTCATAGAAAGCTCCTGGTGAAAGATTAAAGGGGAATTCCGTTTCACAGAGAATTTTATTAAAATTTCAATTATTTTTTTAAAAATATAATTGAAATTTTAATAAATATTTCCGACATCAATGCGCCATTTTTTTTCTTTTATGAGTAATATATTTTTTAATCAAGATAATTCATTATATTTTTCTATTTTTTAAAATTTAATTTTTAAATTCACATTGTTCGGTATTACATAATTTAAAAATTAAAAATTTAACCACCATTGATCAGCCCTTCGTTTGACGAAATCCCTGCTTGCCGTTAGCTTTCTCGTGGAGCTTTCCCATGACGACCAAGAAAAGAATCACATTGGAAGACGTCAGCAGAGCCGCCGGAGTATCATTGAGCACCGCGTCCATGATACTCAGCGGACGGCCGGACGTTTCCTTCTCGCAGGATACCGTACGGAATGTACGCCGCACGGCGGATGTTCTTGGATATCATGCACCAGTCAGGCACAGACGCTCCCCCCTATCCTCCAGAAATCTCGTGCTCATCGTCAGTCCCAACGTCGGCAATGCCTATTATGCCAACATGATCCAGGCCATACAGCAGTCGGCCGCACAGCACGACGTATCCACGCTCATCTTCACGACCTACAGAGATTCAGCAAAAGAAACGGAAATCCTTCAGATGGCTCTTGATATGGGCGCATCCGGCATCATTTTCACCATGATGCCCCAGAGCGTGGAGATGCTGGAAAAGGTCAACCACAGTCTTCCCATCGTGGTCATCGGAGACAGAAACACCAGCCTGAACGTAGACACCGTGGAACTGGACAATTACAGTGCGGGCATGCTTGTCGGCAGGCATATGCTTGATCTCGGCCACAGGCACATTGCCTTCATATCCACGACGCTCAACAGCGCCAATGCCATACGCATACGCCGTCTCAACGGCATTCAGGCGGTATACGCCGAAGCGCAGGACGCCTCCGTACAGGTCCTTGCCCGCGACATCACCCCTCAGGAGGAACTCAACGACATCGGCATAGAACACAGAACCGGCTATGAACTTACTCTGGAATGCCTGAAGCGCCGTTCACGCATCTCCGGCATCGTCGCGGTCAACGACTTCGTCGCCTACGGCGTGCTCGACGCGCTGGAAGAAAAAGGGCTGCGCGTCCCCGAAGACTACAGCGTATGCGGCTTCGACAATCTCTCCGAATCCAGGTTCTGGAGCGTCGGACTCACCTCCGTGGAGCACCACATCGAAGAAAAGGGAAGAAACGCCTTCTCCATGCTTTATGGACGCATGACGGGGACAGGCACCCCGCACAATATCACCCGCGTGGAATTTTCCCATCATCTGTTGGAAAAACGCACGACTGCTCCGTATGTCCGGCAGAAACATGAGAACGACTGACGCATTTTTTCCGCATCTTTTCTACAGAATGATTCTCTTCCAAGGAAGATCTCCATGAACCACACCGAAAAGAAGGTGCATGCCCTCTACTGGAGTCAACACCTCAACCGCGCAATAACCTTGCTCCTCTGTCTGGGGGACAGCTTTCTCGACGCCATAGTCCCGATTAAGCTCCATGCCGCCGTCGACATGCACGGCGCCGGCCTCTTCCGTTCCCATTGCGGACTTGTCGCGCTCATGTTTTCAAGCATCATCGACAGCCGTGACGGACATTCGGACAAAAACATGGCATCTCTCTGTTCTGTTTTGCCGAAGCCTTCACAAACCGGTTCGGATCTCTGCTCTGCCGGGATATTCGTCCCGACGGCGCTCAGCCTTCCGGCCCAATCCCCTACCGTACAGACCGTATGTTTTGCGGAAAATTTTCTTCATGCCTCCGGCACCCTTCCCTGAAAACCATGCTGAATACCTTCACATCCAAAGAATAAGAGAACGCCATGCCCATGCTGAACCGTGTTCTTTCCGCTCTTATCCTTCTGTCCGTCATGCTGCTTCATACTCCCTCCCTTGCCGCCGACGTGATGAAAATCGGCGTTCTGCCCGCAGCAGATTCCCTCATTCTTCACGCCGCCAGAGAAGACGGTGTCTTTTCCTCCCACGGTCTGAACGTGGACATTGTTCCCTTCCAGAGCGCGCTCGAACTCGGTGCAGCCATGCGGGCCGGCGCTCTGGACGGGCATTTCGGAGACATCATCAATGTTCTTCTGCAGAATGAAAGCGGCGCACCGCAGATGATCGTGGCCACCACATCCCACTCCGCAGCGAACGCCCGTTTCTTCGGACTTGCCGTCAGTCCGAAATCCTCCACACGGACGCTTGAAGATCTGAAAGGAAAAAACTGTTCCATCGGCCGTGCCACCATCGTGGACTTCGTGCTCGACGCCCTGCTCGAAAGGCAGCAGGCCGCAGACCTGCTGGAAAAGAAAGACATCCGGCAGATTCCCGTGCGCCTTCAGATGCTGCTTGCCGGACAGACGGATTCCGCCCTGCTTCCCGAGCCTCTGCTTTCCCTCGTGGAAGGACAGGGTGCGCATGTTCTGCTCGATGACAGACAGCTTGACCTGCCTCTGGCCGTCATCGCACTGAGAAAGCCGGAACAGGGCATAGATGCCGCATTCACGGACCGCATCGTACGTTTTCGTGCGGCTCTTGCCGAAGAAGCCCGACGCATCAACGACAACCCCGAAGTCTACAAGACCATGATGCAGAATCTCGGCCTTCTCTCCAAGCGTGCCGCCCCGCAGTATACCATGCTTCGCTTCGAAGAGCCTCTCACTCCTCTCGGACTTCCTTCCGAGGAAGATATCCGACACTATGCTTCCTGGATGCAGAAAAACAAACTGCTCAGAAAGGGGATTCCCGCAATCTCCGACATAGTCTTTCAGGTCACAGAATGAATCGCAACGACGAAAGACTGGAAGTTACGGCCCTGGGCAAACGCTTCGGGAATCGCGACATTCTTTCCGATCTTTCCTTCGGACTGGATGCCGGCTCCTCCCTGTCCGTCATAGGTCCATCAGGCTGCGGCAAGAGCACGCTCCTTTCCATGATTGCCGGGCTCACCTGCTCCACCTGTGGGCAGATCCTGCTGCCTCCCGACTGGAAAACGGCCTTCATTCTTCAGGATTATGGTCTTTTTCCATGGAAAAATGTCCGTGACAATCTGGCGCTCCCTCTCGAACTTTCAGGAAAAGGCCGCAGCGAACGCTTTCGTGCCGTTTCCGACATGCTGAGGGAACTGGGCATGCAAGGACTTGAGATGCGCTTTCCCGTCCAGCTTTCCGGCGGCCAGCGTCAGCGCGTGGCCATAGGACGCGCGCTCATTTCCCGTCCGGATCTGCTGCTCATGGACGAACCCTTTGCCGCTCTCGACGCCATTACCCGCGAACATCTGCAGAATCTGCTTCTTGCCGTCTGGCAGCGCCGGCGCATGAGTTTCATTCTGGTTACCCACAATGTGGCGGAGGCAGTATTTCTCGGCCGTTTCATCATGGTGATGGGGGGATCTCCGGCAACAAGAAAACTGTGGATCGACAATCCCTGCTTCGGAGACGCATCCTGCCGAGACAGCGACGCCTACTTTTCCGTCATGAGAAAAGTCCACGATGCTCTGGAACTTGCGGAATCTTCCGTTTCCGTAAAGGATCGTGCATGAAAATTCTCGACATTCTGTTCCGCTACTGCGTCGCTTTTGCCGTACTTCTTATGCTCTGGCAGATCGGAGCATGGACACTCGGCCCCTATCTCCTTCCGTCTCCTATAGACGTACTCGACGCATGGCTGCATGCCCTGCTGAACCCCGTCATGAAAGGCCACATTCTGAGCAGCAGCTTCCGTGTCGTCTCGGCCATGATGCTGGCCTGGATCGTTGCCTTTCCCCTCGGCATACTGCTCGGGTACCGGAGACGCATCGACCGATACATATCGCCCATGGTCTTTCTGACGTACCCTCTGCCCAAAATCGTGCTGCTGCCCGTTTTTCTCACGCTGTTCGGTCTTGGCGACCTTTCAAAGATTCTGATCATCGCTCTGACAACCGGCTATCAGATTCTCGTGGTCACCCGGGACGGCATACGCCAGCTCGATGCCCGTTATCTTGATGCGTTCCGAACCCTGGGAGGCTCGCCGTGCCAGCTTGTCCGTCATGTGCTCATCCCGGCGGCACTGCCCAACGCCATGACAGCCCTCAAGGTCAGCAGCGGCACGGCCGTGGCGGTGTTGTTCATGGCCGAATCCTTTGCTACACAGACCGGACTCGGCTTTCTCATCATGGATGCCTGGGGGCGAGGCGATCAGCTGGAAATGTTCTGCGGCATTCTATCCATGAGTCTGCTCGGACTTTTAATCTACGAAATCTGTCATATCGCCGAAAGGGTTCTGTGCCGCTGGAAGCGACTCGAAAACAGGAGATGACCCATGCTTCGTTTTGAATCGGACTACGGAGAAGGCGCACATCCGCGCATACTGCAACTACTTGCCGCCAGCAATCTCGAACAGACTCCGGGCTACGGGGAAGATCATTACAGCGAAGAGGCCCGCTCTCTTATCCGCACTGCCTGCCGTGCTCCGGAGGCCGACGTTCATTTTCTTGTCGGCGGCACACAGACGAACTTCATCGTCATAGAGGCGGCCCTGAAACCGTGGCAGGGAGTGCTCTGCGCCGATAACGGCCACATCAACGTACATGAAACAGGTGCCGTAGAGGCCACGGGACACAAAGTTCTTTCACTGCCCGCCCGTGAAGGAAAAATCAACGCCGATCAGATACGTGAGACATATTCCGCCCATTATGCGGATGAATCACACGAACATATGGTGCAACCGGGAATGGTGTACCTTTCTTCTCCCACGGAGTTCGGCACGCTGTACTCCAGAGCGGAAATGACGGACATCAGCCGTACCTGTCGAGAACTCGGCCTTTTCCTGTATGTGGACGGAGCGCGTATGGGGTACGGTCTCATGTCCGAAGTCAACGACATGACGCTCGCCGACTACGCAGCACTTTGCGATGTCTTCAGCATCGGCGGCACAAAAGTCGGTGCTCTTTTCGGGGAAGCCGTCGTCATCGCCTCTCCCTCCCTTAAAAAGGATTTTCGTTATCTCATGAAACAGCGGGGCGCCATGCTGGCAAAGGGCAGACTGCTGGGACTGCAGTTTCTGGCTCTTTTCCAGGATGATCTGTATTTTCGCATTGCAGCACAGGCCGACGGACTCGCCATGAAACTGCGCCGCGCCTTTCTTGAACAGGGCTGGAAGCTGCTCTATGATTCCTTTACAAACCAGCAGTTTCCCATCATTCCAAATAATGTTCTTCAGAGACTGAGCGGTGACTATTCCTTCAGCTTCTGGCAGAAGATCGACGAAACGCACAGTGCCGTACGATTCTGCACCAGCTGGGCCACTGTGGAAGAATCCGTCGACAGACTTATTGCCGATCTGAGAAAGCCAGAACTGGAGCACTGAGAAAACATCCGTGTCCATACGAAAAGCGCAGGCATCCCCTGCCGTATTCCTTTATCGGAATACGGCAGGGGATGCCTGCGCTTTTAAACATGAGAACTCCGCCCGAAATCAGTCTTCCCAGAAAAGTTTTGTTACCTCATCATGTACGGCGTTTCCCTGACGATTTCCCAGCCAGAATGCCAGCAGAGAAAACACACATGTAGGAACAATGGCATGCACGCCGCCGAGAGGAACATTGAAAATGGAAAGCACCATGAAACAGACGACACCTGCCACCATGGAACAGACGGCACCTGTTGCATTGGCATGCTTCCAGTACATTCCAAGGACAACAGGCCAGAGGAACACCGATTCAAGTCCGCCGAAGGCAAACAGATTTATCCAGACCAGAAGATCCGGCGGATCAAAGGACGCAAGGAAAACGAGCACGCCTACGGCAAGCGTACAGCAGAAGCTCATACGACCTATCTTTCCGGACGACAGTCTTGAAGCGTCGTTTTTCAGTCTGTAACGGATATACAGGTCCTTGATGATTGATGCCGACACAAGCAGCAGCATGGTATCGACCGTGGACATGATGGCCGCCAGAGGTCCTGCCACAAAGACGCCGGCCCAGAACGGCGGAAGAAGCTCCAGAATGAGCGAAGGAATGATGAGGTCGCCGGACGTGAGACCGGGCATGACCGCACGTCCCAGCACTCCGGCAAGATGCATGAAAAGCAGCAGAAAGCCGATGATGAGCGTTCCCATGATCATGGCATCATGCATGGAACGGGAATCCCGGTACCCGAAACAGCGCTGCGTGGTCTGAGGGAGACCCAGGATGCCGAGACCTACCAGAATCCAGAAGGAAAACAGCATGGGAACAGGAATGCTGCCGTCGGGACCGGAAGGGGATATCAGACCGGGATCCATTCCCTTCAACGTCTGTATGCACTGTTCCATGCCGCCTCCTGCTCTGACGACGGCAAACAGAATGAGCACGGAAGCAAGCAGCATGACCACTCCCTGCAGAGCATCCGTGACGGCCACGGCACGAAACCCGCCCACAGCCGTGTAGACAACGACGGTGACACCGAAAAGAGCCAGTCCCACTTCATAGGGATAGCCAGTGACCGCCTGAAATACACGGGCTCCCCCTATGAACTGCGCGATCATGGACGCGGCAAAAAAGATGAGCACCGCCACGGAACACAATATGACGACGACATCGCTTCTGTATCTGGCGTAAAGAAAATCCGTGATGGTGACGGCATGAATGCGGCGTCCGACCATGGCAAAACGCTTTCCGAGCACGCCGAGCGTCAGAAATGTGGTCGGGACCTGAATCATGGCCAGAAGCACCCAGCCCAGTCCCAGCTTATAGGCTACACCAGGACCTCCAATGAAGCTGCTGGCGCTGGTATAGCTGGCAATGATGGTCATGGCGAGAACAAATCCCCCCATACTCCGACTGCCGATGAAATATTCCTCCACGAAACTGCCGCCGCTTTTCTTCGCGCCCTGACGCTGTGCCCACATGGCCAGAAGCAGCGTAAGTACAAGATACCCGACGAGAGGAACAAGAGCCATGTTCATGACCGTTTCTCCTCTCCGAGCTTTTCGTCGCGGTCTTCGTCAAGAGGTATGTTGGCGAAAAAACGTCGCACAACGATCCACAGAACAAGCGTCATGACCGGATATCCAAGCACACAGCTGTAGAAAAACCACGCAGGCAGTCCGAAAACATAACTATATTCTTCGGGATCTCCACTGCCGAGTCCGAACGCGAACACAGTCCACCACACGAAAAAAAATACATACAGCCCCAGAGTCATCAGAGCCTCTCTGTCAGCCTGTCTGAATGCTCCGCGCATATTCTTCATCCTCTTTACCGATTTTTCATCGACAGAATATCAGCCGACAGACTATCCGTTCACAACGCCATCATGCCTTTCCGGCGTATCCGGAAAAGCAGAATTAAACAGCATAGAAATGTAAAACATAATCCAAAAAAACATGATACGCAATACATTACTCTTCTCTTCCCCGTTAGCAGCAAATGTACATTTTCTTCATGGCATGATCAGATGTTTTGCCCTGCCTCACAAACTGAAACATGTGTCAAAGCTTCCCGAAAAACATCATGTCAGAAGTCGACGTTCTTTGCCATGCATGGCTCCGGAAGAACAACGACCGGCTGCCCCATAGGGTGACGCCAGCCATATGGAAATATTACACAAGAAAACTTTTTTTTAACAACTACTCTGATGATTTCATGAAAATAATCCATGAAAAAACAGCTCATATCCGTAAAACTCATTTTCCTGATGATACACGCCTTTTCAAAAGAAGGATGATACTGTCTCCTTTCGGGAAGCATACGACACTCAATGTTTTTCCGATGCCGGCAGAACAATCTTATGCTTGAACGGCTCCTCGGTACAAGGACGGCAGGGGACTTCCGGAGCAGGGAGAAAAAGCATGATTTTCCGGAACAGATTCCGGAGGACACTGCGACGAAAGTTGTTCTGAGGGAGAAGGACAAAAGCGAAGCGGTAAAAAAGCCCTCTGCCGCCGACAAGAAAGGTTTCGCGGCAGGAAGAGGCGCAGTGAAGACGCATCACGCTTCGTGAGCGCAGGATGCGCCAGGGACGGACTCTTTCAGGTGAAGACGGGATTTTCCGAGGTGGGAGATGTGGACGGAAGGCAATCCTGGGAGGGGCCGAGGGGGATAAAGAGAAAGGAACTTCGGGTTCGGACGACGGATAAAAGCTTTTAAACGACGAAAGGCTCCTGTAAAGGAG
>CALUTB010000053.1 GCA_944323575.1 uncultured Mailhella sp. | reverse complement strand
ACTGACCAACTCATCACTATGGCTGCTGATCGTGCTAAATCAAGAGTTCTGTTTGACGCCTATCATCTTTCGTTCAAGTCCATACTCTCAAATACTATTCCTCATGATGCTATAGACACCACATGCACTCAGATAGATAGTACTGAACGCAATAATTTATCATCTTCTGAACATCGTATACTCAGCCAGGTCATCGATAAAAATACACTCAAAGGTGGTGGCAACAAACCCATTACAGAAAAGCAGAAAAAACTCATCGAAACCAAATCCAAGAAAAAAGGATTATCCGGCAATGAATCATCATGGAAAATTATCAATAAGGATATCGATGAACTTACAGGAGCAGAGGCAGATTTAGTTATAAAATCAATTTTGTAATATAGTATGATATTCGAACAACAAGGAGTGTAGTATGGACTTACTTCCAGAACATCCAGGTATTGAACTGAGAAATATAATCAAACAAAAGGATATGAACATCTCTGAATTTGCGCGTATGATTGATGTCTCGCCATCACGCATCAATGAGATAGTTCACACCAAAAGAAGCATCACTCTCGATACTGCCATGAGACTCGCCAAAGCACTCAACACCACAACAAAGTACTGGATGGAAAAACAGGTAGATTATGATATAGCTCAATTACATTCATAAACAGTAAATTTTATTAGTTTTATACGAAAAGAGGATCGGCTTTTCACAGTCGATCCTCTTCTTGACAAATCACACAATACGTATGCTAATTATATTTTGTTGAAAAAATTTCTGATCTGCTGCATGACTTGATCTACAGTGATTTCCTCCAAAGAATTACAGCACTTATATCCTTTTAAACATATTTTTTGCCAAGATGGTATTATACCTTCACAGCCGTTGGGGCATTCGGAACCAGAGAGCGCAATGTTTTCCGGGTAGGAAAGCATTCGTGCGCAGGAAGGGCCATACAGAACAAGGGAAGGACCGCCTCGCAGGTAGTGTCTGAGGTGAGGAACCACGCCTTCGCAGCCGATGTGCAGCCGGGCATGACGCACCAGAGTCATAAATTCGTCAAAATTGGTGCGGCCGCGCAGATCGATCACATGTTTTGAGTTCGGCGCGTCAAAGTTTTTTTCCATGCCCAGCACGACGAACTGCGCGGACGGATATTCGCGGCACAGCCTCTCCAGCAGCGACGTATACTTGGCCGCGCTCCAGAGCTTCAGCGAATGCGCGCAGGCTCCAGCTTCACGTTGTAGGGTGATGTAGCCCGGACGAAGAGAAAAACGCCTAGCGACGTCCTCAAATTCGAGGCGGGAATGCAGGGTGAAAGTGCTGTCCTTCAGACCGAGGGAACCGTCGAAATCGGCCTGACCGCGGCGAAACGTGCCCATAACATCGGCATAATGAATGCCCATAGCCTGATTTTCGTCAAGATAAAACAATGCATGAGAGGTCTGAAAGTTGAGCAAACGCTGTACGTAATTCCCCAAAGCAAGGGAGAGGCTTGTTAGCCGCTCTTCACAGCAGGCTTTTACCTGAGGAAGCTGCATGATGTCGAATACTGCATCGAAAGAGGAAAAAGGTATATGTGTTTTCAAGGAATGCAGATGAGTTACATAGGGGTAAGGGCAGGACAGTGCCTTCATGCAGGCTTCCGGCGTGTTGGTGTATATATCCACATAACAGGGACAGCCAGCAAGGGAGACCAGAGCATCTACCCATGCGAGATTGAGAATGATGTCGCCTATGCCCCCACGCAAAAGAAAGGCAAGGTGCAAAACATCGTCATCGTTCCGGGAGCGCACAGAGGAAAACTCTCCTATTATTTTTCCAGAAAGAGCTTTTCCTGCTGACCAAAGAGCCAGTTTCATTGCTGCACGGCGGGGCTGTGAAGGAAAATTCTCCCGCAGTTTCTCTACCTGATGGTTTGCTTTATCAAAAAAAGGGATCACTGTAGCCATGGAATATTTCCGTTCTTTTAGCCTAACGGCAAGCGAGAAAGCAGCATATTTGCACTGTCTTCCCAAGTAAGTGGATTGATGCCTGTCGAGGGAATTACACAACCATTTTCTTTGTTTTTCAGCCACTGCTCGATACAGTTGGCTAGTTCCTGAGGTTCAATCCCCTGAAAATACGTGGCGTTTTCCCCGGCGATTTCCCGAAACACCGGCAGATCCCGGAGTATGAGGGGCTTGCCATGCCTTGCGCCTTCCACTACGGCCAGACCGAACCCTTCCGCTTCAGAGGGGAAGAGAACGCATGTGGCAGCATCATAGACCTTGTTCAGATACTCGTCGCTGATGCCCTTGAGCCAGAACAGATGCTTGCCGTTTTCTGGATGTTCGTCGAGCCGCTTTGCCAGCGCATCGATTTTCCAGCCTTTTCTTCCCACAATGACAAAGTTGACATCCACACCTTTTGCCCACAGACGTTCAAAGGCAGCAAGAGCCTGTCCGTATCCCTTGCGGGGTTCCACGGTGCTTACTTCAAGAAGGGACGGTCTTGCCGACATGGCGGAAAACACCTGTCCGGCCTCTTCGGGAATACCCGAGCTGCCTGCCACTTTTTCCACCTCCGAGCCGAGATGAAACCACGAGATGGAAAAGTCGTCGTCTTTCTTGTTCCAGTTCTCCAGTCTCCACAGACGATATTCGTCTGCAACGCTTTTGGAATCAGCTATGACACCGTTGAATTCAGAGATGACATGAATCCATTTCTGGTACCCTTCGACAATGTCCTGCGGGCAATATTGACTATGGGTCAGAGGAATGAGGTCATAAATGATGGTAAAAAGCCTTACTCCCGCCTGCTTCATGGCCCTCAGGGCATTTTTCTGTATAGCGGTTGCCTCAAAATCAGTAATGACGGAAAGGAAAATATCTCCCTTCGCTATTTCTATGGGGCAGTCGCAGATCAGAGTCTGTTTCCCGGAATCGCTTCTGTCAGAAAAACTGTTTGCATAGTAGTATCCGAAAGAGCTCTGCTTGGAGTAAACAGGGCAGATTTCCCACCCCTGGGGCATCATCTGGTTCAGAGCTGAGAACAGAGAAAACGTCGTCCGCGTGATTCCGCTTTTCGTATCGTTTTCCGGTACTCTTCCGACATCAAAAAAGATTTTTCTTGTGCGGCGTAATACGGGAGTTATATTCATGTTTCCTTGCGGTAAGGGCTGCACTCCCTTGTAGCGCAATTTGAATATTTCCAGAAAGCCTATATAGCCGCACACCTTGCTGTTGCTGCGTTTTACGGCAAGCAGAGGCAGGCCCTTTCCCAGCTCGATACTGACAAGATCATCCAGCTCGCGTAGTGTTAAAATCGGCACTCCGCAGATGAAAAGACGCCGTATGAATGCCTGTTCGGCTTCTTCAGCGGCTTCACGCCATGCGTTGCCGCTGAAGAAGCTGCCAAAAGGAAGCCTCTGCAGATGATGATAGGCAAAGTTGCGGAAAAAGAGGTTCTTGTCCATATTGCTGCTGTGTGCTGAAGGTTGCGACATGCCGTTAATTCGGCAGGATTCTGCTTGCGCATCCATGCCTCAGGCATGGGGACTTCCGGCAACAGTACATGTTCCTGAATAGGACAGAAGGGCGGTTCTTCTATTAGAAACTGTTTTCTGTCAGTAAAATGCTTTTCAGCAAGATCCCGAGCTTTCTGTACTCATTACCCGTTCCACATTCTCGCGGAGAAGCCGGTGCATTGAAATAAAACGTAAAGAAAAGATCGTTATCTTGTGAAAATTTTTCATCAAGAACGATTTTTGTATCAATCGTTTCTCCATTTTTGAAATGCCAGTTTGCAACAGGTATACCATTACAGTATACATCTGTCTTCAGTTCCTGATGAACTTCATTCACGAAAGGAACAATGTCAAAATTGCAAGTCAGAGCCCCCTTCAGCCAGTCTTTTTTATGAATAACCATCATGGCTGAGTAATCATCTGACCATATTCCTTTTTCTTCATGGAAAAAACAACTATAAAAAACGTCGTCTTCATTGATAAAATCTATGTATTGACGGCGTAGAAAACAGGAAATCTGTTTACTCATAAAAGATAAACTTTCAGGAGTATTATTATTATCTATATTTTCTACATTTTTAAAAAATCCAAATAATATATGATCAGAAAATTTTATATATTTTGTATGATAAACAGTAATTTCATCACTTCTTTGAAGTATAAAAAAATCTATTTCTTTGTTAGGATACATATTATGTATTTCATCATATCCAAGTTTAAGAACATGAGGTGGCAGTCTTCCTTCCCATACTGCAATAAATACAATACATATACGTTTCGAAGACTCCATTTTTTGATAAAATCTTTTTATTCTTCTTATATATTTTTCCTTATATGAAGGAAATTCTTTTTCTATAGAATGGGTCCATGGAAAATCATGCAAATATTGAAGACCTGTTTTCTTGTTTTTTACAAATCTATGCTGGTTTTTAATAGGCAAACTTTCTTCATATAAATCTTCCAGTTCAAACGCTCCTTCAAACTTATTTTTTATCATGCGGAGCTTTCCCAGTAAACCGCATATTCCGGCAATGCTGTGATCATAAGCACCAGACCAGTCAAAGGGCATGGAATACGTCTGGAGTCCGCATCTCCTCAGTGTGAGAGAGGTTGAGCAGGATTCTCCCAGGGAAAAAATGAAGTCATATGGTGCATCTGTAAAAAATTTTTCATTTTCTACAATAATAGCCATGAGGTTTCCCCTTACTGAGTTTACAACAGAATCTACAGATTCGGCGTTATGCCGTCTGCCGTTCAAAAGCTGTCACCATTTGCGCAAGAATATCTTTTACTTTCAGAGGCTTTGACCCGTTGTTCATGAAGGCCTTCAAGCGGCTGCTGTCTCCGACCAGTCGCATGATTTCTCCCCGTCGGATAAAGGATTTGTCCACCACTATTTCAGGGGAATAACCCGTTATCTGACGGAGATACTCAACGATCTGACCCCCTGCCGTTCCGTACCCAGAACAGAGATTGAGGATCTTGTCAGCGCAGTCATCTCTCAAGGCCATCTGCACAAACACCTCGCTGCCAAAAAGAACGTCCGTGTAGTCTCGAACTGTCTCAAGATTTCCGACTTTCAGAACCGGCTGCCGAGATGCAAATGCCCGAACCAGTTTGGGGATAAGAAAATTTTCTTTCTGTCCCACACCAATGATATTGAAGGGGCGGAGTATCCGTATGTCAAACTCGCCGTAGCGCTTGGCCAGCAGTTCCATGGTCACCTTACTCAGTCCATAGTAATTCATGGGTGAGTACGGCGTATTTTCAGGAATATTCTTGAGGGGAGCATTGCCGTATACTCCCGCCGTGCTGGTGAGAACTACGCGGGTTCCTGCCGGGCAGTGCTTGCGGAGGCCTTCCAGAAGATTTTCTGAACCCTTCACGTTTGTCTGGAAAATTTCCATGATATCGTTATGGGTAGGAGAAGCTATCGCGGCAAGATGAATGACGATGTCCGGCAGGAAGGTATGTATGATATTTTCCAGACCTTCCTTGTCAAGCAGACTGACACTGAATGGGCGCACGTTTTTCAGAGAGGCCCATTCCGCAAATT
This sequence comes from uncultured Mailhella sp., assembly GCA_944323575.1. Lineage (GTDB taxonomy): Bacteria > Desulfobacterota > Desulfovibrionia > Desulfovibrionales > Desulfovibrionaceae > Mailhella. Next base: position 10,121 of record CALUTB010000053.1, on the reverse strand, counting down.
CTCTGCGCGTCATGGCCATGACGTCGTGTCCCAGCTTACCGAGGATTTCGGTCACATGTCGCCCGATGAATCCGCCCGCACCCGTGACAAGAATTTTATGCGTCATGGCTGACACCGCCTTTGGTGTTCAATATGTCGACAAGAGTATGGTTGAGATAAGCCGCGCTTTCTTCCCATGTGGTGTTGACCCACTCCCTGGCGATTCTTTCTTCTCTTTCGGCCAGGGCTTCGGGATGAAGCAGGTAATGACGTATTTTTTTTGCCCACTCCTCAGGATCATACGGGTTGGCATACTCAATGATGTCCTGTCCAACTTCACGCAGTGGGGCAACATCGGCCGCCAGACAGAATTTACCGTAGTTGAAGCTTTCGGGCAGTGTCAGGCTCCAGCCTTCATACTGGCTGGCCAGCAGTGTAAATTTGCAGCGTTTGTACAACACGTCCAGTTCCTCATCCGAGGGAGAGAACATGAGCACTCTGCCGAAAATGCGTCTGTCCACGCTCAACCGATGACGAAAGTCCTCCGTCTTCCAACCCGGGCGACCACAAATAACCAGTTGCGGAAGGGCATCGGCATCGTCGGTACTGCGCATCAGCTCAAGATAGGCCTCATAGAGCAATTCATGGTTTTTCCGGGCCTCGATGGTGCCTACAGTCAGCAAAAATACCCTTGTAATGCCAAGGTCTTTAAGAATTTCGTCTTCTCTCTTGGGATCTGTGGAATGTGACTGTATATCGCTGCCGAACTTGATGACAAACGACGGAGTCGGCTCCTGCTTTAAGACGGAGCTCTGATACTCCATGCCGTCATGCTGTGCTGTCGCTCCACCATACATAATATAGTCGGAAAGCTGGTAGGTTCTGGAAAGAAATTGTGGATATACGTTTAAATTTTCCTGAGAGTGCGTATGCGGAATGAGAATGGGGGTGAAGTCGTAAATAAGCTGCATGAAGGTAAACCCGACGCTTTCATGCATGGATATGAGGTTTGCATAGGCATTGTCAACATAGCCTACACCGGCAGAAAAGACGACATCTTCCTTGCGGAAAGGGAGATGTTTATTGTGAGGAAGATCCATGAGCGGTATAGCCTGGTTATCCTCCCTCACCGCAATGTCGATGGGACCGTCGGCCAGTGTTTTATTAAGATACTTCCTCGGAACTTCAAGATACCCCCCCTCATGGAGGCTGAAAAATTTTACGTCTTTATTAATTCTGGCTATATATCGTCCCAAAAGAAGTTGTGCTCGAGGAATACCGGAAAGACTTCCTTTATAGAAGAACAATGTCATGTCGTAGTATATGGAAGGCTTGCGTTCATGAGTGTCATCGCCGCTCTTCATGCTGTCATGAGAAGAAGACAGATTGCAGAGCGTTGCGTAAGCTTCATGAGCGCTTTCCTGCCATGTAATGGGCTTCCATTCGTTATGCAGTCTCGTTTCCCATGCGATGACTTCCTGTCTGTTTTCAGAGTAATGCCTGATGGCTTCTGCCCATTCCCGAGGATGCCTCGGATCAAGGTATACGGCGTAATCTTGTCCGACTTCGCGCAAAGGAGCCACATCGGAGCACAGGCACAATTTTTCATGAGCCAGCATTTCCGGAAGCACGACACTCCAGCCTTCATAAAGCGAAGGGAGCACCGTGAAGGCGCAGTTCTGGTACAGTATTTCCAGCTCTTCGTCAGAAGGACTGAAAATGTGGACTCTATCTTTTGTCAGCGGATTTTCTCTGAATTGTGCTATCAGATCCTTATCGGCAAATTCCTGACCGATGATAACAAGATCGGGTATATGCTCATAGTTTTCCAGAGCAAGAATGCAGTATGCCTGATACAGTACGCGATAATTTTTTCTTGCTTCAATACTGCCTACAGTTATGATGTAAGGCTTACGTATATTTCGTTTTGAAAGAACTTGATCAATGGAAATATGAACTGCAGATATTTTTATTTCACTGCCGAATCTGATCCAGTTGCCCTTGGGTATGGACCATTCCCGGAGTTTGAAGAACTTTTCAGCATCCTTCTGAGCGGTAGAACCTCCATATATAATAAAATTGCAGTTATCGGTAATCCATTTGAGGTAATACTCAAAGGGAACATCTGCAGGGTAGTAAAGATGACGGATATCTTCTCTTACCATAACAAGATCATAGACAAGATATCCTATTTTGATGTCGGGAACCTGGTCTTTCACGATGCTGAAAAATTCTTCCTTGCGGCTTCCGAACCAGCCGCAGGAAAAAATGACGTCTCCCGGTGCGTAGGGATGAGGAAGCTTTTTAGGCGTCGTATCGTCAGACACAAGATGGAAGCGGACAAGACGCTTGTGAATGGATTTTGCCCAGCGGCGGGAATGACGCCGCAGTTCCAGCTTTTCCACCAGCTTTTCCAGGCAAGAGGGAAGTGCGGGTTCTGTACCTGCGCCGGAAATGTCCATGCGTTTTTTTCGGGCCTGGTAATCTCCATAGGCCTTGCCTTCATTGGAGGCCTCGAACAGCCAGGACAGTTCTTCTGCGGCAACTTCGCGAAAGCCATTGTCCGTGCACACGGAAAAGCGCAGTTTCGAGTCCAGTTCATGCATATATTTTGCCAGCAGAAGCTCTGCACGGACGATGCCTATCATGCCTCGATTCCAGCTCACCAGACTGTTGGTCATATCCATCCAGATGGCCATACCCTATCTCCACTTAGTTGTGATAATACATTATTAATAAATTACACAAAAATAACTTATATAAGTTATTTTACCATTGATTTTAAAAATTTATTGATTGGACTCTCAAAATATGTATAAAGAAAATAACTTATAAATATAGAAAAAATACCAGAAATGCATCCAATGAATAGTATTGTAAATACATTCTGTGGAATAGACAAAATTGAATTGCCAGAGAAAAATAAATCTTTTCCCATTTTTAAAATTACTTGATGGCATAGAAAGATGGAAAATGACATTTTACCCCCAAGCTGAAATATATTGCTGCTAAGCAATTGTGATATTTTGCCGTCTGAAAATGAAAATATATAAATAAGTATTGCGACAGGAATAGTATAAAAAACCTGCCAGTGCCAATACCAGGGAATGTTTACAGTTGCGCCAATAGCTATAAAAATAAATAGTATTATAATACTACAACACTCTAGTATTGTAGCTGCTTTTTTAGAAGATGGTTTAAGTATTCCTGCTTGGAAAGCATGGCATAAAACCATTCCAAGTAAAAATTCGGCAGATCTTGTTACTGGATTTATATAATAGTACCATCCAGATACAGGAAAATTCATTTTTACAAATGCAATATTTAATAAAATAACTGCCCAACTTAAACAGGTTAGAGCTATTAATCTGCGAAGATCAAGTCTTACAGCAAATATAAACAAAAAATAGAAAAACATTTCTGTAGAAACGGCCCAAGCTGCGCCATTATATTGAAATGCAAATGTATTATCAGGAACAATACTTTGGACAAGGAATAAATTTGCTATAAATCCTTTATTTTTAATTGCATAGCTCATAAAATCACTATTATAATTGGTATATACATATGCACATACTATAAGCATAAGTACATGAAGTGGCCATAAATGTGCTATTCTATAAAAAATAAATTTAAAATCTGAGGTATTTCCCGATAAAAGTTTATCTCCATATCCATACTGAACAACAAATCCAGAGAGTATAAAGAAAAAATTAACACATAAAAAGCCTTCCCTTAGCCAATTCATGCAAGAATTCCATCCGGGAACATTTAGTGAATTATACATATCAAAATGGTGAATTATTAAAAAAATTACCATTACGAATCGTAATCCGGCAAAAGAGCCTATCCACCTGGTTTGGGACATATTTTTACCCGTTTACTTGTTTATATAATAGTGTTTCCTAGATGCACCTTGGACAAAATAGTAGCGGCGGAAGCCGGAGTTTCCGCCGCAAGGCAGTTACTTTTCGTTTTTAACCAGTTCCATGTCATGGCGGACCATGAGCTTGACCAGTTCCTCAAAGGAGGTCTTGGTGGGATTCCAGCCCAGTTTGGTTTTGGCCTTGGTGGGATTGCCCCAAAGGTTCACGACGTCCGTCGGACGGTAGAACTTGGGCGAAACTTCCACGAGCACGCGGCCGGTCTTCTTGTCTATGCCCTGTTCCGCCTCGCCTTCGCCGCGGAATTCCAGTTCTATGCCGGCTTCGCGGAAGGCCAGGGTGCAGAATTCACGCACGGAATGCTGATCGCCGGTGGCGATGACGAAGTCTTCCGGCTCTTCCTGCTGAAGGATGAGCCACATGCATTCCACATAGTCCTTGGCGTAGCCCCAGTCGCGCAGGGCGGAAAGATTGCCGAGATACAGCTTGTCCTGCTTGCCCTGAGCAATGCGCGAGGCGGCCAGCGTGATCTTGCGGGTAACGAAGGTTTCGCCGCGACGCTCGGATTCATGATTGAACAGAATGCCGGAGCAGGCGTACATGCCGTAGGCTTCGCGGTATTCCTTGGTGATCCAGAACCCGTACTGCTTGGCCACGGCGTAGGGGGAGTAGGGGTGGAAGGGCGTGGTTTCGCTCTGCGGGCATTCTTCCACCTTGCCGTACAGTTCGGACGTGGAGGCCTGATAGATGCGGCAGGTCTTTTCCAGACCGCACAGACGCACGGCTTCCAGCACGCGCAGAACGCCGGTGGCCACGACGTCGGCCGTGTACTCCGGTACCTCGAAGCTTACCTGCACATGGCTCTGAGCGGCAAGATTGTAGAGTTCATCGGGCTTCACCAGGCCGACGATGCGCACGAGGCTCATGGAGTCGGAAAGATCGCCGTAATGCAGATGGAAGTGCGGGTTTCCTTCAAGATGGTCGATGCGTTCACGCTTTTCCGTGGCGGAACGGCGGACGATGCCGTGGACATCGTAGCCTTTTTCCAGAAGAAATTCGGCAAGATAGGAGCCGTCCTGTCCTGTAACGCCGGTGATGAGAGCTGTTTTCATGAATGATTCCTTTGTGTTTGATGAGGGCTATATCCGAATTTTTTTCAGCAGTTCTTCCGTTTTGGCTTCCATGAGGGCCTTGTTGCCGCGACTTTCCACGTTGAGGCGCAACACCGGTTCGGTATTCGAGCCGCGCAGGTTGAAGCGCCAGTCGGGGAAGGCCACGGAAAGACCGTCCACGCGGGTGACTTCCGCGCCGGGAAGGGCGGCATAGTCGGCTTCCACTCGTCTCAGCACGGCGGATATGTCGTCCACCCGGGAGTTGATTTCTCCGCTGCACGGAAAGGCCTTGATGCGGTCGTCCACGCATTCGGCCAGCGTTTTTCCGGAGTCGCTCAAAAGCTGGGTCACGAGCAGCCAGGAGATCATGCCCGAGTCGCAGTAGGCGAAGTTGCGGAAGTAGTGATGCGCGCTCATTTCTCCGCCGTACAGGGCGTCTTCGGCGCGCATTCTTTCCTTGATGAAGGCATGGCCGGTTTTGGATTCTATGGGCTGGCCGCCGGCCCTGCGCACCACGTCCTGCGTGTTCCAGGTGAGGCGCGGGTCATGAATGATCTTCGCTCCGGGATGCCGCTTCAGCAGGGCTTCGGCGATCATGCCCACGATGTAGTACCCCTCGATGAAGCGGCCTTCGGCGTCGTAGAAGAAGCAGCGGTCGAAGTCGCCGTCCCATGCCAGGCCGAAGTCGGCCCCGTATTCGCGCACGGCCCGGGAGGTGAGAGCTCGGTTTTCCGGCAGCAGGGGGTTGGGCACGCCGTTGGGAAAGGTGCCGTCCGGCTCGCCGTGGATGAGCTCGATGTCGAGCGGCAGGCGGTCGGCCAGCTTTTTGATGATGAGTCCGGCGCAGCCGTTGCCGGGGTCGGCCACGATGCGGAACCTTTTGAAGGAATCCGGGTGCACGTAGCTCAGAAGATGCTCCACGTATTCGTCGCGGAAGCTTGTTTCCACAAAGCTGCCTTTCAGCTGTGCGGGAACATCCAGGCCTTCGGCGATGCGGTCGCGTATGGCGAAGAGTCCGGAATCTCCGCTCACGGGAACGGCGCCGCCGCGCACCATCTTGAAGCCGTTTTCGTCGGCCGGGTTGTGGCTGCCCGTGACCATGATGCCGCCGTCGAAGTTTTGGGCAAAGGAGGCGTAATAGATTTCTTCGGTGCCGCACATGCCTATGCCGGTCACGTCCGTGCCGGCCGCGCGCAGACCGTCGGCCAGCGCATGGTAGAGGGCCGGTCCAGAAAGACGGGCGTCGTGTCCTATGACCACGGTTTTCGGGCGGAACTGCTGCGCATAGGCGTAGCCTATCTGCCGTGCCAGCTGCTCATTCAGCGTGGAAGGATATTTGCCCCGGACATCGTAGGCCTTGAAGCCGGAAAGATTCATGCCTTCGTCTCCCCCGCACGACCGTAGTCGTCCTGAAGTCTTACGATGTCGTCTTCCCCGAGATAGGAACCGGACTGCACTTCAATGAAAACGAGCGGGATGGTGCCCGGATTCTTGATGCGGTGCTTCATGCCGAGAGGAATGTAGACGGATTCGTTTTCCGTGAGCAGGCGGGTGTTGTCGCCAATGGTGACTTCGGCCGTGCCGCTCACCACGATCCAGTGTTCGGCCCTGTGGTAGTGGAGCTGAAGGGAATTTTCTTCTCCCGGGTCCACCACTATGCGCTTGACCTGGAACCTGTCGGAAAGGACCAGCGTTTCATAGCTGCCCCACGGGCGATACACCTTGAGGTGAATGTCGGATTCTGGACGCTTTTCAAGCTTGAGCTTTTCCACCACCTGCTTCACGTCCTGGGACTTGCGGCGATCGGTGATGAGAATGGCGTCGCGGGTTTCCACCACGGCAAGATCGTGCACGTCCAGAGCGGCGATGAGGCGGCCGGAGCTGCGCAGATAGCAGTTGCTGGAATTTTCCACGATGACGTCGCCCTCGCAGGCGTTGCCGTCGGCGTCCTTGGGCGAAACTTCATAAAAGGCCTCCCAGGAGCCGAGATCGCTCCAGCCGCAGTCCACCGGAACCACGGCTGCCTTTGTCGTGTGCTCCATGACGGCGTAGTCGATGGAGTCCGACGGAGACTGGCAGAACGCCGTGCCGGGACGGATGAAGGAAAGATCGGTGCGGCGCTGGCCCCAGGCTTCCCGTACCGCCTGCCAGATGGAAGGCGCGAACCGCTTGAGTTCTTCCAGATAGGTCGAGGCCTTGAAGAAGAAGATGCCGGAGTTCCAGTAGTGTCCGCCTTCGGCAAGCATGGCCTTTGCCTTGTCTTCCGAGGGTTTTTCGAGAAAGCGATCCACCTCGAACACGCCCGCGGAGATTTCGGATCCCCGCTTGATGTAGCCGTAACCGGTTTCCGGGCATGAAGGTTCTATGCCGAAGGTGACGAGCATGCCGGATTCTGCCGTCCGACGGGCCTGTTCCACGGCCGCACAGAATTTTTCCGGATGTGCGAAGCGGTGATCGGAAGGCAGTACCAGCAGAAGGGGGTCGTGTTTTTCCAGTGCCGCGAAGGCGGCCAGCGCTATGGCCGGCGCCGTGTTGCGGCTGACCGGTTCAAGAATGATGGAACCGGTCTTGTCTTCTTCATGCATGGCGGCGCTGGCGTAGAAGCGATAGGCGTCGTTGCTGACCACAATGGGGTCTTCCGTATCCGTGAGGGCATTGGTACGGTTGAGCGTTTCTTTAAAAAGGTTGCTGCCGTTGCCGAGCAGCATGAACTGCTTGGGATACTTGGTGCGGGAGGCGGGCCAAAGACGCGTGCCTGAACCGCCGCAAAGAATGACTGGTTGAATTTTCATAACCCTTCCGCTACAATTACTTTTTAAACGATTCTAAAATCTTCGTTCCCATGAATCCGCACAATTCCGTCTGCGGAATGACCATATCCATAAGAAAGTTTGCAAAGCTGTGTCGCAAATCCTGAATACGAAGTTCCGGTCTTCCCAACTTAGTACGCAAAAGATTCCAAGTATAAAAAACAGACGTAAGACGCTGCCCGGATGACGACGTAAAGAGCCACGGCACATCTTTACGACGGGGGAGTCTACGAATAAGTCTGATTGCTTCGGTACTCAGAGGAATAAGTCTGCTCTGCCCCGTATAAGTCATCCTGGTAGCAAGTACGGCTCGTCGCAGATGCACATCCTGCCAGCGGGCATAAAGAATTTCCGACTTGCTGGCACCGGTAAGCAAAAGCAGATGAATGGCCTGCGCACTGGGGCGATCGCCATATTCCTCAAGCAGATAAGCAAGCTTCAATGCTTCTGCTGGAGTAAGAAATTTTGGAGCTGTTTGCGGCTTACTTTTACGCACGACCATATTTTGGAATGCGGCATCACTCTTGAGCACGCCCAATCGTACTGCAAAGTTTAAAATATACTTGACGAGCCAGAACAGACGATACTGTGAACTGGGGGACAGACCGTTGTTTTCCAGAGAAGCGAGCCACCCCCTGAGACTCTCTTCAGAAATTTCAGACAGAGGACAGTTACCAAGATATGGCAGGATATGTCGGTTCAGATATCGCTCGTCAGTCTTCCAACTCCGCTTATTTTGCTGCACATAGGGAAGATACCTGCTTCTGACGAAATCCTCGAACAGACACAGCCTATTGATATCACTCACATAGCTTGTGATGATGGTGTTTTTCTCCCCTGCCATACGCTAATCCTCAGTCGGAGCGTCTAAAAGGTGTACTTTTCCGACACTCTTGATAATGTCAGTCGTTTTTCCGTTCTATAGCAGGGAACATTCTAAAATTCCAGCAAAAAATAACGCTGCTTTATTCCTTTCCTCACCAGCCAAAAAGTACACTTTTTCGACATGTTATCAAAAACTATATTGTCGTTTTTTCCATTACTGGCAACAACTCTAGAATAGAAAATTCTCCTTTCCGTTTTTCATTATGGCCACGTTCATCTTCTTAAAATGTCTTCAGGTGGTTAGGACGTTCTTAAAATTTCTGCCTATAAAAACGTAAATCATATAAAAACAGATAGATATCATATTAAGAAAATAGGTTACGGGAAGTTCCGGCTCCAGTGGAACTTCTCTTTTTGTTATTTAGGAGGCCTTATGACACAATCCACTGACATCACTAAGCTTTCTCAGGCCATGCTCATCGTCCAACAGCAACTTCAACCGGCTATAAAGGACGCCAAAAATCCATTCATTGGCAACGAATATGCGACTCTCAACTCAGTCATGGAATCCTGCCGCAGCCTTCTTTCTTCCCAAGATATCTGGCTTACCCAACTCCCATGTCCTGCTCCTGTAGAATTGGGATCTGGGCATATTGGTTTGGAAACTTGTCTCATCCACGCTGAGTCCGGTCAGTGGATATCGAGTGTCGCCATCATCCCTCTGACGAAAAATGATCCACAGGGTATGGGCAGCGCCATCACCTATGCCCGGAGGTATTCTCTGTGCGCCATCCTCGGTATCGTGACGGAAGATGATGATGGAAATGCAGCCTCAATTTCTCAAAAACAGGTCAAAACGAGAATAAGGCCTGTAGAAGCCGTTCAGAGACAAAAAGGCACTTCGGAAAGCTCTTCATCCACGAACAAAATTTTAGACACCTCAAATCGCCCCGTATCGTTTCACCAAAATCTGCCAAAAATCGACGGCGTGAGCTTCAGGGCGGTTCAGGCTGAGGACGGAAGAAGATGCATCGTGGCGTCTGGAAAAACCTTGGAGAAAAAGGAGCTGCTCAGGGCTTCCGGGTTCAGGTGGGACTCTCAGCAAAGGGTCTGGTGGAAGGATGATGATGCTGCATAATTTTTCTTTCGACTTGTCAGAAGAGCTGTCCTTCACCGGGGCAGCTCTTCTCTTATGAGAGATCGGCTATGGAACCTGATACTCGTGGCCAAAAACTGCTTGAAATTATCACCTATGGACTAGCCTTATACGCAAACAGGAACACTCAGACTCAGCTTGGAAATCGGGAAGAGTATGTCGGCATGAGCGATCTCGGAAGCTACATGACCTGTCCTCGTATGGCCATCATGAACAAGCTCCATCCTCAGAACCTTACTCATGACCTCAAGCCACTTCTCACCATGCAGCGAGGACACTGGTTCGAGGATGGGATTGCCGACGCCCTCAAGACTCTGGAACTGCCTCTGGTTCGTCAGCTTGAAATTGCCGTCAC
>CALUTB010000052.1 GCA_944323575.1 uncultured Mailhella sp. | reverse complement strand
CACGAAAAGGGCCACGGCGAGGAATTCCGCAACGGCGGCTCCGCCAAGCCCTGGGGCAACGCCAAGGCCAAGCACTACATGGGCGTGGCCGAAACCGAAGGCATTCCGATCCACGCCTACGTCTTCACGCCCGGCGGCTATCCGCTCGAAGACTATCCCGGCGCGGCTCAGCAGATCGCCCGCAACATCTACGAAATGGCCGGTCTTACCGTGCCGCTCATCGCCATCTTCTCCGAAGGCGGCTCCGGCGGCGCCGAGGCCATTTCCCTGGCCGATCGGCGTCTCATGCTCTCCCACGGCTACTATTCCGTGATCTCGCCCGAGGGCGCGGCCGCCATCGAAGGTCATCTGCGCGGCGGTGCGCGCGCTTCCGCAGACCTTGTGGAACGCTGCGCCAAGGATCTGCATCTCACCGCCGACGACAACCTGAAGTTCGGCTACATCGACAAGGTCATTCAGGAACCCGTGCTCGGCGCGCGTCCGTACCACTACGAGTTCTTCCGCACCATCCGTCAGGAAGTCATCCGCGCCACCGACGAGGTCGTGCTCGCCGCCCGCGGTCTTGCGCCGCTTCGTGCCGCCACGCTCCGCCGCTTCCGCGACAGGGAACTCAATCTCGACGAGTTCTCCGTGCGCTGGGATCTTTCCCGCAAGGCCCGTCAGCGTCTTGTGGAAATGCGTCAGAACAAGTTCATCAAGGCCTCGCACCGCGAGTGCCGGAACACGCGCTCCATCATGGGCCGTCTCGGCGACGCATGGTCCGAACAGTGGTGGGAGATCTACAACCGCCTCATCTACGATTTCTACCATCGCAACAAGCGCACCTTCTCCAACGTGCTTGAGGAAATCGGTTCCGAATGGGAAATGCTCAAGCTGCGTGCCATGAAGCCCTGGAACAAGCTTCGTCACGGCAGAACGGACGAGCCTGCCGGCAATACCGAGGAGTTGACCGCCCTTTCCGAATGGGAAGACGACAACCATTCCGGCTGGGCCTGGGTCAGCGCCAAGGCAAAGGAAGACCGTGCCGTTTCCTGCCCCTATTCCGCGCAGCGCGGCTGCATGGACATGTGGGCGCCCGATCTCTACAACGAGTTCGCCGGCGTGTGCTCCACCTGCGGGCATCACTTCCCCATGGAATACCAGTGGGTCATGAACAACTGCTTCGACGAGAACTCCCTCTATGAGTTCAATACCGAAGTCGAGGCGGGCAACCCCCTGAATTTCCCCGGCTTCGATGAAAAGATCGCCGAAGCCAAGAGAAAGACCGGACTCAAGAGCGGCTGCATCACCTTTGAAGCCAGACTCGACGGCGTGCAGGTGGTGGTGGCCATTCTCGTCGGCTCCTTCCGCGGCGGTTCCGTGGGCGTGGCCGAAGGTTCCAAGTTCGTCGCCGCCGCCGATCGCGCCCGCCGCAAGCGCTATCCGTTCATCGTGTACTGCCACGGCACCGCGGGCATACGCATTCAGGAAGGCACGCACGGCGTCATTCAGATGCCCCGCTGCACCGTGGCCGTGCGCCGCTACATCGAATCCGGCGGTCTCTACCTCGTGCTCTACGATACCAAGTCCTACGGCGGCCCCGTGGCCAGCTTCCTCGGATGCGCCTTCTATCAGTTCGCCATCCGCTCCTCGGACATCGGTTTCGCAGGCCCCGGCGTCATCAAGAACACCACCGGTCTCGACATTCCGCCGGATCATCACAACTGCTACAAAGCGCTTTCCCGCGGGCACATTCAGGGCGTGTGGGATCGCCGCGACGTGCGCGCCAATCTGCGTCAGGCCCTCGAAACCATGGGCGGCCGCAACCTTTACTATCGATAGGGTGAAAGCATGAGAGACATTGCCGAAGTCATGGAAGAACTCAAGGCCGCGCCCTACACGGAACGCGAGGTATGCGCGCCCCACACCGGCGTGATACGCTTCGCCGACATCGAGGAGGGCGCCCGCGTCAGCGGCTTCACCGGAACGTGGAAGGAAGTGCCCGGTACGCACATCGCCACCATCACCCGCGAAAAGAACCCCCGCAAGGTGCTCGCCGCAGAGCGCGGCGTGCTGCAGAAGCTCTATCGCGATCTCGACGGCTCCTTCGTGGAGGCCGGCACGCCCCTCGGCGTGATCCGCCACTACTTCACCCGTCAGGAAGTCGTGAGCAGACTCCTCAAGGAAAGCCTCTACGCCTTCTGCGCTCCCGAACGCGCCAAGTACTACTTCGTGCCCGACGTGGACAAGAAGGTCAAAATCCTCGGCTGCCGTACCGTGTCCATACACGACGGCATGGAACTGTTCATCGTCTCCCGCATGAAGCGTGAAGTGCCCCTGTGCTACAACGGCCCTTCGGGCATCATCTACGACGTGTACTTCGATCATACGAAGAACGTCGACGCCGGCAGCCCCCTCATCGTGGTCTGCCCGCCCGAACAGCAGACCGCCGTCGAAGACGTGGTCGCCCGCGTTCAGAGCGAGTGGAACGAAGGCGAATAAGCCTCGAACGCATCAGGTTCAGCGCCGTCGATGCCCCGTGCTTCGGCGGCGCTTTTGCAGAAAAGGCACTGGGGCGCCGCTCTGTTGAAGAAAATGGACAGGCCGGAGCAATGAGGCGTCGTCCCAGCCCCGCCGGGGGGGAATCCCCCCCGGTTTTTGAGAAATCCCCGAGGTGCGTTGTTCCGATCCCCCATCGGGGGCATGATGTTCCCGGATTTTTCGGTCTGCAGCGCAGAAGGGCGTGCGGAAGGCAGGGACGATGCGCTCCGCATGGCGGAAGGCGCGGGGACGAAGATGCGTAACGCTGAGGCCGGAAGGCGCGGCAGGCACTGTCCGCGCGGCTTGGGCAGTGCAGGAGCGTGCCGCCGCATCCTCATGCCGTACCGGCCGCTGTTTCTGCTTCGCCGGATCGGCGGGAACGGGGACCGCAGGATGTTTTGGGAGAGGATGCGGTCCTTGTCCGGGCTTCGGATCCGTGAGAGGGCAGTCATGACCGCATCTCGGGGGAGGAACCGCTTCGGCGTTTTTTCGGACGTTTTTTCCGCTCCGCCGCGCGCAGCGCTCCGGCGGGCCGGGACAAAAGGGCATCAGGAGTCCGGGGCGACGGAACGAAGAGGCGGGATCCTCTTCCGGCGTCGGCGGTGAGCGTGCACAGGTCCTGCAGTCCGTACCGAGTGTCCGGGGCGGCGCCGGATCGGCGTCAACGCGGGACGGCGTCGGACAGGGGCGGACCGTGACGTTGCTTCGGCACGAGAAAAAGGAAAACGGCATGGGAAAGATATTGCAGATCCGCGTGGGCGCATGGACCTACAACGAAGATGAAGTCACCGCCGCATGGCCGAAGCTTTCGGCGCTGGTGTGGTCGGAACTCGACCAGTGGGGGCCTTCCGGCATGAAGCGCGGCGTCACCGAGCTGGCGGAGCATCTGCCGGACGCGCTGCGTTTTGCCGATGTTCCCAAGGAAACGCGCAAGATCCTTGAACCCGGCGCACGCAGGGTGGCGGAGCTTCTTTCCGCCATGCGCTCCGCTCTGGCCGACTGGGATCCCCGCCGTGCCAACGCCCTGAGCGACGATCTCGAGGAAGCTCTCACCGAACTGGAAACGCTCGCACCCGCCGACTTCATCGAACGCATGAACAGAACATAGACGCGCCGTGGACAAAAAAAAACGCCGCCCCTGCTTCTCTCCGGAGAGCAGGGGCGTTTTTCATGTGCGGGAAAAGAAGCCGGTAACAGAGGGCGGCCGGCGGGGAGAACAACGGAACGACGGCCACGCGGGGTGCGGAAAAGAGGCGGCGGGCACCGGAGCGCCCCGGTCGGCGCGTGCGGACCGGTTCCGTCGTCTGCCGTCGGACGGGAAGGAACGCGCGGAATGCTGTGCCGTTAAAGAAAAACGACAATGTTTTGAATGTCTTTATATGCTGCGGGGAGACATTGCTCTGGGATGACGACGGAAAAGGTCTGAAGGCATGGCTTCATTCATATTTTGTAACTGTTTGAGGTGATTGCATATAAAATTGTTGTGTTCGGAACGTGCTTTTTTGTTTGACGGCGACGGAGAAACAGACATATTGTCGTACAATGCAAGGAGCAGAGAATGGATCTTCCTGAACCGCTTCATGACTGGGCCAAAACTTGCAATGGAATGCCGGGCATTTCCGTGCGTCAGCATCTTTTGTCGGTCGCCTTTGCGGCGGAAGCATTGCTTCACCGCTATCCGCATGCAGGTGAACGTTGCGGCATGACGCCGGAGTCGGTGCTTTTTCTCGCGGCCTGCCACGACGTGGGAAAGCTGTCGCTGGATTTTCTTCAGAAGTCTCCGGTCTGGCTGGAGCGGCAGGGCCTGACGGAAAAGGCGCGTCGTGGCGCGTGGAAAGATCTTTATAAGCGTCCTCATCCCGCGATATCCTGCGACAGTCTGCAGAAGTTTCTTCGGGACAACCGCCTTTTGAGCGGAAGAAGCGCCGCCTGCTGGTCGGCGGTGGTGGGCGCGCATCACGGTCGCATCGTCAGGCGCTTCTCGTCGGCGCCTGCTGCCCTGAAGGCTTCGGAGCTTGTTCTGGAGCAGGAGCGTCAGACCTGCCTTGCGGAACTGTGGGAGCGCTTCGGCAGACCGTCTCTTCCCGAGGTGCCGGACAGAAATGCGCCTCAGCTCTGGTGCATGGCCGGACTGGTGACGCTGGCGGACTGGCTCGGTTCCGACGAGCGTTTCTTTCCTCCGGATCAGACGCTGGAGGAAGACGAGCTGCGCAGGCGCGCGGCGTCTGCCGTGGAGTCCGTAGGGTTTGGTCTGCCGCCGGTACTGCCGAACCTGTCGTTTGCCGACATTTTTGATGGGCGTACCCCCTACGCGCTGCAGGAGGAGACCGCCCGCATGGTCGAGGGCCCCGGCATCCATGTGATTGAGGCTCCGATGGGCATGGGCAAGACGGAAGCGGCGCTCTGGGCGTCCTACCGTCTCCTGGCGCAGGGCAGGGCAGACGGCATCTTTTTTGCGCTTCCCACGCAGGCCACGAGCAATCGTATGTTCCTGCGCTTTTCCGACTTTGTCCGGCGCATCTGTCCGGAAACGGCGCCCGTGCAGCTCATTCACGGCAACTCCTGGCTGCAGCGGGAACTCAGGGGCCTTGCCTGTCCGGCGGGCGAGGGCGGAAAGGCGGACGCATGCTGGTTCAACACGTCGCGACGTTCGCTGTTCGCGCCTTTCGGCGTGGGCACGGCGGATCAGGCGATTCAGGCGGTGCTGGCGGTCAGGCATTTTGCGCTGCGGCGTTTTGCCCTGGCCGGAAAGGTGGTGATCGTGGATGAGGTGCACACCTACGACATGTACACCGGCACGCTGATACGGCATCTGTGCCGCGAGCTGGAGGCGCTGGGATGCACGGTCATCATTCTTTCCGCCACACTGACGGAAAAGGCGCGTTGTGCGCTGCTTTCCCTGCCTTTTGAAGAGGAGAGGGGGGATGCGGCCTATCCGCGCATCAGCGTCCGTGCCGGGGGCGGTCCTGTTGAGGAGCGTCATCCGCCGTCTCTGCCGGAAAAGCGGGTGCGCATCGCGCATCCGGACAGGGAAACGGCCCTCGCAAAAGCGCTGGAGCTGGCCTGCCGCGGCGCACAGATTCTATGGGTATGCAATACCGTTGCCCGCGCGCAGGAGGATTTTGCCGCGTTCCGGACACTGACTTCGACGCTTTCCCCGCCGCCGGACATGGGGCTGCTGCACTCCCGCTTTCCCTTCTTCCGGCGCGAGGAGCTGGAGCGGAAATGGATGACGCGGCTGGGGCCGGACGGGGATCGGCGAAGGGGCGCGATACTTGTTTCCACGCAGATCGTGGAACAGAGCGTCGATCTGGATGCGGACGTGCTTTTTTCCGAGCTTGCGCCTGCGGATATGCTTCTGCAGCGCATGGGACGCCTGTGGCGGCATCCGCGGAAGGGCCGCCCGGTGGAGGAGCCGTGCTTCTGTCTTCTTCGGGAAGCGGAGGACTGTGCCCGTTTCCGGCAGATGGAGGCGGCTTCCATCCGCGCCGTTCTCGGAGAAAAGGCCTTTGTGTACGATCCGTACGTTCTGCTGCGTACGCTGGAGCAGTGGGAGCCCTTGACGTACCTGTCGCTGCCTTCGGACATCAGAGCCGTGATGGCCGCGACCTATGAGGAAAGCGATGTTCCGCCGGGCTGGGAGACATTGTATGAACAGGCCGAGGGCGGAAGGCTGGCGGAAAGGCGTCTGGCGGACATGGCATCCGACATCTGGCAGGAGTCGCTGGACGATGAGGTCATATTGCGGACGCGGCTGTCCGGCGACGATGCGCTCATGGTGCTGTGCACCGCAAGGGAGGGAAGACGGCTTTCTCTGCTGGACGGAAGCGACGTTTTTCTGACTGCGGGGGAAGATGGAGCGCTGGAGACGGCGGCAAAGCTGCATCGCAATGCGGTGCGCGTGCCGTGCTCCCGACTGAGGGCGAAGCCTCATGAGGAGGCGCTTGCCGCCCTGCATCTGGACGGCTGCCTGCTGACGGGCGAAGCCGATATGGGATTGACGCATCCTGCGCCGGGCATCACCCTGCGCTGGGATGAGGAACTGGGACTCGTCATCCGCAAGGAGGAGCGATGAATCTTGTTGATGATCCGTGGATACCGTGCATCCGTAAGGACGGGACGATTCGTCCGGCCTCGCTGCGGGACTGTTTTGCCTGCGGCGACATCGTGGATCTTGCGGTACGACCGCATGAACGGGTGGCGCTCATGCGGCTTCTGCTCTGCGTGAGCTATGCCTCGGCGGGCATACCGGAAGACTACGATGCCTGGGAGGCGATGCGTGAAAGGCTGCCGCAGGCGGCGTGCGCCTATCTCGACGCATGGAGGGACAGCTTTGAGCTGTTTCATCCGCAAAAGCCGTTTCTTCAGGTGGCGGATCTTCGCAGCGCGTCGAAGAAGGGGGCGCAGACGCCGTGCGGCAAGCTGGACTTTGCGCTGGCATCGGGGAACAACAGCACGCTTTTCGACCATGCGGCGCTGTCGGAGCGTTCCTTTTCTCCGGAATGGCTGGCGCTCAATCTGTTGACGTATCAGATGTTCAGCCTCGGCGGCCTCATCGGATCCGTGTCGTGGAACGGCAAGGCGACCGCGGGCACGTCCTGCGACGGGCCGTGCGTCCCCGGCTCCATGCTGCATACGTTTCTGCGGAGGGGGAGTCTTTTCGAGAGCGTGCATGCCAATATGATTTCGGAGGAGGAACTTTCCGGGTACCGGCGGCTCGGCGGGGACTGGCGGGGGCGGCCTCTGTGGGAACGTTTTCCCTGCGGGCCGGATGACGGGGAGGCGGTACGCAACGCCACGGAGACCTTTCTCGGACGCATGGTGCCGCTGACGCGGGCCGTACGGCTGTTTTCCGACAGGGCGTTCATGCTGCTCGGCGACGGCCTGTCCTTTCCTTCGTTTGCCAATGCCAGGCGGCCTTTTCCTGAGGAAGTGTCGGCCACGGTCGTCGTGTCTCCGAAGAAGAACGAGCGCTTTCTGCTCGGCGTGCAGCCGGGCAGGGCGCTCTGGCGTCAGCTTGCCGCACTGACGGTCAGAAGGCACGGGGACGACATCGGCGGCTGTGCGGCGCTGGTGCACTGCCGCGAGGGACAGGATGCGGACCTTGTGGTCTGCGGACTGGCGCGGCGTCAGGCCGACGTGGTGGACGTGGTGGAATCGGTGTTTCATGTGCCTGCGGCCATGCTCCGTACCGAGGGGCATGATCTTTATGAAAGCGAGGTGGAGGTGGCCGAAAAGGCTGCCCGGGATCTGGGCTGTGCCGTGGAGCGTTACCGGCAGATGGTGGACGGCGGCTGGCAGGGACGCCTCAAGCTGGCCGGCAAGGATAAGGCGGATGTTCTGGCCATGCTGAAGGCGCAGGCGCTGCGCAGTTACTGGACGGCCGTGGAAACGGCGCTGCCGCAGCTGTGGGACATGGTGCGCGCGCTGGGGAGCGGGGAGTTTGCGCTTTTGCAGCAGAATTGGCGCAGGCATGTGTGCAGAAGTGCGGAAGAGGCGTTTTTCTCATCCTGCGGCAGGGATACGGAGCGGCAGATGCGGGCCTATGTGACGGGCAGACGTCAGCTTTCGGGCAAACTTCGCAGGCATGTGGAACGGGAAGAAAACAGGGAGGAAGCATGAGCGCGCTTATGGATTTTCTGCTGCGCAATGCGGGCAACAAAGGGATCATGGCCACGTTGCGCTGTGGTCTGGTGGAAAACACGCAGATGCGGGCATGGCCGCTGCTTGCGAGATTCGACGGCATGGGCGGCACGCAGAGGGCGCGGGCCGTGCGCACGGTGGCCGGACTTTTTGCCGTGCATCCGGAAAACTGCCTTGAGGGGAACATGGGAACGGTGTGCCGCAGACTTTGCGGCAGCGATGAGAAGCCCTGGGAGGTCGGAGAGAACGGGAGCGCCGCGCCCGGACCTGTGGGACGTCGTTTCATGCACATGCTCAATGCCGACAGGGAAGAGATATGCGACAGGGTATGCCGTTTTGTGCGTCAGGCTGGCAGCCGGGGCATAGCCGTGAACTATGCCGCCCTGGAAAGGGATCTGACCGACTGGCCCCGCGCGCGGGAAGCCTGGGCCGCCGAGTTCTGGGCGCCCGTGAAGGAAGGCGGGGAGGAAGAAGAGGGAGGTGTGCGATGAGCTGGCTTGCGCGCATGGAACTGGGCATGGATGCGCTGGCGCGCTGCCGTTTCCGCGATGCCTATGCCTGGCATCAGGCGGTGTGGGGTTGCTTTCCCGGCAGGCCCGATGCCGACCGTGACTTTCTGACGCGTACGGACTGGCTTGCCCGGGGCTGCCGCATGTATCTTTTGAGCCTGAGCGAACCGACGCGTCCGGCATGGTGTCCGGAGGAGGGCTGGGCGGTCAAGGAGATAGTGCCGTCTTTTCTGCAGCACGAGCGCTATGCGTTCGATCTTCTGGCCAATCCCACCCGCAAGGTGGCATCCTTCAACGCCGAAGGGGAGCGGACGCGCAACGGCAGGCGTCTGCCGCTGACGGACGAGGCATCAAGGCTGACATGGATGCAGACAAAAGCCGGTCAGCACGGCTTCCGCCTTGAGGGCGCGATTGCCGTGGAGGATGCGGGCGTAAGCGTGTTCCGCAGGCAGGAGCGTACCGGAACGCATGCGGGCGTCCGCTTCCGGGGACGGCTTCAGGTTACGGATCGGGAACGTTTCATTCATGCTTTTCATCACGGCATAGGCAGCGCCAAGGCGTTCGGCTACGGCATGCTGTTGCTGCAACCGCTTTTCTGAGATCTTGCAAAGGAGAAAACGTCATGCGTCATCTGGAACTGCATATTCTTCAGTCCGTCCCTGTGGCCTGCCTCAACCGTGATGATTTCGGTTCGCCCAAAACGGCGCTGTTCGGCAACGTGCAGCGGGCCAGAGTTTCCAGCCAGTGCTGGAAGCGTGCCGCCCGCGAACGGATGCAGGAGGAGGATCCCGCACTGTTCGGCGGTCGGCGGACGAGGCTCATTGTGGATCCTCTGCGCCGTCTTCTGCAGGAAAAGCACGGCTTCGACGAGGAGAAGGCCCTCAAGAGCGCGGAAGAGCTGGCCAATGCCGTGAGCAAGCTGGATACGCCTCCTACGCGGGTGAAGACGCTGTTTTTTACCTCGCCTCTGGAGCTGGAAGCTCTGGCGGCAGCCTATGCCGGAGGCGACAAGCCCGACAAGGCGGTCAGGGGACTGGCGAAGAAGCCGCTTGCGGATGCCGCGGACATCGCGCTTTTCGGCCGCATGGTGGCCAGCGATCATTCCCTGACGCTGGAAGGCGCGGCCATGTTCAGTCATGCTCTGTCCACGCACAAGGTCTCCAACGAAATCGACTTCTTCGCCGCAGTGGATGATCTGCAGCCGGATGACGAGGCCGGAGCGGGCATGACGGGAACGCTGGAATTCAACTCCGCCACCTATTACCGCTTTGCCGCGCTGAATCTTGATCTTCTGGAGAAGCATCTTGCCGCATTGACGGTAGAGGAGCGCCGGAGCGTGGTGAGTCGTTTCGTGGAAGCCGTGCTGTGCTCCGTGCCCGGCGCGCGCAAGAATTCCATGCACGCGGCAACGCTGCCTTCTCATGTGCTGCTGGTCGTGCGGGAAAAGGGGCATCCCGTGCAGCTGGTGAACGCGTTCGAGAAGCCGGTGTGGACCAGGGGAGGTCTCATGGAGGAATCCGTGGCCCGGCTGGAGGAGGAGTATGCGGACATGAAGAAGATCTGGGGGATGGAAGCCGCGCTGGAATGCCGCATGCCGGAACGCTCTCTGGCGGACATGCTGCGGGAGGTCGAGGCATATGTGCGCTGAGGCATCCTGTGTCGCCCTGCGGCTGGAAGGGCCGCTGCAGTCCTGGGGCACGGCCAGTCAGTACAACCGGCGCATGACGGACATTCTGCCTTCCCGCAGCGGGGTCACGGGCATGCTGTGCGCGGCGCTGGGACTGAGTCGCGGCTCTGATGAGGAAAGGTCCTTTCTGCAGGAGACGGCATCCGTGCGCATGCTCACCGTGGCCGTTCCCCGCGTGCTCGGCGACAGACGTCTTCCTGTACGGCGCATGGAAGACTTCCATACCGTGCAGAACACGCTCAAGGCGGGCGGAACATTCAAGGATTGCCACATCACCCGCAGGCAGTTTCTGCTGGATGCGTCGTTCCGGGTGTTTCTCAGCGGCGGGCGCCCGTTGATGGAAAAGATCGGAGCGGCGCTGCAGGATCCCGTGTGGGGACTGTGGCTGGGACGCAAGGCCTGCATTCCTTCCGCGCCGGTGTTTGCGGGGCTTTTTGACGACGAACGGCAGGCGCTGGCGGCCTGCGTGCCCGGCGGTCCTGCCGGATGCATCTTTTCCCGCGATGCGGCATCCTTTGCCGACGGCACGGACAGCGTGGCCGACATGCCGTTGAGCTTTGCCTCATCGAACAGAGCCTTTGCTCTGCGCAGGATACGTCTTGAACACGGAGAAACGCATGCGCCTTGATTCGGAAGTGATTTCCATAAGGGAACGCAGTTCCATGCTCTTTCTGCGTTACGGACGTCTGGATGTGGAAGACGGCGCGCTGGTGCTGGTGGATGAAACGGGCGTGCGCATGCAGATTCCCCTGGGCGGCATTGCCTGTCTGCTTCTGGAACCGGGCACGGTGGTCACGCATGCGGCCGTGGCGCTGGCCGCCGACTGCGGAACGTTGCTGCTCTGGGTGGGCGAAGGCGGCGTGCGCCTGTATTCCGCAGGACAGCCCGGCGGGGCTCGGGCGGATCGTCTTTTGTATCAGGCAAGGCTTGCGCTGACCGACGAGCTGCGATTGAAGGTTGTCCGTGCCATGTATCGTTTCCGTTTCGGGGAGGAACCTCCCCGGCGGCGCAGCATAGAGCAGCTGCGCGGCATGGAGGGCGCGCGGGTAAAAGTGCTCTATAAGGAGCTGGCCGCGGCTTGCGGAATCTCGTGGGGACGGCGCAGCTACGATCCCCGTGAGTGGGATGCCGCCGATCCGGTCAACAAGGCCGTCAGCGTGGCTGCGCACTGTCTGTACGGCGTGTGCGAAGCCGCGGTGCTTGCCGCAGGGTATGCACCGGCCATAGGTTTCATTCATACGGGCAAGCCGCTTTCCTTTGTCTATGACGTGGCGGATCTGTTCAAGTTCGATACCGTGATTCCGGCGGCGTTCCGTACGGTCGCGGAAAAGAGCCGCGACATCCCGCGCGACGTGCGGCTGCGGTGTCGCGATCTGTTCCGGGAGCAGAAATTGCTGCAGCGCATCATACCGGTGATGGAAGAGGTGCTGGCAGCCGCCGGAGAACCCATGCCGCAGGCGCATCCGGAAGCCGTGCCCGTGGCGTTTCCGGAGAAAAGGGGGCTGGGTGATGCTGGTCATCGTTACTGAAGCTGCGCCGCCCCGCCTGCGCGGCTATCTTTCGCGCTGGCTTCTGGAGGTGCGTGCCGGGGTGTATCTCGGACGATACTCCGTTCGCGTCCGGGAAAAGCTGTGGAAGGTCGTCAGCGACGAAATAGAGGAGGGAAATGCCGTCATGGCCTGGAGTGCCGGGAATGAGTCCGGATTTTCCTTCATGACGGTGGGAAAGAATCGCCGGGTTCCCGTGGACTGGGATGGCGTTTCTCTGGTGAAATTCCTGCCGGAGCGTGAGGCTTCAGGCCGGTAGAAAGTATCTTGACATGTAACCTTGCCGTATGAATTGAGTTTTTGAGAAGAGTATTCCCCACGCACGTGGGGATGAACCGGGACATGATGTAACCATGCTCAGGCACAAAGCGTATTCCCCACGCACGTGGGGATGAACCGACCGAGTTTCCATGTTGCAGACAGAGGAGTAACGTATTCCCCACGCACGTGGGGATGAACCGTAATCATGCATCGGTACGGACAGTCGGGGACGGTATTCCCCACGCACGTGGGGATGAACCGATGCCAGTAATTGAGGGTATCGCGGAAATCTCGTATTCCCCACGCACGTGGGGATGAACCGAGCCGAAGGGCACGCACCGTGCGTCCAGTGACGTATTCCCCACGCACGTGGGGATGAACCGAGGCGCGTGGCATGCACCTTGCGGCCCTGGATGTATTCCCCACGCACGTGGGGATGAACCGACCGTTCCGGAAAGGTTTTTCGCGCTCCCTGGGTATTCCCCACGCACGTGGGGATGAACCGGACTATTTTACTGTTGCTCGTCCTTGGGAACAGTATTCCCCACGCACGTGGGGATGAACCGGTATTCAAGGAAGGGAGTACCAGATCGGTTTGCGTATTCCCCACGCACGTGGGGATGAACCGCTGCATAACCTCTTGCCGCTCGAGTTGAGCCTGTATTCCCCACGCACGTGGGGATGAACCGAACTGTACAGGAGCAGAGAACCCGCCGAGGTAGTATTCCCCACGCACGTGGGGATGAACCGATAACACGGCGGCGATTTTTTCTTCTGATACAGTATTCCCCACGCACGTGGGGATGAACCGTTGGTGGCGCCGCCGGGATCTGCGGCGTGGTTGTATTCCCCACGCACGTGGGGATGAACCGGACCGCGTGGAAAATGATGTCTCAGGGGGGCTGTATTCCCCACGCACGTGGGGATGAACCGTCGGACGTGCAACTCTGGCTCAAACGCCTCCGGTATTCCCCACGCACGTGGGGATAAACTGCCTCTCTCATGCCCTCAGCCTTGCCATGATACCCTGAAACGATTAGAATTTTGTCTGCTGACGTGCGGCTCGGCCGGAAGGGGAGGGGCGGATTGACCGCCCGGCAGGCCGATCATCCTGCGGCGTTGTGAGTTCCCTCGTCGCATCCGTACAGATCCGCCGATCAACGCAGGCAGAGGCTGCGGTCTGCGCGGGGCCGCAAAGATATGCGATGGCGAAGGCGATACGGGGGAGAGCAAAATGGCTGCCATGAACATAGCGCTGGTTCAGAAGCGCGCCGTGCCGAACGACAAGGACAGGAATCTGGCGCTGGCCGTCCGTTACATCAGTGAGGCGGGCGGCATGGGTGCCGATCTCGTGCTTTTTCCGGAGATGTGGTCTCACGGCTATGCTCCGCCTTTTGACGGCGCGTTTGACGATCCCATGAACCCGGCCTTTGAAAAAGAACGGAAGGCGTGGCTGGAAAGTGCCGTGGCCGTGGAAAGCGACTATGTGACCGCCATACGGGAGGCCGCGGCAAGACAGGGAATCGGCGTTTGCGCCACGTTTCTGGCCGCGTCGGAGGAAGGCGTTCAGAATGCCGCCGTCATCATCGACCGGCGCGGAAACATTCTCCTGAACTACGCCAAAGTGCATACCTGTGATTTTTCGCTGGAAAAGCTGCTGCGGCCCGGCCGGGAGTTCAAGGTGTGCGATTTTGAAGGCGTGCAGCTGGGCGTCATGATCTGCTACGACCGGGAATTTCCGGAGAGCGCCCGTATTCTGATGCTGAAGGGCGCGGAGATCATTCTTGTACCCAATGCCTGCGACATGAACCCGCCCCGGATGAACCAGCTCGGCACGAGGGCGTTTGAAAACATGGTGGGCGTGGCCATGGCCAATTATCCCGGCGCGGGCTGGGGCGGTTCCTGCGCGTTTTCCCCGGTGGCGTTCGATGAAGACGGACACTGGCGGGATCACCTGATGGTGCGGGCCGGCGACGTGCAGGAAGACATTCTGCCGGCGTCGTTTGATATGGACGTCATCCGGGCGTACCGGGAACGGGAAACGTGGGGGAATGCCTGGCGAAAGCCTGCATCCTATGCCGATCTGGTGAGCACGGAGGTGAAACCGCCTTTCGTGCGAAACGGATAGAGACCGATTGCGGGGGCTTTCGTGTCCGCAGCGGCGCCTTGCCGAGGCCGATCTCATCGCCGCACGGGCGGCCGCGGCAGTTCCCGCTGCCTTCGCCCCGGCTCCGACGTGCAGGCAGCGCATCTCTCATGGCCGCAGCCTTGCCATGCGGCTCTGAAACGATTAAAGTCCTCCCGTCTGCCGACAGTGCGGACAGAGGATGCTCATGCCCAGACTTGCCGTTTTTCATGCCGACAATCTTGCGGTTCTGCGCGCGCTGCCCGACGCCTGCGTGGATCTCATCTATATTGACCCTCCGTTCAACACGGGCAGGGTGCAGCGGCGTACGCACGTGGCCACGGTGCGCGACGACAACGGCGACAGAATAGGCTTCAAGGGACAGCTGTACCGCACCATACGGGGCGAGACCAGCGGCTACGACGACAGGTTCGACGATTTTCTGGGTTTTCTTCAGCCGCGCATGGAAGAGGCCTACCGCATTCTTTCGCCGGAAGGCTCGCTGTTCTTCCATCTGGACTACCGGGAAATTCACTACTGCAAGGTCATGCTCGACGGCATTTTCGGTCGCGCCTCCTTCATCAACGAGATCATCTGGGCCTACGACTACGGCGCCCGCTCGAAAACGCGCTGGCCCGCCAAGCACGACAACATTCTCTGGTACGCCAAGAATCCGGAATCGTTCACGTTCAACTTCGACGCCATGGACCGCATTCCCTACATGGCGCCGGGTCTTGTGGGTCCGCGCAAGGCGGCGCTCGGCAAAACGCCCACCGACGTGTGGTGGCATACCATCGTCTGCCCCAACAGCCGGGAAAAGACGGGCTATGCCACGCAGAAGCCGCGGGCGATCATCGACCGCATCGTGAAGGTGCATTCCCGTCCGGGCGACGTGCTCTGCGATTTTTTTGCGGGAAGCGGCACGCTGGGGGAATCGGCGGCGGCGCTGGGCCGCAGCGCCCTGCTGGTGGACAGCAACATCGAGGCCGTGCAGGTGATGAAACGGCGCTTTGCCGGGCTGGATGTGCTCTGGCGGCGGGGATCGCCCCGTGCGTCGTCGTCGCTTGAGCTTTTGAAGGAGGCCGCCGCGGCGGACAGGGAGGCCTTTCGTGCCGCGGAGCAGACTGCCGCGGAAAAGGCGTGGGCCGGTGCGGAGAGTGCCGACTCTGCGGAGGCGGACGGTCCGGCTGCCGCATCCCCGCAGAAGAGAACGCGGAAGGCCGCATCCCCCCGGAAGGACGCAGCCGGCGCAGCATCTTCCCGGAAGAGGGCAACGACGAAAAAGACCGCCCGCAAGACGACCCGCACGGAAGGCGGAAGCGCTTCACCGCGCATGGCGGGGAGGCGTGCCGCGGCAAAGGGCGGGTGAAAGGTTTTTCGGAAGGAAAGAAGGCCGGGCGCATGAGGCGTCCGGTCTTTTTTGTTTCCGGAGGGAA
>CALUTB010000051.1 GCA_944323575.1 uncultured Mailhella sp. | reverse complement strand
CATTGCCCGGCTGAAGAAATTCAAGTTCCGGGCCGAACGGCGCGGCATGAAACACTTCCCGCCAGGGAGAGGCCAGCGAAAAATTCTGAGAAGGGCCGAAGCCGCGGGGAAGCTCGAAAAGCAGATAGCTGTCCGGCTCGGCCTTCACCCTGAAGGTGATGCGGTCGCTCGGCACGTCGGCCTGCTGCAGAAGCTCCAGCGCAACGGGAACGGCACGGGAGAGCGTTTCCTCATCAATGACAGGAGCAGCCGTCCATACCGTGGGCGACACCGCACCTTCATCCTGAACGCGCGGAAGACGAAGCGCCGTCATGGCTCCGGCCAGAGCATCGGGACGCACCAGCAGGCTTGTTTCCAGCGTAAGACGATATTCTCCGACAAGATTCCTGTCCTTCGCCGGTTCAAGCGCGGCCTTCTTTATGAAGAACAGGGTGGACATTCCGGGTACCGTTACCTGGGCAGCAGCCTCCTGCTGTCCTTCGGGAACGATCCAGCGCGTTCCGTCAAGGCGCACTTCCGCCGCCACGCCCGGCAATACCATCGTCACCACGGCAGGTTTCTCGCCGAGCGAAAGAATGCGCGACCTGACAAGACATTTCGTATTGCCGCTCCAGATGAACTGCGGCTCCGCCAGACGAAGCGCGGTGTCGGAGACGATGATCCGGGCATCACGCTCCACAAGACTGCGGTCGGGCGGCGTGGAAAACGCAATGTCGAAAGTGACGGCCCGCTCGCCGTTCAAATCCGGATCAATCCACATCTGAGCGTCCATGCCGTACGCAGTCAGGGGCGGCGTGGAAAAAACCGCCCGGGGGGAAGTCAGCTTCACTCTCGACGGCAGGGGCAGATCGTCCACGATCAGTTCAAACGAAGCTGCGGCAGGCCACGGCTCCTTCGGGCGGAAGGTCATCGTCCGCCCGTCCGCCCAGCGCCAGTCGCCGGAAACCTCCGGCTGAAGGCGAACTCCGCCCACAGGCGCGCCTTTCTGTCCCACAGAGGCAAAACAGCGGGCCCCCCACGCCTCCCCATAGGCTTCCCGGCACAGAGGCTCATCCGGTTCAAGCATCACGCGGAGCACGTCGTCTCCCGAAGGCGGCGGAGAAAGCAGGGCACGGACAAAAGCCGGGGAAGCCTCCGATGCGCCGAAAGCAGGAACAAACATCAGACACAGCAGCAAAAGGGGAAACAGGGTCACCCGGTACAGCATGGGGTATCCTCCGTCACGGCTTTTTTTTCATCATAAAAGACTTCCTTCCTCCCGACAAGAAAGCCTTCCAACTTCCCGCAGGATCACAATTTTTTATAATATACTGATAACTCCTATAACTATGACATATTATATTTCTTTTTCCGTGTCCTTCCTTCGTGTTCGATGATGTGTGCGGACAAAAGGCATGGCTGGTGCTGACACGGTGCGGCCCCAAAATTTATTGTTGTGGCAAGCAGTTTTTTTGAATGGGAGGACTTCACATTTCTTTACAACATTATCCGTTGCCAGTTACGATTTTTTGACTGTACAATAGGAAAAAGGGGAAACGTGATGGGAAATTCCATCCCTTCTGCTTTTTGATGTGCGGAACTTCTGGGAAGAGAATCTCGGAAGCTGCTTGTGGGAATTTTTCTTTCCGGTACCCGCAGCGCATATCCGGGAGACGTTCACCATTCAGAAAAAACGTCTGTACAGGTCCAACGGATTTTTATGAGTGAAGAGAAGAACGGAAGACTGCTTTTAATAGACGATGATGAAGAGTTCTGCCTTCTTGTCAAGGATTACATGGAGCTTCAGAATATAGGACTCGATTACCGTCTGACGGGAAAAGCCGGCTTGGAGAGCCTGGACGGCAAAGATTACGATCTTGTTCTTCTGGATATGATGCTGCCCGATGTCCCCGGCGTGGAGGTCCTTCGTCGTCTCCGCATGAAATGCGGAATACCAGTCATCGTTTTTTCGGCACACAACGATGAAACGGACCGCATCGTCACGCTGGAACTCGGGGCGGACGACTATGTGCCGAAGTCGTTTTCCTCCCGTGAGCTTTTGGCCAGAGTGCGGGCCGTACTGCGTCGAAGTTCGGGCAGTGCGGAAGGAGAGAAGGAAGAAATTCTTTCGGTGCACGGCCTGGAACTTAATCCGCGTACGCTTCAGGTATCGTTCCACGGGCGACCCATAGAGCTGACCTATGTGGAATTCCAGATCCTTCAGGCCATGATGCGGGAACCCGGACGTATTTTTTCGCGGGAAACGCTGCTTAATCTTTTTGCCGACAAAAAATGGAACAAGTTCGACCGCAGCGTGGATGTGCATATTTCCACATTGCGCAAGAAACTCACCGATGCCACGGGAGCCAATACGCACATTCGAACCGTGCGCAGCATCGGTTACGTGTTTATCCGACAGGATGAAGAGGCATGAACCTGCTGAGATGCAATCTTTACGTCAAGATCATCCTGTGGATGCTGCTTAATCTTGTTCTTCTGGCGGTGCTCGGCTGCGGAATCAGCTGGTACGTCATGGCCGGCAAGGGTTACGACGGTGTGCTGCCCGCTTCCCTGTTCAGTACCAGGGCCGACAGCGCTCTGCGGGTGATAAGTGCAAACCTCCAGTACCGTTCCGTTCTTGAGTGGGAGGACCTGCTGGAACCTCATGCCAGAAGACTGCCCGTACGTGTTCATCTTCAGTCTCTGGATACGGAATCCATAAGGGATTCTGCCATTCCCGACCGTATGGTCGAACAGGCGAAGAATCTGCCCCGCGCCATCTACTCCTTCTGCCCGTCGCCGGAGGTCATGTTCTGGGATCCCATGGGGAGTACCATGTTTGCGGGCCGGAACAGCAATGTGGAGTATGGACTGCCGCCTGTTCCTCCGGCGCTTTTCCGGCATACGAATGCTCCTTCCCGGTACTGGCTGGGGCGCGTGATGTATATTCCCGATATCAATCGCCAGATACATACGGTGCTTGTCGTCATGGAGTCCGACACCGTAGACGGACACGGACTTTTTTTCGATATCGATAAGATTTTTCTGCTGGTGGCCGTTATCCTGGGCGTATCGTTTCTCTGGTGGCTTCCTTTTGTACGACATCTTTCGAGTCCGCTGCGCCGTATGGCGAAGTATGCTGAAGACGTGGAGTTTGAAAGTTTTTCCTGTGTAGATAAACCCTTTCTGCACGACAGAGAATTTTCCGGTGCCAGAAAGGACGAAATAGGCCGTGTGGGCTATGCTCTGGTAGCCATGATGCAGCGGATGAACCGTATGCTCACAGGTCAGCGGCAGTTCATCCGCTATGTGGCCCATGAGCTGAATACGCCGTTGGCCAAGGCTCAGATGGGACTGGGAGTGCTGGAGTGCAAGCTGAACGGTGATGAGCGTCTGCGCGTGCAGCAGGTACTCAGACATATCAAGCGATTATCTGTCCTGACCGAAGAAGTGCTTGCCTATCTTCAGGCCAAGGCATCCATGACTACTCCGAGAGAAGTCTCTGTGGAACTGTGTCCCTTCCTTTCCTCCATAGTTCAGAGCGAGGCTTCAGACGCCGACGTGCATGTGGAGGTGGAGCAGGGGCTCTGTCTGTGCACGGACAGGGACTATCTGCAGAGAATTATCAGCAACGTGCTGAGAAATGCACTGAATTATGCGGGAAACGATGGTCCCGTGGTTATCCGTGCGGAACGGGGAGAGGCTGAAACCGTGATATCCGTGACGGATCACGGTCCCGGGGTACGGGAAGAGGATCTGCCGTCGCTGTGCGAGCCGTTTTTCCGGGGCCATGCCGCGACCACGCACCCCGGGGGTACGGGACTGGGACTTTCCATCGTGAAAGACTGTATCGAGGCCTGCGGGGGCAGGATGGAATACGGCAATCTGCAACCGCACGGCTTTTCCGTTCGACTTCATTTTCCTCAAAAGAAGCAAAGTCATTGCTCTTGAACGGTGCTTTTCTGGAAAATGTAAAGGCCGCTTTACAATTATTTTACTTTCCTTATCACTCTTTCTCCCGTTTTCGTGTATTCTTTTTCACAAATGAAAGTTCTTTGTGGGAAAGAACTGCGGACCCTTCTAACAGGAGAAGAAGTATGCTGAAACTTTCTCAGATCATCGCCATGGGTGCGGTCCTGCTGCTCGGGACCCCGATGGCGCAGGCGGTGGAAAAGCCGCAGGAGTGGGAGCTCGTCAACCCCACCGGAGTGATCAAACTGGCACAGGTGGAGCCTGCAAAACGAATTACATCGTTGGACGGAAAGACGGTAGCTCTACGCTGGAACGGTAAACACAATGGTAATGTTGTCCTGGACCGCATTGCGGAATTGATGGCACAGAAGTACCCGAAAGCAAAAATCATCAAGACGTATGAAACTGATCCCAGCCTCAATACCATTTCCGGGACGCCGGCCAATTCCGAACGTATCGCCAAGGCTGTAGCCTCGGTGAAGCCTGATTTGGTCATTGCGTCCCAAGGCGACTGAGGCAGCTGCACCTCATGGCTGGTAGTTGACCAGTGTAATCTTGAAAAGGCCGGTATACCCACAGTTACCATAGCAACCGATCAGTTCATGACCCTTGCCAGGGGTACGCAGAAAAGCCAGGGACTGACTGATCTCAGTTTCGTCGTCATTCCTCATCCGCTGGGCATGATTCCCAAGGAAGAGGTTCGCGCAAAAGTCGACAAAGCTTTCGATGACATCATCAAAGCTTCCGTCGATTGGACGCCGTCAAAGGAAAATGCGGCCAAGCAGGCGGCCCCTTATCCAGCAAGGACATTTAAGTTCACGGGAACCTATGCCGATGTGAACGCCTTGTATGCCCAGAGAAAATGGTCTCTCTCCCTCCCCATAGTACCTCCTTCCGTAGACAGGGTAAAAGAGATGCTCACGGGCACAAAGAGAGATCCTTCCGAAGTTCTCTGGGTTGTTCCTCCCCGCAACGGCATGCTTACTGTAGAGCTTGTAGCTACCCTGGGTGTCATGGCCGGTGCCAAGCCGGAGCATATGCCGTTGCTCCTTGCTGCGGTTGAAGCCATGGCCAATCCCGACGCGGCATGGCGCAGCACATCCACAACAACAGCCCCTACGGTTCCGCTGTTTATTATAAGTGGCCCCATTGCAGAAAAGCTTAATCTGAACTCGACGACGGGAACAGCTGGGAGCGGTAATCCCGTCACCAATGCCCTTGGGTATTTTGTCAATTTGGTCGGTGATATTGTGGGTGGCTCCACATTCCCGAACAATGATAAGAGTACTCATGGTACTTCTGCAGATCTTGTAGCCATGGTATTCACGGAAAATATGAAGGATAACCCATGGAAGATATCCTTTGCAGAGGAGCAGGGATTCAAGGCGACGGATAGCGTGATTTCTCTGGTCACCTGTTATCTCGGTACCAGCAATATCGATCACGATAATGCAACCGGTAAAGGTCTGCTGAACACTCTGGCGTTGAATCTGGTTTCCACCAACGCAGGCAATGCCCGCTGCCTTACCGATTATGCCAGACAGGGGGAAACCGGTAATGAAATGCCGTTCTCGCTGGTTATTCTCTGTCCCGAACATGCGGATACCGTTTGGCGTGATTTCCCTGTCAAGAGGGCCGCTCAGGAGTATCTGGTGAACGCGGCCGTCATGCCCTATAAGTACTACGGCAACGGAAAATGCAATCCGCCGGACAGCTACGGACCTATAGGACCGGATACTCTGCTTCCCCGCTTTGTATCTCCAGAGTCAGCGATGATCATCGTATCCGGTGGTCCCGGCAAGCAGTCACAGGTTTGGCCGCCTTTTGCCCAAGTATGGAAGCCTGTTTCCGTAAAGATTGCTGAATAATCCTTAACTCAAATACGGCGGGGAATCTTTCTGCAGAAGATTTCCCGCCGTATTTCAGAGTGTCTGCATCTGATTTTTGAAAGTTTTCTCTGTGTGCAGCGCAGGCCGGCAGCAATCCGCTCCGTTTTTGAGGCAGAGACGGGCGGGCATGTGAAAGAAGCAGAAGAATCGCATAGTTGGCTCTGGAACTGATCCGGCTTGAGCGGGCCGCCACCGTGCTGGGCACGAGGTGCTATTGAAGTCATTCATGTTCATACAGAGAGACTTTCAGTAAGTTTTACTTTTGACGGCAGACGACACATATAGTAGGCGGTCGTCATGACCGTTTTACGCCGTAAAATATTTCTTGCTCCTTCGGTGAATTCTCCGCGGCATGAAAACATACGGTCCTGAGGATTCTGACATGGAGTTTTAAGCCGCGGCGCCGAATGAAAGTCTGCGGAGGCAGTATGCGTACGTTGCTTTTCCTGCTGCTTGCGGGACAGCTGTTGATTCCAAGTGTATCTTGTGCCCTAACCGTATGTAACCCCGCCGGCCAGACGGAGGAAGGCGTATATATCGACGCAGTACTGGAACAGTCGGGAGGTCTGAAAGTCGGTTTTCCCCGGGCCGAGCGCGAAACGATGACACCGGGTAATGATGGACTGGAAGACTTCAATGAACTGTTTCTGGCCCGGGGCTGGGGCGACGGACTTCCGCTGATTCCCCCTACTCCGGAAAGAGTAGAAGCCATGGTGGCAGGCTATGATTTGCCCGGTGATTTTCCCATCGCTACTCTGGCTCCCATGGAGGGGGTGGCTACGGTGGAAAAAATTGCCGTCAATGCCGTCATGGCTGGATGTGAACCCAGGCATATGCCGCTTCTTGTTGCTGCTGTTGAAGCTGTCAGCCAGCCGGAGTTCGATCTGCGAGGCATGTCGACAACGACCAATCCCGACGCCGTGCTGATGATCGTGAGCGGCCCCATCGTGGAAAAAATGGGGCTGAACGCGGGAACGGGAACTTTCGGCCGAGGAAACCGGGCCAATGCCTGCATCAGCCGGGCGCTTCATCTCGTCATTCAAAACGTAGGAGGAAGTCGCCCCGGTATTACCGATATGTCCACACTCGGACAGCCCGGGGAGTTCGTCATGTTCATGGCAGAGAATATTGATGCCAGTCCTTGGCCGTCCTGGCATACGGAGTTGGGCTTTTTCCAGGAACGCAACGTGGTGACCGTGGCTGCCGTGGAGGGATATTCCGGCATTATGGGCATAGGATACAGCAGACCGGAATATCTTGAACTTATTGCCCAATGGCTTCGCGGACATGACCGGCCGTATCGAAACTCCATCATTCTCATTGTTGCTCAGGATACCGCAAAGATGCTGGCCCAAGAGGGCTGGACACGCGAAAGCATCCGCGCGCATCTTCGGAATCGCGCCCGAGTTCCCTTCGGCGACTGGATTCGGCAGTACCATGCTGCCAAGGAAGCCAAAAGGGGTGTGCCGGAAGAGATTCTTTCAATAACGGACGAGCACGCCATGATTCCTAAGCCTTTTTTTGATTTCATGCCCATTATCGTGGCCGGAGGAACGGGCGAAAAAAGCATGATTATGCCGTGTTGGGCCGCCGGGCACATGGTGAGCGAGGAGGTGCGACTGCCGTACAACTGGAAATGAAAGACGTCATTGTAAAGAATGCCATGACGAATCTTTACAAAACATAGTGTGTTTCCGGTATATTCAGAAGGAAAAATTCGTTATGGTAATCGGCAAGAAGGCAGTTTATCCTGCCATATGCTTGATAAGGAGATGTTTATGAAGATACGTTTTTTGATGCTGGCCCTGACGCTCATGCTGTCCGCAGCTCCCTTGGCCTACGCCAAATCAGACAATCCGTTTGAACTCAACAACGCCACGACAGAAGAACTGATGAATCGTTGCTTTTTCTCGCAGGAAGATGCCGAGCGCATTCTCGATCTGCGGGATTCTCTTGGCGGATTCCAGAACTGGGACGACCTCAAGGAACTGAATCTTTCCGATGCCCAGCTCAGCATTCTTGCTTCCGAAGCAACGATTTCCGGCATTGCCACCGACTGCAACTGCTGACATTCGACGTTGCAGCCATTCTTAAGAAGCGGTCTGACCCTTTGATGAAGGTGCAGGCCGCTTCTTTTTCCCCGCAAATAGAGACTGCTGTTCCGCCTTATGTCGGAGTTTTCTTTGAAGAGACTCAGCATCAGCACTTTTTTCATGTTCAACAGGCAGGTTTATCATGCCCGAGAGTTACTCACGAAAAATTTTTCTTAAGCTGAGTGCGTCCCTGCTCGCGGGCGGGCGGCCATTGCCGATCCC
Organism: uncultured Mailhella sp.; assembly: GCA_944323575.1. Lineage (GTDB taxonomy): Bacteria > Desulfobacterota > Desulfovibrionia > Desulfovibrionales > Desulfovibrionaceae > Mailhella. Next base: position 7,581 of record CALUTB010000051.1, on the reverse strand, counting down.
GACAAAGCCCAGGCCGTCGACTATGCGGCACCCAAAGGCGGAGCGATGACGGAAGTCAAGGGATATTGGCCCTTCTGCCAGATTCGCTGCATCTATACGGCAAAAGTGCAGGATGGGAAGATCCTCAGCGTTACCGGCGACAAGAACAATCACTGGACGGGCGGCACCATCCACCATATTAGCGTGCCCGTTTCCAGATCAATGACTTCGACAACCTCACTCCGCAGACGGAAAAGTTTACTCTGAGTTATTTTTCCCATCTCCTCACGGTGTTGTCATACATTACTTTTCTCCTATACTTGGGAGTGAATACAATATGGTACACCTGCACAGCCATTTCGTATGAGCCAGATTTTGTTCTTCCGCCAGAAAAAACACCTTTTTGATGTGGACGGGAATCTGAACACAACTTCGTCTTATCGAAAAATTTTTAAGTATAACCGTTTTGTGGTCCACCCGCTAAGCGGGTAGTTTTCTGTTTCGAACGCTTCCGCTCCCTCAACTGTCTGAAGGCCTTACCCAAAAAAGCTCCGGTTCCCTCGGGAACCGGAGCTTTCAAAAGATATCCGCCGAACGCCGGAAATCAGAACATGCCGGGCAGATGAATGCCTCCGGAGATATTGGCCATTTCGCGGTCAAGATTGGCGCGGCCGATGCGCACGGCCTCGTTCACGGCGGTGATGACGAGATCCTGGAGCATCTCCACGTCGCCGCTTTCCAGAATGGCCTTGTCAATGGTGATGGACTTCATCTCCTGCCGTCCGTTCATGACCACCTTCACCATGCCGCCGCCGGCCGAAGCTTCCACCTCCTTCTCCGCCATTTCCTGCTGAAGCTTTGCGATCTTGTTCTGCATCACCTGAGCCTGGCGCAGCAGGTCGTTCATGTTCTTCATGCCATGTCTCCTTGAAAGGTAAGGGCCTTCGGCCCTTCTGTTGCGAAGTTAACGATTGATGGGGGTACAGCGTACCAGTCTGGCATCGTACGCGTCCTGAAATTTCTTTATCACGGGATGATCCTGTATCTCTTCCCTCAGCTCCGCTTCGGTGCGTACCGTCTTCTGCGGAGGCCGGAACACGATCTGCAGAGGCCTCCCGGCCCAAGAAGCCGCCATGGATTCGAGAACCCTGAGCTTTTCGGTACGCTGAAGCTGCTGACTCACCACCTGAGAGAGTGCCTGAAGCACAAGATAGTCTCCGCGCACCTCCCCTGTCACCTGACGAAGGACGGGCAGAGGAATGTCCCGGCTGTCCCGACAGAACTCAAGAAAGCCGTTCCACGGCAGAGAGGCATTCACCGGCACATCCTTCCAGTCGGCGGAAGGGCGCCGTTTCTCCGGCGTCAGAGTTTCAACAGGTTTCACCTTTTCCGTCAAGTCCGCAGAAGTAGCCGACGACCGGGATGAAGCGGCCGGAGCGGAAGGAGAAACAGCGCCGGATACGGGAGCCGACACAGACGGGGGAACAAAGGTAGAACGCTGCGTGGAGGAAGGCGCTGTCTGCACGGAGCGTACGGGCGCAGCCCCGGCAGGAGCTGAAGAGGGTAAGGGCGGCGTTTGCGGTGCCGGAGAAGGCGTAGGAGAAGACGCTTCCGGATTGCTGCCGGATGATGCCGGAACAGACACGGTAAGTTCCTCAAGCGGAAGCAGCCGGGGAAGCATGGCGAGGTTCAGAAGCAGAAGCTCAAGCCCGGCCGAGGGCTCAAGACTGGTAAGAATGCGACGCTGGGAATCAAGCGTCATCTGCCATGCGGCATGAATATAGGTGAGCGTGAAGCGGGAAGAGAGAGCAACGAGCCGCTCCACTTCGCCTTCGGGCAGATCAAGCTCTCCGGCGGCCTCCTGTCCCGCCTGCCGGAGAAGAAAAAGGTTGCGCCACAGACTGCCGAGTTCCCGCAGGAAGAAGCCCATGTCGGCGCCCTGCGCCAGAAGCTCCCGCACAAGAACGGTGATGCCCGCGACATTCTGCCCGGCAAGAGCATCCATGAGACGGTCCATCACTTCCTGACCGGCCAATCCCAGAACCTCGCGGGCCTGAGCAGCCGTCAAAGGCTCATCGGGAGCACAGCCGAGCGCCAGCACCTGACCGAGCAGCGACATGGAGTCCCGCACGCTGCCCGCCGCACGACGGGCAATGAGATGAGCGGCCTCCTTTTCAAAGGGACGTCCCTCTCGCTGCAGGATGTCACAGATGTGCGATTCCAGCACGGCCTCGGGAATCTGCCGGAACACGAAATGCTGACAGCGGCTCACGATGGTCACGGGGAACTTGTGCTGTTCCGTGGTGGCCATGATGAACGTCACATGCGCAGGCGGTTCCTCCAGTGTCTTGAGCAGTGCGTTAAAGGCCTCCTTGGTGAGCATGTGGGCTTCGTCGATGATGAATACCTTGTAGCGGCCTTCAAGTGGCGCATACCCCACGGCATCGCGCAGACGGCGTATGTCGTCGATGCCGCGGTTGGAGGCGCCGTCAATTTCCACAACGTCCACGAAACTGCCCTGCGTGATGCGGCGGCAGGCCTCGCACTGATTGCATGGCTCGCCCGTGGGGGCATGTTCACAGTTCAGCGCCTTGGCGAATATGCGGGCTATGGTGGTCTTGCCCACCCCTCGCGTGCCGCTGAGAAGATAAGCCGGAGCCACACGGTCCTCGCGGGCGGCACGGGAAAGGATGGATTTCACCATGTCCTGCCCCACCACCTCAGCAAAGGTCTGCGGTCTGTACAGTGCTGCAAGGGATGCGTTTGCTGCCATAATATATCCGCTCTGAGCCGCGCCTCTCCCGAAGAAAACACGGCGGAATCATGCGGCCCGGACACGGGCCGACGGGTACAGAAAATTCACGAAAACCTTACGGCCTGCCGTTGCTCCGGTCAAGCACGGAGAAAAGGAAGGCCCGAGGGCTCGAAAGCGTCCGGACACGGGACAGGCGGCATTTCGCCGTACCGCCGGCACCGAAAACTCCCGGGCGGCGTTCAGCGCGCCAGTTCCTGAAGATTGGCAAGACCATCCTTGAGTTCCTCGCGTATTTTCTCGATGAGCGCGGCGGCCTGCGGACTCAGATGCTTGTGATGACGCAGCAGAATGCCGTTGTGCACCGGGGGCAGAATGCCGTCCAGAGGATAGGCCTTCAGCCCCTCGCCGAGATTGCCGTACTTGCTGGCCATGAGACAGAGTTCGTCCATGACGGCCACCCCCATGCCCTGTTTCACATAGCGCAGCATGAGATGATAGTTGTTCACACTGAGCACGGTCTGCAGGGGTTGGGAAAGCGAGGCAAGAGACGTGTCGAAATAGGGGTCGCCGCCCTCCTCCATGTTCTCGGCCAGGAAGGAGATGAAAGGCAGGCGGATGAGATCCTTCTCCGTAGGACGTTCGGGCAGGCCGAATTCATTGTCTTCCCGGGCAATAAGCAGCGGTTCCGACGTGAAGAGTTCCTCAAGCGTGCAGTTCGGCGCTTCTCTGGTAATGCCCGTAAGGCCGAAATCCACGCGGGAACTGACCACGTCGTCCACGGTTTCATAGGGCAGAGCACGGCGGATTTTGATACGGACTTCAGGGTGCTCCCGACGAAACGCTGCAATGATGCGAACCATTCGTGCGGAAAAGGGCAAATTGCTTGAAATTGTGATGGTTCCGCGCAGAACTCCCGACGGCGAGCTGATGTCGGATCTCATGCTGCGTAAAAGTTCAAAGGTGGAGATTGTCCATGAGAGCAATCTTTCACCTTCTGGAGTGATACGCAGCCTTTTCATGTATCTATCGAATAATACTGTATCTAGTTGCTGTTCTAGCTGTTTGATCTGCCAGCTGATGGTGGAAGGATTCCTGTTCATGAGCTGGGCCGCCTTGCGTATGCTCCCCGTTTTTGCGGTGAAGTAAAACCCGCGTAAATGCTGGAAAAAATCGCCCCCCAGTTCTTCAATCATAGTGTGAACCTCCCATTTTCGGGCAAGTCGCCGTATCAATGTATGATTTTATCAAACAATAAAATTTTTTTTTCGATTTGACAACCGAACATATTTTTGTGAAATCGTTGACACGACGGGAATGATTCCGGCACGGCGCCCATTCCGTTGTCCCCGCCTGAAGCCGCGCTCTCTTTCCCATCCGATGTATTTTCAGAATCAGGGAGGAGTCATGAAAAGTTCAACTCATCCGCTTGGCACGCTGATCGAAACGGACGTGCTTGTCATCGGCTCTGGCGCGTCCGGTTGCGGCGCCGCCCTCGGAGCCCGCGAGCAGGGTCTGGATGTCGTGCTGCTGGATAAAGGCAAGTTGGAAAGTTCTGGCTGTATCGGTGGCGGCAACGACCACTACATGGCCGTCCTGGACGAAAAAGGCACGCCTTTCGATACCGCAGACGATCTCGTGAAGTTCTACTCCAAGCCTCTGACCGGCTATTCCCCCACCATGATCGTCAACGGCTGGTACAATCACATGTACCACATGCTGAAGCGCCTCGAAGAACGCGGCGTTGAATTCAGCAAGAACCCCGACGGCACCTACAAGCGTACGCAGGGCTTCGGTCAGCCCGGCACCTGGTGGGTCCACATTGCCAACGGCATGACCATCAAGCGCGTCATGGCACGCATCGTCCGCGACTCCGGCGTCCATGTCCTTGACCGCATCATGGCCATGAAGATCCTCACCGACGGAGGTCGCGCCTGCGGTGTGCTCGGCTGGAACGTTTCCACCGGTGAATTCGTGATCATCCGCGCCAAGACCGTGGTTTCCGCTCAGGGCCGTTCTTCCACCCGCGGCTACAACAACTCCACGCACAACCCCTACAACGTGTGGATGTATCCCTACAACACGGGAGCAGGCGTGGTGCTCGGCTACGACGTCGGTGCCGCCGTTACCGAACTCGATACCTATCAGCGCGCCACCATGGAGCCCAAGGGCTACGGATGCCCCGGCATGAACGGCATCAACAGCTCGGGCGCTCACGAAATCAGCGCCATCGGCGAACGCTTCATGTTCAAGTACGACCCCATGGGCGAAAACGGCGTACGCAACAACCAGATTCAGGGTACCTACCAGGAGCAGCTCAAGGGCAACGGCCCGCCATTCTACATGGACATGCGCCATGTCGATCCCGAAATCGTACATGAACTGCAGTATATCCTCATGCCCGGCGACAAGGCCACCTTCGGCGACTGGGCCGACTGCACCGGCACCGACTTCCAGCACAAGCTCCTGGAAGTGGAAATCGGCGAGCTCATCTTCGGCGGTACCATTGCGGTGAACGACCGGTTCGAAACCACCGTTCCCGGACTGTTCTGCGGCAGCATTTTCCTGTACTGCTCCGGCGCCATGTGCGGCGGCTTCGAAGCCGGCCGTCAGGCCGCCATGAAGGCTTCCGGCATGACCGAAGCCGGCAAGATCGACGAAGATCTCGCCGCTCGGGTGAAATCCAGCATCTTTGCCCCGCTCGGCAACGATCAGGAACTCACCTATCAGGAACTGGAAGAAGCCGCCCGCAACGTCATGATGTACTACATGGGCTTCCGTCGCTCCATGGCCGGCATGGAACGCGCTCTGGAAAAGATCACCTTCCTTGAAGAACAGATTCCTCAGCTCCATGCCGACACCCTGCGCGACCTCATGCGCTGCCATGAATCGTGCGAAGTTCTCAAGGTGTGCGAACTGGCCATCAAGGCCACCATGGAACGCAAGGAAACCGGCCGCTGCGTGTACAAGATTACCGATTACCCCAATCTCAATCCCGAAATGGCTAAGCCTCTGCTTCTCCTCAAGGGCAAGAACGGCACCGAGTACCATTGGGGCAAGGCCCCTCTTCTGTAGAGCCCTTTCCGTCTGAAACTGTCTGCCGGGGCGGCAACGCCCCGCTGCGGTTTCCCGGCGCCGGAGCAGCGTTCCGACGCCTCCCTCCCGGTCTTCCGGGAGCGGATCAGTCACTCAAGGAGTATTATCATGCCGCCTAGATATAGTCGTGAAATCACCCTGCCCATCGTCATGGGCGACAGCCTCAAGGAGCAGTTCCGCACTTCGCCGTGCGAACATTTCTGCCCCGCGGGCAATTCCATCCAGAAGATGCAGGCTCTTGTGGAAAAGGGCGAATTCGGTGAAGCCCTGCGCTACCTGCGTGCCAAGAACCCATTCCCCGGTGTGACCGGCCGCGTGTGCCCGCACTTCTGCCAGTCCAACTGCAACCGCGCCGGTTACGACGCCTGCGTGAACACCCGCGCCCTTGAACGCGCCGTGTTCGACTACGCCCCCTACGGCTCCGCACTGTTCAAGCGCCGTCCCGCCACGGGCAAGAGCGTCGGCATCATCGGCGGCGGCCCCGCCGGCCTTACCGCCGCCTACTTTCTGGCCCTTCTCGGCCACGACGTCACCGTATACGAAGGCAATCCCGTGCTCGGCGGCATGACCCGCTACGGCGTGCCGGATTTCCGTCTGCCTCGTGACGTAGTTGACCGTGAAATCGGCTGGATCCTCGAAGTGGGCGTGCGTGCCCGTGTGAACACCATGGTCGGCCGCGACATTTCCTTTGCCGACGTGCGCGCCGCGCATGACGCCGTCATCGTGACCACCGGTACCCCCAAGGAAAACAGCCTGCCCATCCCCGGTGCCGAAACCGCGGTGAAGGCCGTTGAATTTCTGCGTGCCGCTTCCCTCGGCCTGCGTCCCGAAGTGGGCAAGCGCGTGGTCATCATGGGCGGCGGCGGTGTCGGCTTCGATGCCGCCTTCGTGGCCCGTCGCCTCGGCGCCGAAGAAGTACATGTCATCTGCCTCGAAAAGGCCGGTGAAATGCGCGCTCCCGAAGAAGATCTCCTGCAGGCTGCCGAAGAAGGCATCCGGATCCACAATTCCTGCACCATGTCCGCCATCCGTACCAATGACGGCAAGGCCGCCGGTGTGGACTACTTTGAAGTGCAGGAATGCCGCTTCGACGAAAAGGGTCATCTGACCCTGGTGCCCGTGGAAGGCGGTGAACACGCCCTCGACTGCGACACAGTGATCTTCGCCGTGGGCATGAAGACCGATCTCGACTTCATGGCCGAAGCCGGAGTCAACGTCACTCCCCGCAACTGGATCGTGGTGGACGACAAGCAGGCCAGCTCCGTTGAAGGCATCTTTGCCGCCGGCGACGTGGCTTCCGGCCCCGCCTCCATTGCTGCCGCCATCGGCAACGGACGTCGCGCCGCCTTCGGCGTGCATGCCTGGCTGACCGGTGAAAACTCCCGCGTGTACGCCATCGGCGAAGACAACACCATCGTTGCCCGCGACGACCTCGCCGGTACCAAGCAGCCCTATGTGGTGCCCATGGAAGAGATTTACGGCATTCTCCAGTACGAGAAGAGCGAAGCTCAGAAACAGGCCTGCACCAACCACATGGACTTCACCGAAAACAACACCGGCTACACCGTCGAACAGGCCCAGCTCGAAGCCGCCCGCTGCATGCACTGCGGCCACTGCAAGGGCTGCGGCACCTGCGTGGACGACTGTCCCGGCTACGTGCTTGAACTCAAGCACCTCGACAACGGCCTCGACCGCCCCGAAGTGGCTCACGGCGACGAATGCTGGCACTGCGCCAACTGCCGCACGAGCTGCCC
>CALUTB010000050.1 GCA_944323575.1 uncultured Mailhella sp. | reverse complement strand
AGGAATGGACACCATTTCCACAATCTTGACCTTCAAGGCCGAGCAGATCTGATTCCATATCTGCTGACTGTGCTGCATGCCGCAAATCGGAGGCAGCAGCAGAACGGGATACAGTTTGGCATACGGAGCCAGGCTTTTTTCGAGCCATTTCATGCCTTCCGGCGTTTCCACATGGCGGGCGATGTCGAGAGGCGTGATGTTGCGGTGCGCATGCTCAATGGGACAGGGAAGCACGGCTTCCATGAATTCCTTGCCGGCAAACTCCTTATAACGATGGAGCTGCTCGATAATCAGGCCGGGATGCACGTCCTTCATGTTTTCCACCGTCACCACGGCGGCGCGATGCACATCCTTGAGGCAGTCGGGATTGAAGCTGTCGGGGCAGAGGTAGCTGGGCTTCAGGGTTCCCATGACGGTAACGAGGCGATGATTGCCCTCCTCCGCCGCATGAGCCATATCGATGCCGCCCTTCCGGCACACGCCCTTCAGCCAGTCGAGCGCTTCGCGCACCGTCTCGGCTCCGCCGATCAGGCTGTACGGATGTTCGGCAGGAAGCTCAGCCATGGCTTCAAAGGGATCGGTCACGCGCACGCCGTTCTGATAGCCGAGAACATCAATGCATCCGCTGCTTATGGCCAGCGTTCCTGCACCGTAGGTGAGCAGCGTCACGCTCTTGCCGCTCTGAGCCGCGGTAAGAGCCGCGGTCATGCCGGCAATGCCGGAACCGACTACAACAATGTCAGACTTTCTGTTCATCTTTAGCTCCGTCGATATTCAGCGTGGCCGCATACACGGCGCGACCGAGTTCCATTTCTCTGGCCTGAATTCCCCACAGTGCGGGACGCAGACCTTTCCAGCGTTCCTGCAGGAACTCGCGAAGGTTGTCGGCAGGCGACATCGGAAAAGGTACCCGGCACTCCGTCAGGGCGCCGATGGTACGCAGCGAACAGTAGGTTCCCTGACAGGTTCCCATGCCGAGACGCGTACGCAGACGCACGTCCGTCATGGACTGGCTGGAGGGATCGGAAGCTACATATTCGATCTCAGCACGGGATACCATTTCACATTCGCAAAGAAGCGGATTGTTTTTCATGGCCGCGGCCTTCTCCACTACAATGGGAAAAGCATCGCCGAGACGGCCAGCAACCAGAGGAACGCTGTGCACGGGGAAATACTTTGCCGCCTTTTCCAGCACGGCAGGCGAAGGATTCTCGATCAGCGGCTCGACAGCCGTGCGGCACTCAGCATGGACGCCGAGCTTCTCACAGACGAGATCGCACATTTTTTCCGCCATCAGACGGTAGGTCGTGAACTTGCCTCCGAAAATGGAGTACATGCCCTCCAGTCCCTCTTCCGAGTGATCGGAAATATGAAAACCGCGACTTGCGGCACGTCCCGATGCACTGCCCTTGGCCACGTACAGAGGACGCGTACCGGCAAAGGCCCGCAGAATACGGTAGGTGCGCAGATTGGGAATGAGTACTTCGCCGATGTCAAGCAGTTTGAGCACGTCGGCGGTAGGCGCTTCATGTGCATCTGGTCTGTCGGCGTGGAAGGACGTCGTGCCGAGAATGGTGATGGAACCGTGCGGCACGAAAATATCGCCGTCGGAACTCATGTGCAGACGATTGATGATGCGCGAGGTAAAACGATGGTTGAAGGCAACCAGCGTTCCTCTGTCGGGCTGAACTCCGACTTCAAGTCCCACCATCTGTACAACTCTGCCTGCCCAGGATCCAGCTGCGTTGACGACAACGTCGCAGGAAATACGGACTTCCTCACCCGTCACAAGATTTCTGGCGCGAACCCCCTTCACCCTTCCGCCTTCCTGATCTATGGCAAACACCTCATGGTGGGTCAGCATTTCACCACCATAGCGTCTGGCGGAAAGAGCATTGTGCCATACCAGACGAAAACCGTCCACGCTTGAGTCCGGAACGCGATAGACCGCCTTGATGGAGGGATCAAGATTCGGCTCAAGTCTGAGAGCTTCCTTGACATCCACGGCCTCGGTCTTGATCCCGGCCTTGGCGCAGGCTTCAACCCAGGGCTTTTCATAATCAGGATCATCCTGCTGGCTGAGGACGAAGAACCCCTCGGATTCCTCCACGCATTCGCGACCGATACGGCGGAGTATCATGTTCTCCTCGATGCATTCCCTAGCCGCTTCATTGTCCTTTACCGCGTAACGACCACCGCTGTGCAGCAGGCCGTGGAAGCGGGAACTCGCGCCAGAAGCAATGCCGCCCTGCTCCAGCAGTACGGCTCTGACTCCGCGCATGCTGAGATCGCGCAGAATGCCTATACCAGTAGCGCCGCCGCCGATGATGACTACAGTCGTGTGTTTCACACAGCCTCCCTTGCCCTTTTGCCCGAGAAAAATTTTCATTTCCGAAAAAAGATCCAAGACAAATTACCATAATACGAAAATTATCTTTGATGTATCCTCTTAAAGCAATGGCGTCAAGATATGTAAAAAAAATCAATGACCACAACATGTTGAAAACTGCATCCCCGAGTGTCTTTTCTCTTGCGGTAAGATCTGAAAAAAGTATATCGTACGACAGCGTCAATTTTTCTCAGGAGTACAGTAATTCATGAAGATATCGGAAAAGCGCTGCGTTGTCCTGGACATGGATGGAACCGTTTATCTTGGCAACATACCCATTCCCGGAGCCGTGAACTTCATAAAAGACAATTGGAACAGACTCGATTTTCACTTTTTGAGCAACAACACATCCAAGGCTCCGGATACCTACGTCAAAAAGCTGAACGACATGGGAATACCGGCTACACTTGATCTCATTCTGTCTCCGACCACTCCGCTTGTGGATTTTCTTAGAGAAAGAAAGATTCATACGGCCTATATCGTGGGCAATCGCGACTTCTGCCGCGATCTGGCCTCGCGCATGCCGGAACTGAAGCAGCAGGAGGAAGGCGCCCAGGCCGTCATTCTGGCCTATGATACGGAACTTACTTATGAAAAGCTGTCCCGTTCCGCCATACTTCTGGAGAATCATCCTGAAATTCTGTTTCTTGCCACACATCCCGACAAAGTCTGTCCTTCGCCGGAAGGTCCGCTGCCGGACGTGGGCAGCATGATGGCGCTCTACAAGGTGGCCACAGGGCGTGAACCTCAGTATATTTTCGGCAAGCCCGATCCCGCCGTTCTGCAGCCGTTGCTGAAAAAGTATCGGAAGCAGGACATGGTCATGGCCGGCGACCGGCTCAGCACCGACAAGAAACTGGCCGAAAATGCCGGCATTGACTTCATTCTTGTTCTGAGCGGAGAAGCCACACTGGAAGAAGCAAAGGCAGAAGCCGTACAGCCGACCGTCATTGCAGAAGATCTCGGCATGGCGTGGGAAGACTAAGGCAGTATTTCCGCAGTCTTCGGACGGCTGAACGCTCTGACGGAGGGAAGAAAAGGACTCTTCCCTCCGTCAGAGGTTTTATGTTTGTTTTTGGTCTAGGGAATGTATCAGAGTCGGCAGGAAGGGTATGGAGACAAAGGTTCTGTCATTCCTTTGAACAGCCGTTTTGCAGATCTTCAAAACATGCCCTTCTGACGCCATGACGGCTGAGAGGTGCTTGAACCGCTTGCGTTCCTTCTGCCCGAAAACACGGTTTCTGTAAGACATGAAAGCGGACCGACTTTTTCTCCGGACTTTTCCGCGATGCATGACGTCCGCACAACGTAGGATGGCCTTTGTGTCTCCTCTGCCTGAAGATGCCTCTCTCAGACGTCCAGACCGCATCGTTCCCGATATTTCATCAGAGCGTTATAGACGTTCAGTCCTACGCGAAGGTTTCCCCGCCCCACTCCGAGTTCGATCTTCGGCTTTGCAAGACCATGGTAGTCGGAACCGCCGGTTATCTGCAGATCGTATCGTGCCGCAAGTTCCACGCACAGACGCACGTCGCCGGGATCATGCTCACTATGATAGGCTTCTACGGCATCGAGTCCCGACGCCTTCAGCTCGGAAAGCATCCGGGCAAGTTCCTCAACCGGAGCCCTCAGCAGACGGGGATGCGCCATGGAAACAAGTGCGCCGCATGACTTCAGCAGCGAAACGGCCTGTTGCGGACTCATGAGCTCCCGCGGCTCATATGCCGCTCCGTCCCTGCCCAGATATTTTCTGAAAGCTTCCTTTCTGTCCTCCACAACCCCCATCCGACACAGCAGCTCGGCGAAATGAGGACGTCCCACGACGCGGCCCCCGGCCAAGGCGGCGGCCGCTTCATAGGTCACGTCCAGTCCCAGAGCGCGGAGCTTTCCAGCTATGCAAAGATTACGTATTTTTCGTTTCTCACGCACCTGCGCCAGAGCTTTTTCCAGAACCGTGGTCCGACATCCCCTTTCAGGAATCCACAGGCCGAGAAAATGGGCTTCTCCCCATGGAGTAGCCGTACTGAGTTCACAGCCCCGCACAAAAATAATGCTCGTGTCGTGAGCTTCCCGCTCCGCTTCGTCAAGACCGTCAAGCGTATCATGATCCGTAAGAGCAAGTACAGCCAATTTTGCCTGTACTGCCTTTCGAATCAGCGCCGCAGGACTGTCCGTACCATCGGAAGCGGTACTGTGCGTATGAAGATCTATGCGTGTCATATTCATTGTCCGACACTACCACTCTTCCCTGTCCTGTCAATCATGCCATTGACGGAACAATCCGATGCGATACCCTAGGTCGTGACGTTCTTTATGAGGAGAATCCCATGTATCATGACATACAGCTGGAAATGCCCGCATGCCCGCAATGTCGAAAGGTGCGACTTGAAGTCATGGATTCTCTCGCTGCCGTGATTCGTCCGCGATGTCGCATTGTCCATCCCGTGCATGACGGCATTCCCCTTCTCTTCCGGGAAGCCACCTTTGCGGCCGGAGCATGCACTGCGGGCACCGGCAAGATATCGGTTCACGAAAAAAGCCCTGACTATGGAGTGACAGGTTAGTCGCATGAAAAAAATTTTCTTCACCGCAAACGCTCTGTTCGGTCGGACTTTCTACACCATCGACATGGTCTATGACCGGCGGGAACAGGAACCGTTTCCCCCTGTGAACGTTTACTTCTGCGGCAGCCGCATTCTCGTGCAGGCACTGCTGCCCGGCATGGAACTGCAGGACATTCATGTTTCCGTCGAGCACGACATCCTCTTTCTGGAAGGACGCATACTGCGTAAAAGGGGACGCTATCTTCATGAAGAGTGCTACAGCGGACAGTTCAAACGACGGATAGTTCTCGACTCGGAGGTTCTTCCCGGCGCATCCATGGAGCTCAAAAACGGCATTCTTCAAGTTGAACTTCAAAAAAAGGAAAAGTCATGACCCGTAAAACATGCTATCCGCAGGTTCGCCCGGCCACCGATATCGTGGCCATGGAAAACGGTGTTCAGATCACGGCCAATATGCCGGGAGTCACGGAACATGATCTTCAGCTCGACTATGAAGGCAATCATCTTCATATCAAAGCCATCTCCCGCTGTCCCGTCCCTCTCGAAGACAAGGATGTTCAGACTCTGGAATTCGGCAATGTGGACTTTTCGCTCGACATCATCATGCGGCATACGCTGTCCGCGCCGATAACGACTTCCCTGGACAAAGGGGTGCTTTCCGTATTCGTTCCCTGCGGAACCGACAGGGCGGATATGCCGGTCATCGTACGTTGAAGCTCGGTATCCGGCGCCCTTATGTTTCCGATCCGCCGGCAAGATGCGTGATCCTTCGAACGCCGCCCACGAACAGCATGCGGCAGCGTTCTCAATGTGCGTGAACTGTCACGTTCCGTCTTTCCGCCCTTCCCTTTGATCTTCGCTCCTCCGCCGTCCGGAAATGCTCCACATCAATGGTCATGATCAGGGCATCCTCACCATCGGCGTAGTATTTCTTTCTACTTCCCGCTTCCCTGAATCCGAGACTTTCATAAAGCGCCCTTGCCGCCGCATTGCCGACCCGCACTTCCAGGTATCCGGATGTCCATCCCTCACCCGCCTTGCCCTTTCTCAACAAATGCCTTCCTTCAAGCGTATCCTTCATAGCAAAGAACATGAGTGGATAGGACAGGCCACGTCCCCTGTACTCAGGGAGAATCGCAATATTCAGCACCTCCATCTCTTCGCAGACGACGGAAAGAACAATATACCCCAGCATTCTCCCGTCTTCAAAAAGACCGTATCCGGCAAACCAGTCCTCGGTCCATGCATCGAAAAACTGCACTGCCGTCCAGCCGGAAGAAAAACAAAGAGCTTCAAGAGCTGCCGCTTCAGGCATATCATGCCTGTCAAGCCAGAGAATTTTTATTCCATGAGTATCAGTCAATGTCCTTATCATCCTTCTCTGAGATCCCTATCTGCCATCGGATCGTCCGGAATAACTCGTCGAACTGCTGGACGGTTGCGGACGGCCCCTCACGGTCACCTCTTCAAGAAATGCTCCCGGGCTGAGACTGCTGCGACGCATCGTGCTCATCTGCCTGAAAACATCAGAAGGCAGGTCTGTCTGCACAGGCATCAGCCTCAGGCTCCCCTCCATGACGGTCTCTGAGATGTACCGCATCAGCACGGTCTTTGGTTGATGGTCGATCAATATGAGTCGGAAGGATTCGATCTGCACCGACAGGACATGATGACGCCGAAACTGATCTGGGCCGTGTGTTCAGGATGGATCTTTCCCAGGAAAAGCATCAGCACCCGAATCCGTGAACGTTTCCGCCCAGAGAAAGACTCCGGAGCATGTCTTCGTGCACGAGTCCGTTGCTGGCCAGTATGGGTGCATTGAATCGATATTCCGATCCGTCTCTGCCGGTCACTCTGCCTCCGGCTTCCTCAACCAGAACCCATCCTGCGGCAATATCCCACGGCTTGATCCAGCCTTCAAAATACGCGTCAAAGCTGCCGCAGGCTACAAAGCACATGTCCAGAGCCGCCGATCCGCAGCGACGTACTCCCACCGTATCATCCAGAAGGATACGTATGTCACGAAGCACTAAGGAAAACCCGTCGCCACCAGCGCCTCGCTGCATTCAGCAACGGCGCTTACGTTCAAAGCTTTGCCGTTCAGCCAAGCCCCCCGTCCACGTTCGGCCACATACCGTTCCCCACGCACGGGCGCGGAAACCGCACCGAACTCGATACGGCCGTTTTCCCATAATGCCACGGACGTGGCCGTATCGCCGAAATGATGGGCAAAATTCGTGGTTCCGTCGACAGGATCAATGATCCAGCAGGTTCCCGACGGGAAAAGGGTTGAGGAACTTTCCTCCGCCATGAACGAAGCGCCAGGCACAACGTCCCGCAGCTTTTCCTTAAGATAGGACTCGATGGCCAGATCCGTATCCGTAACAAGATCACGGACGCCCTTGTGACGAATGTTGCGGGGACGGTCCCATGCATCAAGAAACAAGGCGTCACTTCCATCCAGAACAGCAAGAAGATCCCGGACCCGCCGGGAAAACGGCATGCCTTCCATGATATTCACTATCTGTTCCCAGTTGCTGCCTTTTCCGCCATGCGCAGGCGATACCGCAGAGAAAGAGTTTCCAGCAGACGGGCAAGATCATCCGCGGCAAGCCTGAGAAACATCTTCAGCTCCTCGGAAATGGATCGTGCCTCCTCCATCGCAAGGCAGAGCACACCGCAGGTGTTCTTGTTCACGGTCACGGGCACGCAGACCGTACATCCGAAGGCAGGAATCCCCTCTCTTTTTCCGAAAACGGGTGTATTTCCAGAAAAACCGTCGCTGTAGACGGCTTCTTCATTGCGAAAAACCCAGCCTATGATGTCGTTGTGAAGGGAAAACTCATTTTCCTTCTGTTCTGCAAGCAAAAGCGGCGGAAATTCTCCTTCCATGATATAGCTGGAACTTCCTTCCACCCTTGAGGCAAACGCCGCATAGGTAAACCCCGTTGTCTCCAGAAGTACCGGAAAAACCTTCGACAGGTAGCTCTTCCATCCGGGATAGTTCTGACGCAGCTCGGCCAGATGATCCAGTGCCTTGAGATACTCTGCGGAAATCCCACCGTCGGAACGACTTTCCATGCCCTGCACCTGTGAAAGCATGTCGGCAAACACGGCAACAAGCTTCTGCTTTTCCGGGGAAAAGGCATGCCTCTGACAACTGTCCACACAGAGGATGCCCCCATCCGGCAGAGGACAGCCGAGGAAGGAACATATTTCCGGGGCCCAGTCTTCCTTGTAGTACCCCAGATAGGCCTGATTCTCATCGATGGATCCGACAACAATGGGTGAACGATTGCGCAGAATCCATCCTGCCAGGCCTTTGCCGGGCATGATGACGGCGTTCTGATTGATATGGTCGCCCTGGCTGTAGGCGGCCATGATCTGCGCCCCCTGGCCGGTGCGCGGTGCTTCGAACAACACGACGGAATAGGCGTCAAAAACGCTGGCAGCCAACGCAAGTATGGATTCGACGGGATTCTTGACAATCATGGCAGATCATAAAGTTAGCAGAAAGGAAAAAGGAACTGCTTCATAATAGCAGCTGGAAGGTCAGGGGGCAAGCTTTTCCTTCCAGTGAAACTTGAAGGGTGAAAAGTTCCATTTTGCTGTCTTTCATTGCAACATATTATTTTGCCTGCTATTTTATGCAAAAGCCTCTGCGTCTTTTTACAGCTGTTTGCGCCGCTGGGGAGACATTTGGGGAGATTTTTACGCCGTTGGGGAGATAAACGGGGAGATAAAACCGGGCTTCCTGAGAGGGCGTAAGACGGCAGGAGGACAACGTTATGGCCATCAAGACAAGCACCACTCGTTTCCCGGGGATATACACCAGAGAAAGCACCAAGCGCCGGCACGACGGCAAGCCGGACATCGTGTTCTACTACCGCATCAAGGTTGCCGGCGTGAGCCGCTGGGTGAAGTGCGGCTGGCGCAGCGAGGGCATGAACGCCCGTCTGGCCGCAGAAATGAGAAGAAACGCCCTGGCGCAGCTTAACCCCGCCATTCCCCGCGCGGCGCCGCTGTTTACGGACGCCTGGAACTGGTACATGACGCAGCACCCGCTTTCCAAGGCCACGCGAAGCACGGCACAGAGCTATGCCCGGCAGCATCTTTTCCCGGCCTTCGGCGGCCTCAAGCTGAGTTCCATTACTCCGGAGCTGCTCACGGAGTTCATCCGCAGCCGCACGGCCGCGGGACTCGATCCCGGAACCGTCCGTCACATACTTACGCTGGTGGGCATCATGTTCAATGTAACCCGCAAGGCCCGACTGCATAATCTCTCCTCCCCTGTTCAGGATATATCTCTCCCCGCCAATTACGAAAAGCGGATCCGCTACCTTTCTCACGATGAAGCCCGCCTGCTGCTGAGCGCGCTGAAGGAACGCAGCCTGCCCTGGCACGACATGGCGGCCCTTAGTCTGTTTACCGGCGCAAGGCTCGGCGAACTTCTCACGCTCACCGCCGGCCAGATAGACTTTCGGAACGGCACGGCCGAAGTCAACGGCAAGACCGGTCGCCGCATCCTCTATCTGAACAGCTCCGCGCTGAGCATTCTGAAGACCCGCACGGAAGGCCGCATAGCCACGGACTTTCTCTTTCCCGGCACAAAAGGCGGCCACATGAGCGAAACGCATCCTGTTTTTACCGACACGGTCAGACGGCTGGGGCTGAACCCTCAGGGCACCCCGAATCACCGGCGCGTGGTTTTCCATACCCTGCGCCACACCTTCGCTTCCTGGCTGGTCATGCAGGGCGTGCCGCTCTACACGGTGCAGAAGCTGCTCGGCCATGCCAACATTCTCATGACCCAGCGTTATGCCCACCTGGCGCCGCATTACGAGCGGGCCGCGGCCGAAAAGATTTCTCTCCATCTCAGCCCCTCCGATGACGATTAGCCAGCCAGTTTCTCAAGTCCTCATGCCGGTACAGGATCTTTCCTCCATCGTCGGCAAGCTGCGTGTAGTCCGGGCCGCCTCCGCGGCATCGCCTCGTGGCCAGCGTGGACGCGGGAATGCTGTAAAGCTCTTCCACTTCGGCCGGGGTAAGGCATTCCTTTTCCTTGAGCATGGCCAGCCGGGATGCCCCTTCCACAGCGTCACGCACGGCAAACAGCACGCTGATGACCGCATCCTGAAGATGTTCTCCTCGACTTTCCATCTGTCTGTCCATAAACACCTCCTTTAAAAAGCTCAGCCCGCCGGAAAACACACGGCGGGCTGTTTTTCAGTAATCCGCCGCGGCTTCGGTGCGCTTCAGCACACGCAGCACCGCCGCAATGACTTCATGCCCTTCCTTGTTGATGGCAAGCGCCTCTCTGGGGGTGATCACGCCGTCCTCTATGGACTTGCCCAGCACGGAAAGCATTTCCCCGAAGCGCTTCACGCTGTCGGCCATTTCCTGCGTTATCGGCTCCATGCCGGACTCGGCATCGGGCAGGCGAAGGAACACCGTGCCCGTCACTCTGGCCAGATGCTTCAAAGGCTCGTCGCTGCCCGTGGCATGGAGGTACGGCACAAGCAGATCCATGTCCGGCTTGCGCGTGCCGTCGTGCAGAAGCTCGGCAATCATCACACGGTACGGACGGCCCACCTGTTCCGCAATCTGCGAAGCCTTGAGGCCGGAAGGCGCATTGAGCACCGCCCTATGCACCACAAGAGAAAGCGGCTCAAACTGCATACCCTGCCCTCCTTATTCCATTGTGGAGTCGTGCCTCTCGGGCAACACCTGTAATATCCGCCCATCGGCATCGAGCATGGGCACCATGACAGGTCTGCGACTGGTAAGGTCTATACCCGGAGGAAGCATATCTTCAGGAATTCCAATACGTACCAGTTGAGCATGGCGTTTTGTAGGTATGCGGTCCTGCATGAGCATGCGGCGCAACGGAGTTTCTTTGATACCTAACTGTGCAGCCAGCCAGACAAAAGAGACATTACGTTCCTTCATCCATTGTTTAAGAAGTTCATACCGAGTCATTCTTGATTCCCCTTTCTTAACCTGATAGGGAAAAGGTTGTCTTGTTTGGTCTGATTATTTGATGTGCATCTATTGATTGACTTATAATGCCAATTTGACATTGCAGTCAATGCTAAATTGGATTTATTTATGACTACCCTGCCGGAACGCATTGATTTTCTTATCAAAGAAAAAAAATCAAGCCGCACGAAGCTTGCGGCTCTCTTTGGTATCGCCCAACCGACTTTTAATAGGTACTTCCACTCACCCCGTGGGAAGGCGTTGGCGGCCCTTACCGGACGAATCTGCGAACTCTGGCCGGACGTATCCCGCAAATGGCTGGAGACCGGAGAAGGAGAACCCTATCAGGCAGAACAGCACAGCGCCGAAGAATACGCCGCGCTGAGGGCGGAACTTGATGCCGTCCAAGCCATGCTTGATGCCCAGCAGGCAGAAAACGAACGCCTGCGCTCCGAGCTGGACGAAGAACGGCGCCTAAACAGAACCCTCACGGCAAAGCTTCTTCTCGGTGATTCCACCGAAGACTCTGCCGCCAGCTCCGCCAAAACCGCCGGCGGGCAAAAGTGAGCCGGTTTTGCAAATAAATATACAGAGGTAAAAATGAAGGCTATAATGCATAATTTTAAGAAAGGAAATAAAGATTTTATTGGAGCTGCCTTTGAAAATAATACAGAATTTGTAAATATTGTTTTTAATACATTTGACATATATCATATGTATTGGGGACAAGGAGATGTCGATTATGACAGAAAAACTGGTAATATTACTGACAAAATAGTTTCACGTTATTCATCGACAAATATTGAAACTTCAAAATATGATATTGGTACAATTATCAAAAAAGTGTGGAGACCTGGACTAAATATAGATGTAAAAAAAGCTCTTGAAATAGACGATGGAGAAATGCAAAGAGGATTAAAAAGTTTAAAAATTCTTTCTGATAGGTTAAATGATATACTTTTATTTATAGAGCCTGACACTTATGCCTTGCAGTGTCATGGACATAAAATAAGAGAACTCTTAATTTTAGCATGTACTGAAGTTGAAAGTTTATGGAAAACATATCTTGATATTGCAGGACAATCAAAAGATAGAGCTACGACAGTAAATTATGTAAAACTTAATAATGCATTATATCTTTTTGAATATAAGCTCACATTAAAAGCTTATCCATTTAATATATCATACAAGCCTTTCGACGGATGGAACGCATCCTCCCCTACACAGACACTTCCGTGGTACAACGCCTATAACGAAACAAAACATGATAAAATTCATAATTTTGATAAAGCCAAGCTTGAGCACTGTATACAAGCAATAATGGCAGCTATTATTATGTTTTGTGTGCGTTACAGTCCTTATATGTTACGTGAAGATAGGAGTATTGCTGCTACTACTATCACAGACTTATTTACTGTTGAGCTGGATAATCCCGATAAAAAGGCTTTTTATATTCCAGCTATTAAAAGTTACCCCATGGCAAGTGGCGCTTTTTCTGCTCCATTAGCATCTACCTTTGAACATTTCTGGGAAATAAAACCGCTAGTTATTTAATTAGAATATACCAAAAAGCATAGCAAATAAAACAACGTTCGAGGAGGGAATTATGGAGCCGCCCTTTGATAAAGAAACTATAGAAGCTGCAGAAAAAATACTTCCATACATTCCCAATACCATAAAAGAACTCGATTCATTAGGATCAACTTTAGTTGGAGCGATCAATTCTGTCCTTTATCCCGTTTACTGCCTAAATGAGTATACAAAATTTCTAAAAGGCGAATTTAAAGAACGCCTTGAACAAAAGAAGAACAGCATTCCCAAAGAAAGACAAACGGAAATTCCTAAATACTTAGCATATCCAGTTGTTGAACGCTTAAAATACTCTTTTGATGAAGAATATTTAAAAAATATGTATATGAATTTATTATCTTCATCTATGGATAAAGATAATCTCCCATCAATTCATCCATCATTTTATTCTATAATAGAGTCATTATCACACCTTGATGCAGAAGTTTTTGAATTTTTATATACAAAATATCAAAGTGTATTATCCGCTACATTGCGTTTAAAAATTATAAATTCAACTCAATATTATGATGTATTTCCAAAGTATTTTGTTATTGAATTGCTTGACAATATAGACAGTGATCCATTTTTAATATCAAGCTCTATAACAAATTTATATAGATTAGGGCTATTGAATATGAGCATGATCATTATAGCAGATAGACCAGAAGGATATAAATTTACTAGGCATAAATCATGTCAAGAAATATTTAAGCAGTATAAAATAAATGATAAAATGAATAAGTTAACTGTAGGCCTTGGAGATTCTTATCATATTCAGTTATCTGATTTCGGCCGTATATTTGGAAAAATATGTATTTCCAATGACTAGCGTATAAACTATGGAGATGCATGATGACAGATCGTATTTTTCCCTCTCAAGTAAAAGTTTTTGAGTTTCTTCAATCTTTAGGAGTAAAAGTCAGTCTGACGAAAATCAATCGTGATTATAAGAAAGGTTTGCTTGTGCGCACAGCAGATAAACAATTTTTAGAAAAGGATGTTCTTAATTATGCCAATATACTCACTTCACAAGCCTCCAAAAATCACTCCCAAGAAAACAAAACAATAAACCAGGAAAGCATTCTCCCTGATCTTTATTACTATGTACAAGGTAGCTCGCAAAAACCATATACTGTAACATTTAAAGGTGAAGGAAAAAAACTAAAAGCATCCTGCACTTGTCCAGCGGGAATGAGAGGCAAACTGTTTTGCAAACATATTGCTAAAGTTTTAACTGGTGACAGCTCCAGTATTACCGAAGATTCCGACGGTCTGGACCTACTTGCTTGTCGAGCCAAAGATTCTCCCCTACTTGCTAAAGCAGCTGAATATATTTCTACTCATCCAGATCAAAATCCTAAGCCTATTTATCATATAAAAGCCATCAAAGACATCATTCCAACCGTTGACTCTATTTTATCTGGTACTGGACTATGGAGCGAATATACAAGTCAAAACAATGTTGATGAACTATCCATTTATATGAGAAAAACATATAAAAATGGAAAACCTTATAAAAATCCAACTCTTTTGCTATATTTTCGGTATTCTCCTATTCTTATATCATCATATTATGATCCAGACATCGATGCCTTTGTCGAAGAAGAAGGCGGACCAAGTTCAAGACCGTATTGCGTAGATAAAATCAGCTATAAAAAAATAGAGTCTGCCTGTTCTACGTTTATGGATAGGTTACAAAACATTATTAAAAATCATACTGCTTAACCTCCATAATACATAAGGCCCGGTAATAAACCGGGCCTTTCTTTTTGAAAAATATCTCCTGTAACCTGTTCATCTGCCAGCTATATCCTGACATCCTTTATTTTTACATGCTCCACACGGTCTTTCTCTTCCGCCCTTTTCGCGTCGTTGAAGCGGTCCAGCCCGCCCACGAGGTAGCCGGTGATCCGGCGGATGCGCTCGAAGCGGACGCCCTGCCCGACAAGCTTTTCCATCAAGCCGCCTCCAGAGCCTTCAGCTCTTCACGAAGAGCACTGAGCTCTTCCGCATAGCGGGACATGGTTTCGATTTCCGCGGCGTAGTCTTCCCGCGTGGCTCTGCCGGTGATGATCTTCGTTCCTATATAGTCATGGGCATCAAGCCAGCTTTCAAGCTCGGCCATACGACGGTAAATCTCCTCCCTGCGGATATCCGCTTTCGATCGCTCCGGAGCGGAAAGCATTGCCCCCTCCGGCAACGGCCCGGGCTTATCCATATATCTGGCCGGGGAGTCCCACCCGTCTCCGGGAAGCCAGAAGGCTGTTCCGGAAACGACTTCGCCCTGTTCATTGCGAATAACGCGGTGATCTTCCACAAGCTCCCAGTCTTCGCCAGTCCAGCGCGGCCACTGGCCGGAAGAAAACGCCGACGGCGTTTTCAGCGTGGCATCGGCAGGAGCCAGCCAGACCAGAGCTTCCGTCCGTTCCGATTCCAGAGGATCAATCGGGCAGTTTTCCGAGCGAACATAAAACCCGTCCTTATCGTATACATGAGCAAGCATGACGGCTCCTTATCAATATTTGATGAAGATTTTGCAGCGCAGGGAACTGGGCTGAACAGTGTTGGAACGGCCGTAAACGCCGCTGCTGCGGGAAGCGTCGAACACGACCTCCTGATTTGAAGGATCATTTGAAGCCCTAAGGTGTCTGGAGTTACTTATGCTCCTCATATAGAACGCCCCCGTCGGTGAAACAGTATTCACAGCTCCGACGAACTGACATTCCGTAGCAAACGAACCGGTTATCCCTGGCAAGCCCGCTTCCACCCACGACGGTGAATCTGTCGTACCTTCAATGTGGCGGCCGCTCATATTGGGCAAATTGAAGGACGATTTTCCGTCGCCGCTGCCGTAGGTTGTTCCTATTACGGAGAAAAGATCAGCATAGGTAGTGCGGGACACGGCGCCGCCGTTACAGAGCAGATATCCCCCGGACGGACTCCCCGGCCCTGCCCAGGCAATCAGCGTGCCAGGCGGCACGATACCGGAGCCTGCGGCCTTGAGATATGTTTGGGAAATAATGTTGCCGTCTCCGTCCCGCTCCGCACGCGTGGCCGTGGCGGCATTGCCGGTGATATCAATGTCCGCAGAGTCCAGAAATGTCCCCCCGCCACCCAGAGGCTTACGAACGGACCCGGCCGGCGGTTCCGGCACCAGACCGGCTGCACCTTTTGCCGACGCCGTAGCACCTTTCATGACCGGCACGGCATTGGACTCTACAAGAAAACGTATAGCCTGAAGTACCTGATCGCGGGTAAG
>CALUTB010000049.1 GCA_944323575.1 uncultured Mailhella sp. | reverse complement strand
CAAGGCGCGCTATACCCGAATGTTCCAATCTCAGTAAGGAGACCGCGCGTCATGAAAAGAACGTATCAGCCCAGCAAAATCAGCAGAAAGCGTACTCACGGCTTCCGCGCCCGCATGAGCACTCCCAACGGTCGCGCCGTTATCAGCCGCCGTCGTGCCAAGGGCCGCAAGAGCCTGTCCGCCTAACTCAGCGGTGCGCTTCCCGGTATGTTTCCGCCGTACGGAAGCTTCCGGGCAGACCATGCAAATGTTTCGGGCGCGGCGCTTCGCCACGCCCACATTTTGCGTTTAAAATCTGTCAAGCGCAGCATGGATCGTCTTCCATGTCACTGACCTGGCCCAGAGAACGACGCATCACCCGCCGGGCGGAATATGCCGCCTGCTACAGTGGAGGAACGCGTCTGTTCACGAAATACTTCGTCGTGTTCGCCCGCCGTTCCGACCATGCCGGAATCGGGCGTCTCGGGCTTGCTGTCACAAAAAAATGCGGCAATGCCGTTGCCAGGAACCGCATAAAGCGCGTTCTTCGCGCCTTCTTTCGCCTGCACCAGCATGAGATGCCCTCTCTGGACATCGTCGTCACGCCCAAGAAACATCTGCGTGCCGACAAATTCAGTCTGAGCCTCGCGGAAACCGAACTGCTGCCCCTGTTTGCCGAGCTTGCTCCGGCTGCAGACGGTCAGGTCCGTGCTTCCGAACCTTCCGGAGATGCGGCATGACTCTCGCTCAGCGGATTCTCATTCTGCCCATCCGGTTCTACAAGCGCTGCATCTCTCCGCTGTATCCTCCCTGCTGCCGCTTCTACCCCTCCTGTTCCACCTACGCCATCCAGGCCATAGAAATGCACGGTCCGGTCAAAGGACTGTGGCTGGCCGTAAGGCGCATCCTGCGCTGCCACCCCGGCAATCCGGGAGGCTTTGATCCTGTGCCCCCCCCTTCAAACGCTTATCCCTCTGCGCACGACGCAGACTCTCAGGAACGTCATGGATAACCGTCGCCTCATCATTTCCGTCGTCATCTGCATCGTCCTGCTGTTCGGCTGGCAGGCTCTTTCCGAATATATGGGCTGGATTCCCGCTCAGCCTCAGCCCGTGGCCACAGAACAGCAGCCTCAGGCCGAGCCTCAATCCGCAGCTCCCGCCGCGCCCGTCATCCCGGCGGCGAAGTTCGTTCCCTCCGAAGGCCGGGAAGTCCGCGTGGACACTCCGCTTTATGAAGCAGTATTCCATTCCGGCGGCGGCGTGCTTCAGTCCTTCAAGCTGAAGAACTACAATGCCACCATCGACCCCGGATCTCCCCTGTTCAACATGGTCTCTCCTGCGGCCGCCACCGTGGCTCCCATGGGACTGCTCATCAACGGTCAGCCTTCTTGGAACATGGGCCAGTGGAGCTTCGACGGTTCCGACGTCACGCTTGAAACGGGCGACGCCACCCTTACCTTTGTCGGCGAAATGAACGGCATCCGCATCAGCCGCGCCATCACCTTCCATGCCGACACCTATCTTATGGATGAGAAGGTCACGCTCACTTCCGCCACTCCCACCAGCGCCGCACGCGTGTCCTACAGCCTGGGCGCCACCGATCTCAGCGGCAAGAGCAACTACGACGCCATGAGCATGGCCTGGAATCTCAAAGGCTCGCTCGAACGAGATACGAACGTGGAAGATCTCACTAATGAGGGAGTCATGAGTTCCGGAGACATCTACTGGGCCGGCCTCATGACCAACTACTTCCTGTCCGCCGTCCTGCCCGAAACCAGTCAGAACACCGTGTTCAAGGGACGCATCACCGACGGTGGTGTATGGCGCGCCGCCGTGGAACTTCAGGACATCACGCTGAATGCGGGTCAGCCTTCCGAGCTGCATACGGCATGGTGGCTCGGCCCCAAGAGCCGTGATCTGCTCAATGCCGCGCCCAACGATCTGAAGTCCTCCATCGATATGGGCATCTTCTCCTTCCTTGCCGTTCCGCTGCTCAAGCTGCTCACCCTCTTTGAAAACTTCCTCGGCAACTGGGGCCTGGCCATCATCCTGTTGACAGTTCTCATCAAGATCGCGTTCTGGCCGCTGTCCCGCAAAAGCTTCAAATCCATGGAGCAGATGAAGAAGCTCCAGCCCATGATGAAGCAGCTGCAGGAGAAGTACAAAGACAACAAGGAAGCTCTCAGCCGCGAGATGATGCAGCTCTACAAGACCTACGGTGTGAACCCCATGGGCGGCTGTCTGCCCATTCTCATCCAGCTGCCCGTGTTTGTCGCGCTCTACCAGGCGCTGCTGAACTGCATTGAACTGCGTCATGCCTCCTTCATCACCTATCTGCCCGGCACCGACATGCTCTGGCTGGCCGACCTGTCCGTGAAGGATCCCTTCTACATTACTCCGCTCGTCATGGGCGCCACCATGTTCCTCCAGCAGTGGCTCAGTCCTGCCATGGGTGATCCCCAGCAGCGCAAGATCATGATGATCATGCCCGTGGTGTTCACGGTCATGTTCATCAACTTCCCCTCCGGTCTCGTTCTGTACTGGCTCTGCAACAACATTCTGTCCATCATCCAGCAGTCCTGGACCCTGCGCAAAACCAAATAGCAGGGGAGCAGAAAAAACATGAGTGATTCCAAAGAGTTTCTCGGAAAAACACTGGATGCTGCCATCGCGGAAGCGTGCAGCTACTATGATGTTCCTAGGGAAAAGCTGGAAATAGAGATCATCGAAGACGCTAAAACGGGCATTTTCGGCATCGTCGGAGCACGCAAGGCAAAAATACGGGCAAGACTTGCCACCCTGCCGGACTTCATGCAGTCCGGCGTTCCGCAGGAGAAAACCGAACGTCAGGACGGTCGCCGCCGCGGACGCAGTGACCGCCGCAAAGAAAAATCGGACGGTACGGATCCCCAAAAAGAAGAACAGAAGGAATCCCGGAAGGAAAACCGTGAATCCAGGCAGGAACGCGGCAGAGAAGAGTCAGGTTCTCCGTCATTCGAAGAAAAAATTCTTCCCGCCGCCCGCACGGCCGGTGTGCCCGCACTGACCGCAGAACCGCCCGCGGACCGGAAGGACGACGCCCCCGATCCGGAAGAGCACCAGGAACGCTCGGAAGAACTTACGGAGGAAGCACCCAAAGGCAAACGCTGCCGCCAGCCCCGTGGAAGCACCCGCAGAGATCCAGCTCCCAGAAACGACGATGCCGATGCTCTGGAGAGCACTCTACCCCGGATTCCTCTGGCGGAACTGGATCAGGAGCAGCTGACCGGAGTCACGAAGAACATCATCAGCCGCCTTGTGGCCCCCATCCTGGATGCCGAACCGGCAGCCGTAGATCTCTCACTGGAAATCGGCGACGATCGGGTTCAGGTATCCGTCAAGAGCGAGGATACCGGCCTTCTCATCGGTCGTGACGGACAGAACCTCGCTGCGGTGCAGTATCTGGCATCCCGCATGATCACGAAAGCCATGGGTTCTCAGGTCCGCCTGCAGGTCGATGCGGGAGATTATCACATGCGTCAGGACTCCAGACTCCAGGAACTGGCTCTGAATCTTGCGGAAAAGGTCAAGGCCACGGGCAAGGTACAGACGACCCGGCCTCTCAGCGCCTATCAGAGAAGAGTCATACATCTGGCTCTTCAGGATGATCCCGAAGTGCAGACCCGCAGTTCCGGCGAAGGGGCGCTCAAGCACGTTGTCATTCTGAAACGCAAGGATTAACGTCAGTGCCCGGCAGTACGTAGTCTGCCGGGCACTCTCATCTTCCGTCCGGGGAGAAACGCGGACATCGGCCTCAAGGGTTCCCTGTTCTTCCCGATCCCCTCTTCCAGCTCCGGAGCATGTTCCCAATCTCAAAGGAGTTTCTGATGAACAAGCCCAGCATAAGTCTCGCACCTGAAGGCGCACCCGTCATCGGCCTGCTTACGGTTCTGTCTCTCTGCACCGCCATTCTCGACTGGTGGCCCGTGACACTGATCGCGCTTATAGCCCTGTGGTTTGCCGTCCACTTCTTCCGCGATCCGGAACGCGTCGTTCCCCAGGAAAGCGGTATTGCCGTCAGCCCCGCCGACGGGCGCATCGTACGCATCGAGTCCCGTACCGATCCCATGAACGGAGAAAGCAGACAGTGCATCTCCATCTTCATGAACATCTTCAGCGTCCATGTGAACCGCGCTCCCGTCGCCGGAACAGTGACGAACATCCGCTACATCCCCGGTAAATTCTTCAATGCCGCGCTGAACAAGGCCTCCACCGACAACGAACAGTGCATCTGGCAGATGAGCGATGAAAACCATGACAGCTGGACCTTCGTACAGATAGCCGGTCTCATTGCCCGCCGCATCGTTCCCCATGCCGAACCAGGCGACGTACTGAAACGAGGACAGCGCTTCGGCATGATACGTTTCGGCTCCCGCGTTGACGTCTATCTGCCCGCCGACTATACTCTAGCCGTCGCCATCGGCGAAAATGTCTTTGCCGGTCAGACAGTTCTGGCTAAGAAGTCCGCTTCCGAAGAAGCGTAAGAGAGGCTCTCATGCGCGATCCCAACAAGCCCATCTCCCGTGGCGTCTATATTCTGCCGAACCTTTTCACGACAGCCAGTCTCTTCGCCGGCTTTTTCAGCATCATCCTAGCCTTCAGCGATCAATTCGACATGGCTGCCTGGGCCATACTCATCGGCGCTGCCATGGACGGACTTGACGGCAAGGTGGCACGTCTGACCGGTACGGCCAGTCAGTTCGGCATCGAATACGACTCTCTGGCCGATGACATAACCTTCGGTGTCGCGCCGGGGCTGCTCGCCTATGCCTGGCAGCTGCACACATTCGGTCGTCTCGGACTGGCCGTCGCTTTTCTCTTCTGCGGCTGCGCCGCCCTCAGGCTCGCCCGTTTCAACGTCGGTGTCTCCACTACGTCCAAGAGGTTCTTCGTGGGGCTGCCCAGTCCCGCCTGTGCCTGCGTTCTGGCCACATTCGTTCTGTTCATGCCTTATTATCCCGATTTCCTCATGCCCGTCCTTCCGGGCCTGACCCTGATCATCTCCGTCATAGTGCCGCTGCTCATGGTCAGTCGTGTGCGCTACTTCTCCTTCAAGGAATTCGGATTCATCAAGGCACATCCGTTCCAGACCATGGTCGCAACGCTCATCGTGCTCAGCATGGTGTTTTCACTCCCGCGTCTTTTCTGTTTTCTCATTCTGATCGGCTACGTGATTTCCGGCCCCGCCTATACCTACATTCTGCGCCGCAGAGGAAAGCAGCTTGATCCTGAATCCGCCGACGCATCGAAGAAGACACAAGACTCGGGTTCAGAGTCTGTGAAGACGACAGACTGACAACAATTTATCCGAACAGAACGTCCCGTGTTTCAATGAAACACGGGACGTTTTCATGCTCACGGCTGTCTGCGCTGACGCCGGAATGATTCGGTATGAAAAATACGAAAAAAAACAGACAGTCTCCGCCAATGGAATCCTGTTCGTGCAAGCTCCCGTAACTGCCGAAATGCTTCTGTCACAGGACAGGGGAAAAGAAAACCGCATCCTCCGTCTGCATTCTTCTCTGAGCACGGATTCTCCCGAAAACACAGGGGGCCGGAACGCCCGGCGTTCCGGCCCCCTCCTTTTCAGACAACAAAAGGCCTACTCATAGTGTTCAAGAAGAAACATGGGCTTGATGGCCACAACCTCATCATATTCCGTCTGACTGACCGTAACGCTGGAATTGAGGGTTCGCAGGACAGCCTTCATGTCTTCATAGGCTTCGGGAATGGTCTCGGAACGTCCCTCCCGTATGGACCGTATCATTCTGGAAATCGTCGCAGGATGCGCATACCGGGCAGGAAGCGGAAAATCGGGATACTGTTCCGTATAGGCTGCCATGTCGGATCTTGCCCTGTCTAGACCGGCGGCAACAGCTCTGCTGTTGTTGCGGGCCGTGGGAAGCACATTGGACCCGGCAAAGAAAAACACCACCGCAAGCCCGACGAGTGTGATGTAGAGTCCGTAATCTCCCGTGCCGGAAAGCCATGCCCAGATTCCGTACGCGGAAGCAAGCAGGGCAAGACAGAAGATGACCAGTGCTATCCATTTATGCGTAGGACTCGTCAGCTGATCCACGCGCTTTGCCTTGCTTGCCGCAGCCAGACGGGTCGTCAGATCGGGACGCTTTTCCAGGAATGCCTTTGCCTGCCGCAGCTGATCGAGACTTGCCAGAGCCGTATCAGAAAGATCCTTCTTATATCTGGCCTCTTCCGCCGCACGTGCCTCTTCAAGTTTTCTGGCCGCAGCTTCCGACATGGTCGCAATGTGAGGAAAACGCCGCTGGATCTCAGCGATCATCATATCCACATGTCCTTCATGCCTGAAGGTGCACTGAACGCTTTCCCCGTTGCCATATTCCACAACCAGATAAGGAATGGAGCCGAATATTCCCTTGCCTGTGAATCCCCCGCGGCTCATGGCGACGCGCTTATACGCCCGGCGCACGTTGTCCGCCGGAACGTAAAAACGACGATCAAGAAAAAGACTGCTCAGATACAGCGCCTTTCTGCCGACACCGCAGGGACCGAAGATGGTACAGGATGTTCTGTCTTTCTTCAGCTCGGCATCATCCAGGCCGACACTTCCCAGCAGCGAAGGTCTGAAGTACAGCATCATGAACTCCCGACAAGGAGAAAATAAGTTTTTCCGTGATATCGGATAAAAGCGGGGCCGCCTTTCCGGCGGCCCCGACCTGATCAGGTTCCGATCCGGCCTCTCACTCCGGCTCAGACAGAGCGTCTCATGAGCAGAAGCTCGGTCCTGTTCCGGCGTTCAGAAACGCCTCGCGCCGGGGGAAGACATGGCCGACGGATTATGCATGCCTGCGGGTGGCACGCATGAACAACCAGAGGAACAGAACCGCAGCCAGAATGCCGAGTACATACGCAACCGCCACGGGAAGCTTCACGATGAGACCGAGGCATTCGGGGGCCATACAAAAGTACGTGATGGATACGGCGCTCATGAAGGTGGCGGGCACGGCGGTGATCCAGTAATTCTTCTTATTGAGGAAGAGGTACATGGAAGCGGCCCAGAGCACGATCATGGCAAGCGTCTGGTTGGTCCAGCTGAAGTAACGCCAGACGATGGAATAGTCGAGCTGGCTGATGAGAGCGCCGGCACCGAGCAGCGGCACGCAGAAGATAAGACGATTCTTATAGCTTGTCTGCGACAGCTTGAACCAGTCGGCCAGCACCAGACGAGCAGAACGGAAAGCCGTATCGCCGGAGGTGATGGGGCAGACGATGACGCCGATCATGGCAAGACCGACGCCTATGCCGCCCATGGTCTTGCTGCACACGTCATAGATGGCGGCGGACTGGCCGGAAGCCAGACTGGCCAGCAGACCGGTGGTATGACCGTCGGTAATCTCATAAATGGTACAGCCTGCGGCAGCCCAGATAAGAGCAATGATACCTTCACACACCATGGCACCGTAGAACACGAAGCGCCCCTGGTGTTCACTCTTCATGCAGCGCGCCATAAGCGGGGACTGCGTGGCGTGGAAGCCGGAAATGGCACCGCATGCCACAGTAATGAACATGAAGGCCCAGATGGGTGTGCCGTTGGGATGCATATTGGTAAAGTGATCCCAGAGTTCGGGAATCTGATAGGCAGGGTCCACGACGATGCCGGTTCCGACACCCACGGCCATGATGATCAGACATACGCCGAAGACGGGGTAGATCTTGCCGATGATCTTATCAATGGAGATGAAGGTGGCGATGAAGTAGTACGCCAGCACGACCACCAGCCAGAAGGATGCATTCAGCAGGAAGCCGCCTGCACCGGCTTCACTGCAGAGCTTGACGATGAGTCCGGCGGGACCGACGGCGAACACGGTGCCGACCATGACGAGCAGTACCACGGAGAACACACGCATGACGGTCTTCATGGTGGAGCCGAGGTAGATGCCGGTAATTTCGGAAATGGAGGCACCGTTGTTGCGTTCACTGGTCATGCCGGAGAAAAAGTCGTGCACTGCTCCGGCAAAAATGGTGCCGAACGTGATCCACAGAAACACGACGGGACCCCACAAGGCGCCCTGCAGAGCACCGAAGATGGGACCGAGACCGGCGATGTTCAAAAGCTGAATGAGGAACAGCTTCCACTGAGGAAGCACCACGTAGTCAACGCCGTCATTGATGACGACGGCAGGAGTTTCCCGGTCGTCAGGACCAAAGATATTCTCCACCATCTTGCCGTAGGTGAAGTAACCGATGATCAGCAGCGCCAGGCACAGAAAGAAACTAATCATACAAACACCCTCTCATGTGTCAGCGGTCTCTCCGTACAACACGGTACAGACACGCTGCAGATAATACTACAAGGCAACTAGACCATCTGTAAAATTTATGCAAGACTCTGTAACGACCGTCCATGAAGAGTTTCTGAGAAAAAAACTCTAATTGGTCCATATACATCATTTTATTTAAATGTTTTTCTTCCGTGAACTACAGCTCTCTCAAAGAGGTAAAAAGCAGCAAAGTTTCCCGACAGTCCCGGCATCCCCGGCTCAATCCGGACGGAACGTCCGTCTCATCTGATGCCATGCCGTATCTCCGTGGGTGGAGGAAGACATCCCCTCGTCCTTGAAGCCGAGAGAGGCATAGTAAGCGACAAGGCCTTCCTTGCAGGTCAGTACCACGCCGAGTCTGCCCTGTTTGCGGGCGTTTTCCGCAAAGGTTCTCACGAGAAGAGCCGCGTACCCTCTCCTCCGATACTCAGGAAGGGTATTGAGGCCGAAAATCATCTGCCATCGACCGTCCGGTCGATGCAAAGATGCATCGGCATACATTTCATCACGAAGATCCGCCTCATCCGTCGCCATGCCGTCAATGAAAGAAACAAGACGGTCATCATCGAAAAGCAGCAGGAAACAGTCGGCATAGACGGCCAGTCTCTCTCGAAATTCCTCCAGCGAAGCAGCTTCACTGACAGGAAAGCACAGTCTCTCGACTTCGGCTATCTCCTCAAGATCATCCATCGTGGCATGGCGTATGAGCATGCATCCTCCTGCATTGTCTACTCTCCGGAAAGCGGAACGTTCCGCATGTGCATCATCAAAACATCACCCGGCACAAGGGGCTTCAAAGCGTTTGGCGCAGAATCTGCAGGCGTCCGGCGGCTCCGCCGTCTGCACGGCCGCACGGAAGCCGGCATATGCCTTCCCTTCCCATATAGTCATGGGATCCTCTCCGGAAACGTTTCCGAAAATCGTGCGGCCGGAAACCTCCTCCCGTATCGGAACATTGAGATAAACGCAGGGAGAAATCTGGCCGTCGGCATCGATGTACATGGTTCTGTGGGCGCGTTCCCTGCAGCACGGCGCCGGTTCCGCCGCAGGCAGCGACGCATAAAAGTCATGCCCGGCCGCACGTACACGTGCTCCGGTCTCCTCCAGAACAGCCCGAGCGGCTTCAATCTTTTCCCGTTCATGAGGAGCAAATGCCTCGGCGGCCATTTCCGGAGAAGGAATGTAGTCCATGGTGCTGATGACGACGGCATGAACGCCCCATTCGTCCATAAGACGTGGAAGCTCCCTCACAGCATCCACATTGGACGCCAGCATGAGATAGGCCAGATGCACTTCCAGATGCACGGCCTGCTTTGCCCTCCGCACCTTCTGAAGCATGCGGACAGCCTCCTCCACACGTGAAAACGGCACGCCGGCGCGGGCCGCGTTGCTCTTCTCATCAGTACCGGTGAGAGAAAAGGCCACGATGTCCATGCCGCTCTCCACAATGCGTTCCGCAAGATCCTCATTCATGCGCAGGCCGCAGGTCGTCGTGGAGACGGCACAGCCCGCCCGGCGGGCCAAGGACACGAAATCCATGAAATGCGGATTCAGAAAAGGCTCGCCCCAGCCCTGCAGATGCACCCTGGTCGCCCTGCACAGTGCCGGCCAGAGCGCGGCAAATGTTTCCGGAGCCATATGTCGACTCTTCCATACCTCGGCCCGCGTCGTATGCGGACAGTAGGTACACCTGCCCATGCAGCAGGACGTCACTTCCACCTGAAGACATTCAAGCACCCGGGGGCTGAACAGCTCTCTGAAATCCTGCCAGAATCCGGGTCCGCGGAAACGGGAAAACATGCGTTCGACATCGACGGCCATGACGACAACTCCATTAAACGGTCCAGCTTGTTTCCAGATGAGGCATGAACTCAAATGCTCCCCATTTCCGTTTGAAGAACGTGATGCCGCCGTCTATGCCCAGACCAAGATTCAGCACGGTCTGTCCGCGACGAACGGCTTCTTCTGCCAGCGCCTGAACAAGCGCGTCGCTCACGCCGGGCGGGCAATCGTCCACTCGGAAGGCAAACATGTAGAATGCCGTGCTCAGCGCGCTGTAATCCCCGACGGCCATGGCAAGAAGTCTGTCAGACGCGTCGCGCGCGGCAAAAAGACATGCGTCCGGGCACCGGCTCACATATTGCCCCACGCGCCCGAAAATATGTCTTGTCCCGGGAGAGAGCGTGCGAACCTTCAGATAATGATCAACGAGCACGGCATGATCATCTCCCCATGTCTCCATGCGTATCCCGGCCTCACGAGAGCCGCGGCGCAGCATATTGCGCAGTTTCTGTCCCGGCTCGTGCGGCAGGGAAATGCACCACCATGCGTCACGCTCGATGACGGCCCGCTCCGGCGCTGACGCAGGAACCTTCGGAGCAAGAACCGTGATGCGCCGCAGTTCCGGCATGGCAAGCGCACAGGAGACGGCTCTCTCCAGTCTTTCCTCATATGCCGCCGTATGGATACCGCAGGAGGACGATTCATCCTGTGCAGGAAAGGCTACGAGCGTACAGCTGTCGGTCGTGGTCCAAGCTGCGAAGCCCTCGCAGGACTGCAACGTTCGCCCGGAAACGGCACGAACATAGGAAGGAATCTGCTCCGGAACGACGGCCCGCGCACCGAGATCCGCCAACGCTCGCCCGGACTGCGGACCATGCGCGGCGCGGACGCTCTGATGCGACGAGGAAGATTCGCGAGTCAACGCATGGGAGCGTACGTTCTGCGAAGCCTTTTCCCACGCGGGAGCATCGGGATTGCCCGGGAGAACCACCGAATCATCCCGACGGATCCAGGCAACGAAGCGATGTCTGAGCGTCGGCAGCACACGGGTTACGGTAAATCCATCCTCGGCAAGCATGCGACGCAGATTGATCATGTGGGCCGATCCCACGAATACCGCCGTACCTCCGCGTTCGATATAGGGTCTCATCCGCTCGCGGAAACGCTGATCTCGCACACTGATGATGGTTCCCGTACGGGTGGGGAACTCTGCACTCGTTCCCATCATGCCCATGAGGTCTCCGGCAAGATACCTCGAACGGTTGCTCTTCATGAGCGTGGGCCAGAACGAACACTCCTTGATGAACTTCACGATGCGCGGCATGGGCGCCGATTCCAGAGAAGCGATCTGCTCGGCAAGACTTTCCATGCCCATGACCGACCTGCCCATATCCAGTGCAAGATTCCACACCTCGAGATCCACGGAATTTGTCCAGCCGTTGCGTTCAAGATAGGCTGTCCAGAGCGCGAAGAACGCGTA
The DNA here is from genome assembly GCA_944323575.1 of uncultured Mailhella sp. Classification (GTDB taxonomy): domain Bacteria; phylum Desulfobacterota; class Desulfovibrionia; order Desulfovibrionales; family Desulfovibrionaceae; genus Mailhella. The sequence goes on along the minus strand of CALUTB010000049.1, from coordinate 4,215 downwards.
CCACTGACGGCTTTCGGACAACACCCGACGCACGTCGACGGAACGCTTTTTCTGCAGTCCCGCCACTCTGGCCCAGAAGCCTTCGGGGCCGTACACCATGCGTTCAAGACGACGCACATCCTTCTCGGAAAGGAACTGCGACACGCGAGGTGCATCGGGATCCGGCGAACGGCCTATGCGCGCAACTTCGTCCATGCTCTCTGAATCGATGGGACCTTCAAGGAGAACCGTGTCCACGTGCTCGAAGAGTCGACGCAGGGAATGCTCGAACGAGCAGCAGAAGAAATGGGCCGAACCGCCGATCCACGAAGTCCGGCCGTTCTTGTCCAGACGCCACAGCATGGCGCACGGCCTCTGCTCAGGCAGCGTGTCGAAAAACTTCCACCGGGAAACTTCCCGTCCGCTCGAAGAGCTGCCCATATTCAGGGCCAGGAGTGCCGCCACATCGAAAAGAGCGCCTCTCCCTCCGCCCGTTTCCGATGCCTGCCACACCGCAAGTTCATAGCTCGCGCAAACCCTGCCGCCCCACTTGCGCTTGAACCGGGCAATGCCTTCGTTCACACCGAGTCCGAGCAGTATGGTCTCCCTGCCTTCCGCACGGGCACGCTCCAACATCTCGGCAAAAAGCAGATCCGGCGCATGAGGAACATAATGCGTCTTGGAATGTGCGCCGAGCACATAGCTCACGCTTCGGGGCAGAGAGTAATCCAGCAGCAGGCAGGCGGCAAGCTGTCCCTCCGCGTCCCAGGCGTTGAGCAGACGCAGATCGGCTCCGCCTCCGAGCGCGGAAGCAGTTCCAGAATAGAGCTGCCGTATGCGCGGAGGAAGAGGAATTCTGCCCATGAACTCCGACCAGAGTCTTCTGTGTTCCGCCGTAAATTCCCGCGTTTCATCCACGACAAGACGTTCCCGCGCATGCCGGACCGGACCCCGCAGCTTCGACGGAACGGCGGCCGATGCCGAAAGCTCGTAGTACACGTCCCGATCCTGTACGAACGCCTTCAGCCTCTCCGGCATCTCCGGCGCTATGGCAAAGCAGTCAGCAGGCCTTACGCGCCTTATGGCCTCATTCAGAACCGCCTCGAAACGAGGAACGGAAAACTCTCCCTCCAGAGGATAACCTATGACCATGAGCCAGTCTCCGTCAGCCGCAAAGACATGACTGTCCAGCTCGAACGAACGACCGGCCGAAAGCGCCTCCAGAAGAGGCCTGGAATGTTCGGGAACGACGACAGAAGACATGAAAACTCCTTGATCTGGCTTGTGACGAATATGCCATATCACCGCCGCAGGGTAAAGAAGCAGACATTCCGGAAAGGCGTCGCCATTCCGGACTCAGCGGTTCGGCACCTGTCCGTGAACATCGCTCCATCCGCCATGCCGGCATCCCCTTTACGACCTTCGTCGCGCATACCTGCATGAAATCCATGCAGCGGGACATATGAAAAATCATGCTATCCGGACATCGTCTTCGGAACCATCGGAGGAGCCGTGCCTGTCCGCATGCTTTCCGGCGTCATCATGGCCGTCGCCGATGTTCACCTCGCACACCGGCATCGTCAAAAAAGCCTTCGACGTTTTCGGACTCTTCATCAGTCGTTCCATCCCGACGAAAAATCCGTGGCTTCAGTAGACGACGAAAGCTGCCCCGCCCATAACTACTTCACGGTGCGCCTTTTCGTACCGTCACCGTTTTCCTTTTCCAGCACATGGGACTCTTGCGCTTTTCATGAGGGAATCCTACAGTTTCAGAAACACAGTCTTTCCGTCCTCATCATCCACCTCAATGAAAGTGAGGCCACCATGTTCGAAACCGTCGTACTCGGCAGACGCTGCAGTGATAAAGAATTCCGGGAAAAGGCTCCTGAACTGCGTATGCGGCTCTTCGAAGCGCAGCGTCTGTGCATTGAACGAAAGATTCCCCTGCTCATCACCATTGCCGGCATCGACGGCTCCGGTCGGGGCGCCGTCGTCAACATGCTGTCGGAATGGATGGACAGCAAGTATGTGCACAACCACGTGTTCTGGATGAAAACGGATGAGGAAAGAGAACGGCCTCAGGACTGGCGATACTGGCGTCTTCTGCCCGAAGCGGGCAGCGTAGGCGTCTTCTTCGGAGGCTGGTACGGCCCGGCCATGCGCAGATTCTGCACGGGAAACATGAGCAAAATGGAATTCGACGCTCATATGCATCATTATCGGGGGCTGGAAGACAGTCTGGCCGCCTCCGGCATGGCCATCGCCAAAATATGGCTTCATCTGGACAAGAAGGAACACGCCGCCCGTCTCAAGAAAAGACTGAATCACAAGGAAGTGCTTCACTTCACTCCCTACGACAAAAAGGCCGCCGAAAACTATGACGGTCTGACGAGCGCCGCTTCCAGAGCCATCACGCTTACCGACCGATCCTTTGCGCCGTGGACCATCGTGGACGCCGCCGACGCAAACTACCGCAATCTTGCCGTGGCGAAAGCCGTCATCGCCGCCGTGGAACGTGCCGCGGCCGAACAGGATGCCAGAAAGGCGCGACTCGAGGGCAAGGTTCCCGCGGAGCAGGAAAATGTCATTTCCACGCTGGATGCCATAGATCTGAACGTGAAAGCCGATCCCGACCTTTACAAGAAGGAACTTGACGAACTGCAGAGCGAACTGCACGAACTTACCTACCATGCCTATAAGAAAGGCATTTCAAGCACTCTGCTCTTCGAAGGTTGGGATGCCGCCGGCAAGGGAGGCTGTATCCGAAGGCTCATGGCCGGCATCGATGCGCGCATAAGCCGTGCCATTCCCATCGGCGTTCCCTCCGACGAGGAACTTGCCCATCACTATCTGTGGCGTTTCTGGCGTCATGTTCCCCGCTCCGGATTCATTACCGTCTACGACCGTTCATGGTACGGCCGGGTTCTGGTGGAAAGAGTGGAAGGACTCACTCCCGAAGAAGACTGGAGCCGTGCCTATGCGGAAATCAATCTGTTCGAGCAGGAGCTTATTGCCGGCAACAATGTGCTCATGAAGTTCTGGCTGCACATTTCTCCCGACGAGCAGCTTCGCCGCTTCCGCGAACGGGAACAGACGCCTTGGAAACAGTACAAGATCACCCCCGACGACTGGCGCAACAGAGAAAAATGGCCCGCATACGTGCGTGCCGCCGACGAGATGTTCCTGAGAACCAGTACGGAATATGCCCCCTGGCACATCATCGCCGCCGAGGATAAGAAATTCGCCAGACTTTCCGTGCTGCGCACCTACAGAGACGCGCTGAAAAAGGCCCTCAAGAACTTTTCCGAAGGCAAGCGTCACAGCCGCAGAGGTCACTAACAAAGTTCTGCAAGAACGTCGCATCACGAACCTGCGGGTCGGCAGGCCGATCCTTTCCCGCCGCTGCCGTCTTTCTTCCGTTCCGAATATTCCCGGACGGAAGAAAGACATATTCTTTTCCTTGCCTCCCCCGTCAATAACGGGTAGAATACCCGGAATGCAAATCTTTCCATGATGTTGATGCACAAGGAGACGATATGCCCGAGATGCCCCGCGACAAGATGCAGCTGCTTGATGAGTTCAAAAATCTTTTTCCACAGATGAAGGACATAGCCTCCGCCATCTTCGCCGAACCCGAGCTGGGATACCAGGAATTCAAGTCGTCCGCCCGGCTTGCCGATTTTCTTGAGTCAAACGGTTTCCGCGTGGAACGAGGTCTGCTTGACATGCCTACGGCCTTTCATGCCGTCTTCGGTTCCGGGGAAGGCCCACATGTAGCCTTCCTTGCCGAATTCGACGCCCTGCCCGGCCTCGGTCATGCCTGCGGCCATAACCTGTTCGGAACGGCTGCCTGCGCCGCCGCCGTTGCTCTGGCCCGCCATCTGCCCGGAGGCACCGTGCATGTTTTCGGCACTCCCGCCGAAGAGGGCAACGTCAAAGACGCCGGCGGCAAGGTGCCCATGACGGACGCCGGTCTGTTCGACGGCATGGACGCCGTCATCGCAGCCCATGCCGAAGGACGTACCATACTCAAACAGCAGCTCATTTCCCGCGCCAATCTTGAAATGGACTTCAAGGGCAGGGCTGCACACGCTGCGGGCGCTCCCGAAAAAGGCATCAATGCCATGGATGCCGCAGCTCTTGCCGTCATGGGCATCAACAGCCTGCGTCAGCACATGACCCACGACGGACGCGTACACGGACAGCTGACCGATACCGGCACGTCACTCACTACCA
>CALUTB010000048.1 GCA_944323575.1 uncultured Mailhella sp. | reverse complement strand
TTTCCACCTCGGCGTCGGTTTCGCTTTCGCGGGCTATGCCCTGTTCCACGCCCACGTAGACATTGTCCCTTACGTAGGTACCCATTTCCAGGGATGTTTTCGTCATATCCTGACTTCCGTCCGAAGACGAGGTATTCTCCGAGTTCAGCTTGAATACGTCAAGACCCAGGATTCTGCGTCCGAGTCCCATGACGTCGGTTCCTCCGAGTCCTGCAAGCTGCGCCGCTCCGGCTGCGAGCTGCAGTGCCTGCACATGACTCAGATTGCCTGCCGACTGACCGAACATGATCTGGGAAATGATTTCGTCCTGCGGGAGGGAGGGCTGACTGGAAAGAGCGATGTCCGGTTTCGTGGCGGAACCGCTGACGGTGACATCGGCCGTGATGCCGGGGGATTCGTATTCCATGACGATGTCCAGCACGGGACTGACGGGCCAGCCGCCGTCAAAGGAAATGTTTCCTTCGGCAAGGTCGAAGTGTTTGCCGAGTACGTCCAGGCCTCCGCGTACGGCCTGTATGCCTCCTGTGATGTTCGGTCTGGCAAAGGATCCCCGCGCCCGCACGTCTCCCTTCCATTCACATTCCAGACCGTAGCCGCGGATGAAGAACTGATTGGGAATACGCACACGGACGTTCAGAGAACCTTGAAGAGGAATGGCCTGCGCCTGCTTCTTCTGTCCCGGCTCCTCGATGGGCAGGGTGACGATGTCCCCGCCGGGCAGACGGGCGAGCTGTATCTGTCCCTTGTCCACCGTGATGTCGGCGCGCACGTTCGGATCCTTCACGGTACCGCTCACGCTCAGATCGCCGGAAAGCATGATGTTGACGTCCTGTCTGCGCAGCGGTGACAGATGTTCGAGATTTCCGTTGAGCAGCAGCTTCATACCGGACGGCTCGAACCAGCCGTTCAGGGAGAGCGTTCCCTGCCGGCTGTCGTCGGCGGAAAGAGAGAGCGTCAGTCTGTCTCCGGCTCTGCCGTTCAGAGCCAGCCCGTCGGTGTCCGCGCGCAGACGGATGTTCCGAAGCTCCACGCCCTGAACCAGCTCTGCGAAGCGTCCGTTGTCCACGGCTCCGTGCAGCGTCAGGACAGGAGCGGCGGGCGTTCCGGAAAGAGCGGCCGTCAGATGCACCCGGCCCGCCAGCCTCTGGTCGGTCAGAGGAAGAATCTTCCAGAGCTGTCCCAGTTCTCCGTCAAGAACGACGTCGCCCCGCAGAGGACCTTTCATGTCCGGAAGAGCCGTACCTGTCGCAGGGGAGGTGAACGGTATCTGCAGTCGTATGGCGCTTTCCGTCAGGCCGAGGGCCTTCCGGCTTTCTTCTGGAAGTGCCAGCGTCACGGACAGCATGCGTCTTTTGTCCGTGGCTCCGAGACGTCCCGAGAGATCGGCCGAAACAGGAGAAACGGGAGATCCGGGAATATGAATATTATTCAAGTTTAACTTGAAGTTTCCCGTGGGAGAATGCAGAGCTCCTTCCATGTCGGCACGACATTCCAGCGTGCCGGAGGGCAGATCGGGGAACAGTGGGCGGAAGCGGTCGAGGTCGAGGCTGTCCAGTGTTGCGGTCATGCGCATGGCCTTCGGGGACCAGGAGCCGGAGAGCACGACCTGTCCGGCGGGCTGGAAGGCGAGGGACAGATCCGGTACGGCGACGGTGTCGCCCCTGTAGCGGATGCTCGCCGGTCGCGACAGAGCAAGGCCCGCTGCGGACTCCGGTCCCGCCAGCCCGAGAAGGGAGGATGAGACCGAGGCGGTGAAGGAGTTCAGCGTGAGCTCTCCGGGCTTCCAGCCGGCGAGAAGTTCGGAACGCACATCTCCGTGACTCTGCCAGGAAATCTTTGCGCCGGCGGCATTGCCCTGAGCTATGGCGGAGATGCGGGACAGGGAGAGGTCGGGAGTTTTCAGGGAGCCGAGTTCGGCGTGCAGGGATATCTCCGGCTTTCCCCAGAGATCCTTTGCGGTCAGCGTCGTCTTCAGACCGGAGAGAGAAACGCTTCCACGGGCGTCGTTGAGCCGGAAGGAGGACAGGTCTCCCTTCCAGTCCAGCGACTGACGATCCTGCGAGGAGAGCGTCAGCTGTGCGTTCAGGGGGGAGCCGGACAGTTTCAGACCGGATACGGCAGCCAAAGGTGCCCAGCGGGGGATACTGACTGTCATCTCGCCGTCCATGGAAGGAGGCGTCATACCCAGCAGAGCGGCAACGGTACCTTCCTGACGATCCGAGGGACGGAAGGGGACGTCCGCCCGGAGACGGCCTTCCAGCACGTTGTCCTCCACGCGCAGAGCGCAGTCTTCCAGTGTGAAAAGCATGGCCCCGTCGGAAGAATCGCCGTGCTCATCCACGTTCCAGAGCGTTTCGAAGCTTGTCTTTTGTCCGTTGACACGCGCAGCAGCATACATACGTCCATGCAGAATGGGGCGGGGAGCGGGCGCGCCGGAGACATCGCCGGTCGGCGAAGGAAGCGTTTCCTCAGCCACGGAAAGGTCCGTCGTGTCTGGGGAGTCGTTTTTTCCGCCTTCGTTTTGTTTCTCCGTACCGGACGCTCTGCCGAAAAGACCCTTTCCGATCTCCGCCGTCAGGCGCGGCAGCTTCTTCATGAGATGAGGAACGTCCGCATGGGGAATTTCCATGCCCGCATGCATGTCTTCAAGAACGATGCCGGAAATCTTCAGTTTGTCGCCGCTGAGCGTCACCGCTGCGCGCAGAGCTTCCGGTGTGCCGGAAAGGTCTCCTGAAAAACGGGCGGTTCCGGACAGATCGGGCGTCAGCGTCCCGGCGTCGGCAAGCGTACACGCCGTGTGCAGAATCACGTTGGTCGCAGGAGAAAGAAAAGGTTCGCTTCCGGACAGATTCAGCGTTCCATGGGCAAGAGCCTGCAGCCGTTCCGAGTACAGAGAAAGCTCGTCAAGCATGGCATGTACGAGGTTGTCCTCCCCTTTGTCTGCGCTGACGACACTTTTCAGCACGCATGAAGAGCCGAGAAGGGAGTTCAGCGCCGGATCGCCCCATTCCATGTCCGAGAGAGTCAGGGCCGCCGAGGCCTGCATCGTCAGCGTATCTTGTTTCTGCACGGCCTTTGCGTCGACGTTCATCCGGAACCGGCCGTTCTTCTGTCCGGCCAGAGACCAGAGTCGGGAGACGCCTTCCGCGCTGTCGATCGTGAGCGAAGCCGAGGTCTGCGGATGAACGTCCAGAAGCTGCAGCGTCGCGGATGCCGCGGCGGTCATCATGTCGCTGTCGCCGTCCGTAAGACGGACGGTGATTCCGGTTTCCAGGCATTCCGGCGTTCCTTTTCCCGACAGCGTGAACCGTGCGCCCGTATTTATTCCCGTTCCGTCTGGCAGCTGCGCAAGCAGACCAAGATCCGACCCGCGTCCTTCAAGGGAGAGCCGAAGTTCCGGAGAAAGAGAAGACTCAAGCTGCAGAGGCGGGCAGTCGACGTCGTTGCGAGCAAGATCCGCCGACAGCCGGATTCCGTTCCTGCTCAGAGAAGCCGAGGCGTTGAGCGTAGCCTGAAAACCGCCGCTGATCAGCGCGTCGGGCAGCGTCGCCCGCAGAATGCTCAACCGGTCGATGCAAAGTTCGGGCAGCCAGCCTGGCCAGGTACGGAAAAAGGCTTCCGCCCGTCGGGAGGCATCCGGAAGGGAAACGGGGGGAGAGGACGGCCTGTTCTCTTTGGAAGGCAGAAGTTCGGGCAGACGCAGAAGTTCGGGATCATCAAGAGAAAGTTCCGCCACGACGAGCGCCTGCGGAAGGGCACTCCAGTCCAGACAAAGTTCGGCCTTTGCCGCTTTCAGCCAGAGTCCTTGTTCGTCGCTGAGCGTAATGCCGGTGAGCAGAATGCGGGACGGGACAGGTCCACCGACGGAGTCCACGTGCGCGCTCATGCCGGACGGAAGTTTCAGCAGAGCGTCGTTTACCGTGCGCGTCAGCCATGCCTCGCCCATGTCGCTGCGCAGAAAGAGCAGCGTTCCGGCTCCGGTTATGACCGCAAGGCCGACGATGCCGGCAAGTACGAGGGCGCAGGCGCGCAGCAGACGACGCAGCCGCGTTCCTGATGTCGCGCGGACGGTGTCGGAATCGGTCCCGTCTTCGTTGTATTCTTTTTCTTCGTTGTCGCTCATCAGAAACTCTGCCCGATGCTGATGTAGATCTGATACCCTCTATCGTCGCTTTTTTTCTCCAGAGGCACGGCGACGTCGAGGCGGACGGGGCCGATGGGAGTGAAGTAGCGCAGCCCCAGACCGGCGCCCCACTGGAAGTCCCGGAACAGGCGCGGATATTCCTCCTCGTAGACCATGCCGCCGTCGATGAAGGGGACGATGCCTATGTGCTCGGTGACACGGAATCTTGCTTCCAGATTGACCTCATGGAAGGAGACGCCGCCCCGCGGATCACCGTAGTGGTCTTTTGGTCCGATGGCCTGATAGGCATAGCCGCGGACGGAACCGCCTCCGCCGCAGTAGAAGCGCAGAGACGGCGGAATATTGTTGATGGAGACACCGAGAAAGGATCCGAGAGACGTTCGGGCGGCCAGTACGAGAACATCGTCGTCAAAGGGGGCGTAATAGCCCGATGCCGTCACCTTCGTGGACACGCCGGAGAAATTGCCGTTGTAGTAGCCTGTGGTGGGCGATGCTTCCCACTGAACATAGGTGCCGCGGACGGGGTTCATGATGCTGTTGCGGGTGTCGCGCCGCAGTGCCAGAATGAGACTGCTGTAACGGTATTCATCCTTTGAACCGCGTGTGACGGTACCGGCTTCCGTAAAGACTTTCGCGCTGGCCCACCATGACGGGGACAGTTCCCGTTCCAGTCCCACGTAGGCGTTGACTGCCGTGGTGTCGTAGGCATCCGTTTCTTCCTTCAGATAGGAGGTTCCCGCAAGAAACTTCTGATCGGGATTGCCGAAGGAGGGTTTTTCGAAATCCGCCTGCACGCCGCGTTTGTCCTGGGCAAATGGCAGTTTCAGCGTGAGCTTTTCTCCGGCTCCGAAAAGATTTCGATGCTGCCATTCGCCGAGAACGCCCATGCCGGTATCCGTGGCATAGCGCGCGCCCGCGCTGACCGTTCGAAAACTGGATTCCCTTACATCCACAAGTACCGGAAGCCTGAGGGGAGAGTCCGCCGGAGTACCGGTCTTTTCTCCCTGAGAAGTCGGGGCCGCCTTGACGTCCACAAAGCGGAACAGTCCGAGACTCTGAAGTTCGCGTCTGTAATCCTGCAGACGTCTGTCGTCCCAGGGGGCTCCGTCCTTCCATGTGACCAGTCCCTGCAGGTATTCAGGTCTGACCTTCTCGGTGCCTCTGATCTGCGCTTCCCCCATGACGGAAGCCGGACCGGGATCGACGACCACCTCCGCATTCAGCGTCTTTTTTGTCCTGTTCAGCGTATACCGGGATGATGATACCGCAGCTTCCGGATAGCCGGAACGATGCAGGGCGGGAGGTATTTCGTCTATGGCGGAAAGAACGTCGTCGGCTTCGGCGGGCGCTCCCTGCTGAAGGGGCAGTGCCTGCGGGACGGGATCGGGAGTAATGCCGGGAAAGGGCGGAAGAGGTGTCGGTGACGGACGGTATGACAGGCTGGTCTCCCCTATGCGATAGCGTGGTCCGGGCACAAGCGTAAGGGTGACGGCGGCCTCCTCTCCGGGATGGGGAGGATCATCTACGTCCGTTTCGGCCGTACCGTCGTAGTACCCCAGAGAGTGCATCAGCTTCACGGCGTTTTCTCTGTCCAGCCTTGCCCGGCGCATGAGGCCGATCATGCCGTCGGGCAGCTGATCCTTCAGCAGGATGAGCTGACTGTGCTGCTCCATGGCGGAACGCAGACCCGCGCTGTCCCCGTCGCCACCTTTCACGACGATGTCCGTACGATACCGTACGGGATCCGTTTCAAAAAGCGGAGCGGCATCTTCGGTGCTGCTGTTTGAAACTTCCCGAAAAAGTCCGCAGCCCGAGACCGTGCACAGCAGAAGCGACGTTCCCAGCATAAGCAGCATATGGCGGACAGCGATGGTCATACTGCAAGCACTAGCATGGGTATGACGGACTTGCAAGGGAACACGCGGATCGTTCGTTCAGGAAATCATGGACCTCACAGCAGACGCTGCATCTGATGAAGAAAGCTTATGAGGCGCGGATGTCGGGGATGATCAAAGATTTCTTCCGGAGTTCCCTGTTCCAGAATCTCCCCCTGGTCCATGAACAGAATTCTGTCGGCCGCCTGTCTGGCGAACCCCATTTCATGCGTGACCACAACCATGGTCATGCCTTTTTCGGCCAGGTCGAACATGACGTCCAACACTTCGCCGATCATTTCCGGATCCAGCGCTGAAGTCGGTTCGTCGAACAGCATGATGCGCGGTTTCATGGCCAGAGCACGGATGATGGCCACCCGCTGTTTCTGGCCTCCGGAAAGCTCGTCGGGAAAGGCGTACTTCTTGTCAGACAGGCCTATGAGTGCCAACAGCTCATCGGCCGTCTTTTCCGCCTCTTCCCGGCAAACGCTTCGCAGACGTACGGGAGAGAGCGTGAGGTTGTCGAGAATGCTGAGGTGAGGAAACAGATTGAAGGACTGAAAGACCATGCCCATGTCCTGCCTGAGACGGCATATGTCGCAGTCTTTGTCATAGATGTCCCTGCCTTCGACGAAAATCTGCCCCTTCTGAATGAGTTCAAGCCGGTTGAGGCAGCGCAGCATGGTGGATTTTCCGGATCCGGACGGGCCGATGAGAAAAACTTTTTCTCCTTCGGCGACGTTGAAGGATACGTCGCGCAGCGCCTGGAACGAACCGTAGTTTTTCCATACGCCGCGGACGGAAACAAGAGGACTCTGGGATGTGACGGCATGATTCATGGCGGACCTGCGGGGAAAAGGAGTTTTCTTTTTGTGCAACAGGGACTTCGTCGTGTCAACCGCATGGCCGGAGGCATGAAAGAGCTTCGGTTCTGTTCGCTTTGGAGAATGGACGAAGTCCGAAGGTGCTTTTTTGTTCCTTCCCGTTTTCCGTACTGGACAGAAAGAGCCGCCTGAGTATAGTTTCGCAAAAAAAACGAACAGGAAGAAGCATCATGACGCAAGCCTTTGTCTGCCTCGGATCCAATATGGGGGACGCGCAGGCTCATCTGGCCGAAGCAAGGGAGAAAATTTCCGCCATGACCGGCGTATCGGTTTCGGAGGTCTCCTCATTGTACCGCACGGAACCGCAGGGAAGAAAGGATCAGCCATGGTTTCTGAATCAGGTGATCCGACTCGACTGCGACGATGACGTGACGGCCGAGGCCCTGCTGGACTTTCTGCTGGAAAGAGAACGCATCATGGGACGTGTTCGTGATGCGGCCGATCATTTCGGCCCGCGTGTCATCGACATGGATCTGCTTCTTTTCGGCAATGAACAGAGAAGCGGAGACGACCATCTCATTCTTCCGCACCCGCGCATGGCGCAGAGGGCCTTCGTTCTGGTGCCCCTGCTTGAAATCGCACCGGAACTCGTCATGCCGGACGGAAAAAGTGTGAAAAGTCTGCTGGAGAAATTGTCCTGGCGTCTTGAAGGTTCCGCCATTTTCCAATAGATTCACTCGTGCGCACTGTTCATGCGTGTTCTTGCGGTAACGATAACCTCGCTCAGGAGAGAGTATGATCATCAAGGTAGTTATTTTCGCACTGGTCTGCTATGTGCTGTACAGACTGTTCATGAACGACAGCAAGAAAAGGGCGGAAAAGGAAGCCAAGCAGCAGAAAAAGCGCATGGAATCAGGTGAAATGGTTCAGGATCCCGTCTGCGGGACCTATGTGGACAAGGATAACGCCATTACCGTACGCAACGGAGATCAGACCCTGCATTTCTGCAGCTATGAATGCCGTCAGAAGTACATCGACAGGTTCAACGAGCAGCAGAAGCTCGACTGATCTTTTCTGTACATTTTGCACAGAGAAGAAAAAGGCGGAAGAACATCTTTCTTCCGCCTTTTGATTAAGGCTTTTTTTGATTAAGCCTTCAGGCAGTTGAGGAAGCGGACGCGACCGAAACAGAAAACCATCCGCTTGGCGGGTGGGCCACAAAACGGTTATACCTAAAAAACACCTTTTCGATAAGACGGAATTGTTCAGGTTCCCGTCCACATCAGAAAGGTGTTTTTTTATGGCGAAAGAACAACATCTGGCACATACGAAATGACTGTACGGGTACCATCTTGTCTTCACTCAAAAGTATGGGAGAAAAGTAATGTATGGGCAATGCCGCGCGGAGGTAGGAAAATACGACAGCTTTGTAATTACAAAGGAATTGAAATTATTGAGGGACATATGATGATGGATCATGTGCATATGCTTGTCATGATACCGCCAAAGTATGCAATATTTTCAGTTATGGGGATATAAAGGGTAAAAGTTCTCTGATGATTTTTGATAAATTTTTCCAGCTGAAATACCGGTATGGCAATAGGAGACTCTGGAGTGTGGGATATTGTCGGCACAGCAGGTTTGAACGAAGCAACACAGCAGGAAATATATACGGGAGCAGGATCGAGAGGATATCATGCTCAATAAGAGGAGGTGCAAGGACTGCACGGATCCGTGCAGTCCAAAGCAGGAAAAGTTCCTTCAGGAGCAGGTTTCGAGTCAAAGTACATGGGGGCTTGAACAGTTGAAAAAGAGGGCGCCGACCTGAGAAGTTCAAGCCGGAGCCCTTAAGGTACGAGTAAGCAGCAAACCCTTAAAGGGCTGGACAAGTCACCCTTTTTATGGATGGTCCTGACGTATCCCCGGACCATGTTTTCAGGACGGTCGCCTCAGAGAACCGCCTGCTCATGTTCAGCCGGTCTGAAGGCACAGAAAAAACGTTTCGTTCCGTTGGCCGCATAGTTCATGGTCGCCGTACGTATCCAGGGAAGATTATCCTCGGGCCGCAACTCTTCTCTGGTGAGAAAAACGACGCAGCCTTCTTTTGTCAGATGACCGCGGACAAAGGCAAGCATGTCCTTCCACGGCATGAAGGCGCGGCTTACGATGAGATCGGCCTTTTTGCCCTCCATGAATTGTTCGGCACGGCCTCGGAATACCTGCGTTCCCTTCAGAGGACAGCGTGCCAGCACCGTGGACAGAAAAATGGTACGTTTGTCACGCGACTCCACCATGCAGTACGTGCCATCATGCCATACCATGCGCAGAGGAATGCCCGGAAGACCTGCCCCTGCCCCGAGATCCCATGTAACGGGAGAGGGGGGAAGCGTCGGGAGTATGTGCTCTCTGAGAAACGCCGCAAGATGGAAGCTGTCCAGAATGAGATCGTCCAGTGCGTCCCGCCAGTGCCGTGCTCCCACAAGATTCATCATCCGGTTCCAGCGCATGAGCAGGTCAAGATAGATCGCAAGCTGCGAGGACTGCTCCTTCGTAAGAGGAAAACCTGCCGCCGCGCACAGCGTTCCGAGGACCTGGGGGGAGCTGTCAGGCCTTGCCATCGGAGGCAACCCATTCGTCGAAGCTGTTCTTGATGAAGTCTACGATGGCGGCATGCTCTTCCTTTCCCGGTCCCGTGATGTCTACAGGCGCTCCGAAACGGACATGAACGGGAAGAGAGGGTTTGATCCATCCCATGTCCTTGATGACAGATCCTTCTCCCCATGCGTCGGTCTTGAGAGCTATGGGAACGACGGGTACATGCGCCTTCCGCGCCAGTTTTACACTGAGACTGTTGAAGTCTTCCGGCTTTACGTCGGGCTTGCGGCTGCCCTGGGAAAAAATGATGATGGATCTTCCGGCGGCAAGGTGTTTCAGACCTCCCTCCAGCACCACGGTCAGGTCTTCGCGCGGATTGCTGCGTCCGATGGCCAGCGGATCACGCGACGCAAGCACGGGGCCGAGACAGGGGTATTCGAGAAGCGATTTTTTCACGACGAAGGTCACATCCTTGCGGGGCTGTATGATGCAGGGCAGGAAAAAGGTCTCCAGCGTGCTCATGTGATTGGCCTCGAAGACGCAGGGACCTTCCCTGTCGAGATGTTCCACTCCCTCGATGATGACGGGAGCGCCGATGCGTTCCATGAGCTTTCCAACAAGAAAGCTGTCATAGACCCAGCGCGTGGCATCGTAGCGGCCTGCGGCGGCCATGCGACCGGCCCTGTACATGATGCCGGCCAGAGACAGATAGAAACGCAGGGAGGGAAACATGCCTGCCGGGTGTCCCTGAGACCGGTAGTTGCGTGAAAAGTACTGTTCCATGCTCGTTGTCCGTTGGTTATTTTCTGTCTATGGGAGCGGCGCGACGGTGACGCTTATGCCACGCGTTGAGCCGTGGTTCATCTCCCTGGTCCTTGCTCTGATAGTAACGCCTGGCGACGACTGTCTCCGGTAGGTATTCCTGATCCACCCAGGCTCCGGGAAAGTTGTGCGGATATTGATAGTCCTTTCCGTATCCCCACTGCTTCTGCATTTTTGTTACCGCATTCCGCAGATGAAGGGGAACGGGCTGCATGCCGTTGTTCTTTATTTCCCGCGTCACGTTGTGATAGGCCGCATATGTGGAATTGCTCTTCGGTGCGAGAGCCAGATAGATCGCGGTTTCCGCCAGAGGAATGTAGCCTTCAGGCATGCCCACGAATTCCACGGCCTGCTGACAGGCTACGGCCATGGGCAGGGCATGGGGATCGGCAAGACCTACGTCTTCCGAAGCCGACAGGATGAGCCGACGGCAAATGAAACGCGGATCCTCTCCACCCTCCAGCAGGCAGGCAAGATAGTAGAGCGCGGCATCCGGATCGCTTCCGCGTATGGACTTGATCATGGCGGAGGCAAGTTCGTAATGGCTGTCGCCGTCCTTGTCGTGACGGGCCACGACTTCCGGCATGACTTTCTGCACTTCGGCGAGCGTACGCTGTTCTTCAGGCAGACCGGAAACATACTCTACAAGATTGAGCAGAGTCCTGGCATCTCCATTGGACAGGGCGGACAGAAATTCCAGCACGTCGTCGGGAAACTGTGCGCCGGTTTTTTCCGTGCCGCGGCGGGCCAGGGAGAGCAGGTCGTCGCGACCGAGCGGCTTAAGACGAAGAACGTGCAATCTGGAAAGGAGCTGTCTTGTGACGCTGAAGGACGGATTTTCCGTGGTCGTGGCGATCATGGTGATCTCGCCGCTTTCGAGAATGGGAAGAAAAAAGTCCTGCTGCGCCTTGGAGAAGCGATGGAGTTCGTCAAGCACCAGAATTTCCACGCCGGCCAGCTGCCGGCGCAGTTGCTGAATGCCGGCTTCCGGGGCGGAGAGCCGAAGCATTTTCTTGCCCGTGGCGCGGGCAAGAAGAAGCGCAAGCGTGGATTTGCCGCACCCCGGAGGACCGAAGAGCAGAAGACTCGGAAGCGACGGACTGTTCAGGAGAGCCTGTATCTGTGCGCGCAGATGAGGCTGTCCGACAAAATGTTCCAGATCGGAAGGACGAAGACTTTCCGGCAGCGGACGGTTCATTGCTGTTCTCCCGGATGCTGACGTTTCCACCAGTGCAGACCAAGAGCCATCATGGCTGCGGTCTCCCATCGAAGAACGCGTTCTCCCATGCTCAGCGCCTGAAAACCGGCTTTGATGAGATGATCCGCCTCCTCCGGCGTGAAACCGCCTTCAGGACCGATGACACAGAGCGTCTTTCCCGGCTGTCCGAGGAATTCCTCAGACATGAAGCTCTGCCCCGGCAGACCGCTTTCCAGAAGCACCTGTCTGTGCGGGTAATCTTTTGAGAGTCGGATGAGTTCCTCCACGCCTCCAGGCAGCGTACGCAGTTCCGGCAGCCATGGATTTCGACATTGCTTTGCCCCGGCAACCAGTGAGGCATGCCAGGTTTCCTTGACATCCCGCGGTACGGGAAACTGGCTGCGTTTTGCCTGCCAGAACCAGAGACCGGCAGCCTCAAGTTCGACGGATTTTTCCAGTATCCATCCACGCCGGGCTTCCTTCCCCCAGCCGACGGCAAGAACAACGCCGGAATCCGGACGCTGATGACGCTTTTCGTTCAGCATCTGCAGGGATGCGCTCTGTTTTCCCATGCGGATGATGCGACACAGAGCTTCGCGACCTTCACCGTCAAGGACAAGAACTTCGTCTCCGGGATGAAGTCTGAGAACCCGGCCCATATGATGCGCTTCCGCGCCGGAAATTTCGAGTTCTTTCTGCCAGTGTTCCGGCGGAAGGTAAAACGTATGCATATATGACACTCTCCTGAAAGGCCGATCTTCTTTCCCGGTTATACCCGCTCGGCATCGTTTTGAAAAGACTGCGAAAGGCTTATTTCAGGCGAAGAAGCTCAGTCAGAGCAGGGAAAGGGGCATGGAGAAAAGAAGATCCGGCAACATGCTCGGAACTGCATGATGCCGCGGGTACGGAGTCCCGTGGCCAACATGATGAAGCCGCCGCATCCGGAAAAGTTGTCGAGGAGAAACGGTGAGGCATATTGTCCGACGACTCCGGCCGAAAAAGGAGCAGCGTCTGTACCGGAAACTGGTGTACGCAGAGTATGTCGATGATGGTGCCGGTATTTGCGGCTATGAGGAGCGCCTTGGTGAGGAGAAGGCAATGATTTTTCGTGAGGTCTTCCTGCATGACGCCGAAGAATTCCAGACCGCCTGAGCATTTCTCCGGAGTCAGAGGGAGGGAACAGGAGCATGGGGAAGAGGACTCCTGTCCGCAGGAAGAATTCGAAAGAGCGGACCATGCCCTGAAACGTAAGGTCATGTCCCGTCAAGTGTGGGCCCGGTACGGCAAGATGTTTTTCGATACGGGGCGTAATGCCAAAACGCTTTTCCCCGATGAAGGACGGTCGGAAACAGTCGTCCGGAGGGACGGTATGAACGGAAAGGTCCGCGATAATATTTTGTAATATTCCGGAAATACTTTTCTACTTGATCTTTTCAACGTCAGGGGAGAATCTTGAAACACGGGGTCACCATATTCAAGGAGTCCTGCCATGGAACTTTACGAAGAGATAAGAAACGCCCTGACAAGAAGAGGCTGTCCGTGGATTGAAGAGCATATCTTCGAGTTCATGGGACAGCGGCTTCATTTTGATATTCATGACATCGGTCAGAACTACATTCTGAAGATCGTGCACCGGGCAACGGGTGGAAAGGGAACCGGAACGGCCGAACCATATATCCGCAAGAATTTTTCTCTTGAAAAGACCGTTTCCAAGAGTTCCCTCCGCAACGGCAGCCTTCGCAAAACATGTGAGTCCATTGCCGACGGATTTCTTTTCTGGTTGGAAGGCATGTGTTTTACGCCTGCGGCAGTCAGAGAAACCGTTCCTGTCCGCGGCAAGGATCGCATGCGTCTTCAGCGATGACGTTCCGTATTGATGTACTTCTGAAATGAAAAGCAGGTCCTCGGGAGGCAATTCCGGGGACCTGTCTTTTGATCGGAAGGGTTGTTTTCCAGACAGCTTTTGCACATGAAGCGTCGTTGTCTCGGCCTTAAGTCTGAATATCCGCCTTGGATCGGTGAGCTGACGCGATAAAACGAATCCCCAGGAGCTTTCGCTTCGGGGGATTTTATGAATCAGATTACTTTGATTAGAATCGAAACTCCTACACAAAGGCCGAATACGCCGAAGGCTCGTTTCAATAGCCCGGCTGGCAGCTTTGACCAGTGTGCAAGCTTTGCTCCGACAACGGCCATAAGCATGCTTGGAATCATGAGGCCGAATGTTCCGGGGAGATAGACATAACCGAGAGAGTATTCCGGCAGTCCTTCAGTGGACCAGCCGAGAATCATATAACTGATGGTGGCAGTAAGGGTGATGGGTAAACTGAGCGCGGCGGCCGTACTTACACAGTCACACCATGCATAGCCTGCCCATGCCAGGAAAATAATGAGCTGAAGAGAGCCAGCAACGCCGGTGAGGCTGGAAAGAATGCCGATGGCCACGCTTACAGGAAAATAAAAAGCCTGTATTCCTGTATGAGGACGGGGCTTGAATCCTATAATCATTTGGATGGCCATGACGACTATCATGATTCCAAAAATGAGTTCCAGAGATTGTCCCTGTATCTTATGGGCAAGTACGGCTCCGACTATGGAACCAACGATGATTCCTGACAGCATTTTTCTCCAGACATCCCACCGCATGGATCCCATGCGCACATGTGCGATAAAAGTGGCCAGAGAGGTCACGAGAATGGTTGACGGAGCTGTGCCCACAGCGATGTGCTGAACAAGGTTTTCCGAAATGCCCATGCTGGAGAAAAGAGTATTGAGCAATGGAACGATAATGATAGTACCGCCTACACCGAACAGGCCGGAAAGAAGCCCGACGACAGCTCCTCCCAGAAGAAGAATACAAGCTATGTACATAGTAACCTCGCAGCATAATGATACAGGTTTTTTATCTCGAAAATAATCTCTGTCAAATGGAGCAGTAATGGGCAAATTTTCTCGTTTCGGGATTTTCAGAGAATCTGCAAAAGGAGATCGCCGCAATTGAAATCGAAAACCTCGGCCTGAATATCTGTCTTGGCTTCGGTGAACTGATATACCCATAAATGAAGCCTCGGGGCTTTCGCTTCGAGATTTTCTTTCTTGAAACCGGCAGCGTCTTCAGGGTGGCAGAAAAGAAAAAGGAGTCGGCATGAACAAGGTGCAGGATCTGCCGCGGGCAATGTTGAACAATTCGGGCCTTGCGCGTCACATTGAACATGATGCCTACCAGCGTAAGCATGTGTCGGACGGTTCCGGGATCGAGTCCTGCGGCCGTGCGGCTGCGGATGAACTCCGTGAGCAGCTCCGGAGTGATGGAATTCAGCCTGAGGCCGCCGAAGGCCGGGAAAAGATGCTGTCGGGCATAGCTCTGTGCCGTGCTTCGCGTGGCCTTGGACAGCGGATGCTGCGTCATGTGACAGTTCCAGGCGTCCGCAAAGAGCGGCGCCGTGCGGGGAATGGCGGGGTTCAGCTGGACAGGGCGTTTCTTCTCATTTCTGCGGCCAGACGGGCGTTCATGCCCTCGCTGCGCCAGCCGCACTTCACCCAGCGGCTCACGCCGGCAACCTTGATGCGGTAGTAGAACACGATGTCCGGCTTGCCGTCGTGTCGACGCTTGCCGCTTTCTCGGGTGCATAATCCGGAGAAGCGGGTAGTGTTTGTCTGGTGGCCATAACGTTGTCCTCCTGCCGCTTTACGCGCTGTTGAGAGGGGCGATTTTATCTTCCCAGCCGCGTAAAAATCTCCCCAAATGTCTCCCCAGCGGCGCAAACAGCTGTAAAAAGATACAGAGACTTTTGCATAAAATAACAGGTAAAATAATATGTTGCAATAAAAGACAGCAAAATGGAACTTTTCACCCTTCAAGTTTCACTAGGTCGGAACTTGTCCCCGTTGTCTGCGACATTATCCTGATATCATTCCCTATTTTTTCGTTCGCGCCGTCAAAAATATCTCCCCGATATCTCCCCGAGAGATACTTCGTTCTGGCCGGTTCGCATCTCCCCGCGGGGGGAGATGCCGGCTGCTTCATCCCCCTCATGCTCCCCGAAGAAAAGGCTTCCGGCCAGAGTGTCATGGCCGGTGCGGCGGCTTCTTGGGTCCTTTCCGGTCCTTGGCTTATGCGGGGGCTTGCCGAGCGCGAAGAGTGCCGGAAATTTTTTGAAAATAAATCCGAAATTTGGAAAGCCCGCGGCGCATCTTCGGCCGTAGGCATGGAGGTGGCCGCATGAGTGACCACCGAAACGACATACCGACGCCCCAGGAACAGCAGGCTCCGAAGGAATGGCTGAAAGGCGAGATTATCCGGGCGGAAGTGCAGCGCAAGGCCGAGGAAGAGGCGGCCAATCTGGCCAGGCTGAAGGCGGAGGCCGGAACATC